>JBFWSG010000019.1:0-95433 GCA_050248495.1 Pirellulales bacterium | reverse complement strand
ACGCGGCCATCAATCTTCTCCGCCTCGCCAACTCTGCCAACCTTACCGCCGCCGTCCGAGAAAATGCTTACCGAGTCGACCGACTACTCGCTAAACTGGGCATCATGAAACTTTGAATCGTCCTGCGAGGGCTCTCAGCTGTTCAGCCGATCTCATCCAGCATCCGGCTGAGCGCCGCGTCGAGCTTGGCCGACGTCTCGTAAGTGCCCGCGGCGATCTCGCTTTTGATGCGGCTGACCACATCCTGCCGGATGCCGCCCGCTTCGCTGGCAGTGAGTGCCGCCTCGGCGGCGGAAGAAATCGAAAGGCTGTCGCTAGCGCCGCGCGTGGCAGCGGCGCCTTCAGCGCTCTGCCCGCGGAACGGAGCGTGCGGGGCGTTGATGCCGTGCGGGCCGTGAACACGGGTGATTCCGACACTCGAAGGTCCGATGGGGCTGGGCATCTGCATGGTAACGGTCTCCCAAGTTCGACGTGGTGTCGATCGCTAATGGTGATTTGCTACTTCGACCGAGCGGCGGCACATCTCGATTGACCGCGGGCCGCTTCAGGTCGCCACGGCGACTCGCCGTGGAGAGATGTGTCGGCCTGAGATCGCTTTGGTCCAACTCGCGAATGCGAGTGCGAGAGTACCACCATCATCGGGCGGCACCAGTCGCCGCTTGCAACAAATCCTTTCTGCGAGCGATCGCAGCTAACGCAGGTCCTATGCGGGCTATAGCGATGATCCTTCGTGGCGGTCGTGCGCTCTGGAGCGCTTGTTCGCGGACGCATCGCACGCGCGAGGCGTTTTCGCTTCAGCCTCCGCCGCGGCGTGTTTCGCCGCGGCCACACGCGAGGGGGTCGCGTCGATCGTGCCGCCGGCCACCAGCTCCAACGCCCGTGCAAAACAGCGGTGTCGAAGCTGCCGGTTAGTATTGCTACGCCGGCTACTCTTGCCAAGTTCGGCCCTTGCGCTGCTTGCGCGCAGGGTCGAACGCGACGGGAATTCCGGGCGCGGCGGGAGCATAGAAAAACGCGTTGGCCCGGTCAAGCCGAGTCGCCGGGCTAGCACTGGCGTCGCGGTTCTCACGACTCCGGCGGTCCCTGGAAAGGCTTTCGTCCCGGTGAGCCGCCCCCCTACTGAACATCCTTGTACAACCGTCCCACCGGATACACCTCGCCCGAAGTACCGGCGTGCCGACGGCCGCGCCGTCGGCTACTTCGGGCGCGAACAATTTGCTTGTGCTTTCCGTCGCGCCGGGCAGAATACGAATAGAGGTCGCCGACGGGCGATTTACCAGCTTTTCAGTTTTCCCCGGTTAGCTACAATCTTGTCCGCATTTGTCCCCGCTGGCCGCGAACCGGAAACCGCGGCCGGATGTCCTGCGTAATAGATGCAACCGGACAGCTCGGAACCGCAAGGTCGCTAACGCATGGCGCCTTGAAAGCTTGTCCGCCTGCGTCCGCAGGGTCACACGAGAGGAGGCCCCAGATGCATGCGCTCCCCAAGATCACGAATCCGCTTCGACCCAAGGTGAATCGAACCTGGATCGGCCCGATCCGGTTCCGCACCAAACCTTATCTCAAGCTCAGCCAGTCGCTCAGCGAGGCCCTCAAAGAGCTGGAAGAGCGCTACCCCTCGCACCGCCGCACGCCGGTCGACGAACGCCTCACGCAGCGACTGCGCCGCAAGGCGAAATAACGCTGCCGGATCGCGGCCGGGAGTGCGCCTGTCCCCACGGGTCGGCCCGTCCTATCATGGACTAGATGAAAGTCCTCCTGGCCAGCCCGCGCGGATTTTGTGCCGGCGTCAACATGGCGATCGAGTCGCTGGAGCTCGCCCTCCAGGCCTTCGGCGCGCCGATCTACGTCTACCACGAGATCGTTCACAACCAGTACGTTGTCGGCCACTTCCGCCACCGCGGGGTGACGTTCGTCAACGAGCTCTCGGAAGTGCCCGAGGGGGCGACGCTCCTGTTCTCCGCCCACGGCGTCTCGCCGGAGATTCGCCGGGCCGCGCGCGAGCGGAAACTGCGGGCCATCGACGCCACCTGTCCGCTGGTGACCAAAGTCCACCTGGAAGCAATCAAATACGCCGAAGCCGGCTACACGATCCTGCTCATCGGCCACGAAGGGCACGACGAAGTGATCGGCACCATGGGCGAAGCGCCCGAGGCGATTGAGCTCGTCGAATCGCCGGAAGACGTGGCCAAGCTCCAAGTCGCCGATGAGGGCAAGGTCGCCTACCTCACCCAGACGACGCTCAGCGTCGACGACGCGAACCGCATCATCCGCCGCCTCAAGGAGCGGTTCCCCAAGATCGCCTCGCCGCCGAAGGACGACATCTGCTACGCGACGCAGAACCGGCAAGAGGCGGTTTCGCTCCTCTCGGCCGACGCGGACCTGGTGCTGGTTTTGGGCAGCCAGAACAGCTCCAACAGTCAGCGACTCGCCGAACTGGCCCGCGAGCGCGGCAAAGCGGCCCATCTGATCGACGGCCCGGACGACATCGACCCGGAGTGGTTCGAAGGCGTCGGCACGGTCCTGGTGACCGCCGGCGCGAGCGCCCCGGAAGTCGTTGTCGAGGCCTGTCTCACCTGGCTCCGCGACCGCTTTGGCGCGACGATCGAACCCCGCTCGATCCGGAAAGAAGACGTCTCGTTTCCACTGCCGCGTGAGTTGCGAAACTTAGCTATCCCCAAGTGAGCGGTTACTTCGCGGCCGCTTTCTCCACAGGCACGTCCATCTTGAGGTTCTTCACCAAAAACGCCCAGCGGTCGGCTGCGTTTTCGATCAGCTTCGAGACCGGCGTGCCGCGGCCGTGGCCGGCGCGAGTTTCGATCCGCAGCAGGATCGGGGCGTCGCCCGCTTGGGCCCGCTGCAGCGCGGCTCCAAACTTGAAGCTGTGCATCGGCACGACGCGGTCGTCGGTGTCGGCCGTCATGATCAGCGTTGCCGGGTACTGCACGCCTTCCTTGATATTGTGATACGGCGAGTAGGCGAAGAGATTCTTGAACTCCTCGGGGTCGTCCGCCGAGCCGTATTCATCCCGCCAGAACTGCCCGGCCGTGAACTGGTGGAACCGCAGCATGTCGAGGACGCCGACCTGCGGGATGCAGGCCCCGAACAGCTCCGGCCGCTGAACCATCACCGCCCCCACGAGCAACCCGCCGTTGCTGCCGCCCATGATCGCCAGCTGGTTGTGCGTAGTGCGGCCCTCAGAGACGAGCCACTCGGCGGCCGCAATGAAGTCGTCGAACACGTTTTGCTTCTTGAGGTTCTTGCCCGCCAGGTGCCATTCCTCGCCATACTCGCCGCCGCCGCGCAGGTTGGCGACCGCGACCGCGCCTCCGAGCTCCATCCAGGCGATGTAGTCGGCCGAGAAATAAGGCGGCAACGAAATCGAATATCCGCCGTAGCCGTAGAGCAGCGTCGGCAACGGCTCGATCGGAACCGGCGGGGGCGAGGGTGGAGGCGGCGGCGCCGCGGCCTTGTCAGTTGCCTTAGCACCGTTTGCCTTCGCGTCCGCCGCAGGAGCAGCGGCCGTCTTTGCTTCCGACTCGGCCGCTTTCGCCGCCTCGACCCTCGCCTTCTCCGCCGCCGCATCCTCCGGCCGCTTCTTCCGCGCGATCATCATCGGCACCCGCGTGCCGTCCTTGCTCTTATAAAACACCTGCTCCACCAGGTAGTCGTCCGGATTGAACTTCACTTCCGGCCGGCGGATCAATTGACTCTCGTTCTTCGGCACATCGTAGCGGTACACGGCTGCCGGCGTGTTGTAGCTGGCAAAGGTGTAGAACGTCTCCGTGTTCTCCTGGTTGCCGCCGAAGCCGACGACCGAACCGAGCCCAGGCAATTGCACCTCGCCCAGCGGCTTGCCGGCGAGATCGAATAGCCGGACGTGCGGCAACACATCCACGAGCGACTGCACAATCAGCCGTCCGCCCAGGATGCTCGCCCCCTCGATGGTTCCCTCGCCCGCCGGCACCACCTCGGCCGCGCTCTTCCGGCTGCCCTTGGCCGCGTCCATCGTCACGATCCGCTTCCGCGGGGCGTCGAGGTCCGTCAGGAAATAAAGCTTCGCCCCCTCGTTCCCGACGAACGAGAACTCGTTTTCGAAATCGGTCACTAGCTCCGTCCACGGGGCATCGGCCGCCGCGCTCGTCTCCCGCACCAACACCTGGTTCTGCGGATCGGTGCTGCGATTGATCCCCAGCACCAGGTACTTCCCATCGTCCGTCGGTGCAAGCCAAAAGCTCCAGTCCGGCTGGTCCTCGCGACGATAGATGAGCCGATCGGCCGCCTGCTCGTCACCCAGCTTGTGGAAGTAAATCATCTGGTGCGTGGCCACCGACTGGTACTGCTCGCCCGCTTTCGGTTCCGGGTAGCGGCTGTAATAAAAGCCGCTCCCGTCGCGGGCCCACGCGATGTCGCTGAACCGCGCCCATTTCAAATGGTCGGGCCGCTCCTGGCCCGATTCCACGTCGAGCAAATAAATCTGCTGCCAGTCGCTCCCTGCCTCCGACCGGGCATAGGCCAAGAGCTTGCCATTCGGGCTGGGCGCAAAATCCGCCAATGCGATCGTTCCATCCGGCGACCACGTGTTGGGATCGAGCAGCAGCCCGCCCTCGCCGTTGTAAGCAGTGGCGACATACAGCACCGCCTGGTTCTGCAGTCCGTCGTTCTTTAGATAGAAATAGTTGCCGCCCTCTTCGGTCGGCGGGCTGTACCGCGCGTAGTTCCACAGCTCCGTGAGTCGCCGCTCGATTTGAGGCCGCTGTGGAATCGCGTCCAAATAAGCCCGCGCCACTTCGTTCTGCTGCTTCACCCAGGCCGCTACCTCGGGCGACTCCCGCACGTCGGCTTCCAGCCAGCGGTACGGATCGGACACCTTTACGCCGTGGTACGTGTCGACCTGCTCCACGCGCCGCGTCTCGGGATACTTCACGAGCGACGCCTTCTCGACTTCAACCACCGGCGTTTTCTCCTGCGTGCAACCGACGAACATGGCCACCCCGGCCAGCATCGCCAATCCAACGAATGTGCGCATTGCGAATCTCCGTATCTCGGGTTGCCGGTATCGTAAGCCATCCCGGCAGCCCGCAACAGGCGGGAAAATCGGCTTCAGCTGCTCGCGCTGCGATAGCTCAACAGCGCCCGCTGAAAGACCCAGCGGCTGGCCAAGAGCGACACCGCCGTGGCCAGAATCGCGAACACCGCCAGGTACGCATACTCCTGCTGAAACGGTTTCGCCAACAGCCGCGCCGGCACGTTCACAGTCACCAGCACCGGCACCAGAAACGTCAGCGACCACCGCAGCCAACCGCCGATCGGCCCGTTGTAGATCTCCAGCGGATACCGGGCGAAGTTCGTGATGTAAAACCAGAAATCGTACAGCGACTGGTTCCGCCCCAGCCACACGCTGGTCGCCGCCAGCACGATCATGATGCTGTACATCACGAGCACCCCCAGCGCCACATAGATCGGATACAGCGCAAACGCCCACACCGACGGCGTAAACCCATCTAATCGCGGCAGCGCGTATCCCAACAGCACCACGCCAATCACCAGGTTCGACACGGCCGACCAATCCGCTTTTTGCAGCGAAATCAAAAACTGAGTGTCGATCGGCTTGAGGAGCGCGAAGTCGAGGTTGCCGCTGCGGATCAGCTCGCTGAACTCCTCCGCATTTGGCATGAAGAACATCTGCACGAAGTTATTGATGAGCAGCGACGTCGCCAGGAACACAAAGAACTGATACTTGTCCCAGGCCCCTTCCCCGTCGGCGCTGCTCCCCAGGTAGTTTGTGTACTTGAAAATGAGAATGTAGAGCGCGAGATTCATCGCCACCCAGCCGATCGACGAAATCGACTCGATGACGAAGTTGACCGGAAACATCATCTCCCGCACCAGGCTGTTGCGCAGGAACGTGAGGAAGACGCGGAGGTAATTAGGGCGGGAGGACATGATCTTTGATTGATGAATGTTGATTGATGATCTAGGAGTGTCGATTGAAGGATTGCCGTTCATCAATCATCAATCTTCAATCTTCGATCATCACTTCCTTAGCCTCCAAACGCGCTATATCGCCGCACGCCGCGATTCCACGCCACGCGGCAGGCAAGCACAAAGAACACCACCCACGCCGCCTGCACCGCAATTCCCTGCCACATTGCCGCCCCCGTCACCTTTTCCAAAAACACCGCCGCCGGAAAATACGCCAGATACTGCAGCGGGATCGCCATCGCCACCGTGTCCCACGGCGCCGGCAGTATGCTCAGCGGAAACATGTGCCCCGAGAGAAAGAAATTCAGCAGCATAAACACCCACAACAGCGAGCTCACCTCGAGCGTCCAAAAGCCCACCAGTCCGATCAGCGCCTCCATGAAGAACCCGAGCAAGAACGCCAGCACGAGCGACATGCAGAAGGCTGCGATCACGTCCCAACTCGGCCAGCCGCTGAAGTACCCGCGGAACAAATAGAACGCGATCGCAAACGGCACGAACGCCACGCCGTAGTACACCAGCTTGTGGGCCACCCGCTGCAAAAACAAAAAGCCGATCATGTCGATCGGCTGCACGAGAAACTTCTTGATCTCGCCGTTGCGGATCTGCAAAGCGATTCCGCTCGCCAGCCCCGGCATACTGGAAAACGCCCGCCCGATCATCGCCAGTAGGTAGTACGCAACCATGTCGTGGAACGTGAAGCCGCCGATCTCGCCGCTCTGGGCACTCTTGGCGGCCACGCCCATCCCCGCGAACACCGCCCCCCACAAGAAAACCTGCGTCACGACCGGCAGGAACCGCATCAACGTCCCCAACCAGAAGTCGCCGCGATAGACGAGTCGCTCCTCAAGCGCGATTCGCAAGATCGTCCACCAGGTCTGCGTGCGGGCGAGCATGAGAATGGTTGAGGGTTGAGGGTTCAGTGTTGAGGGTCAAGAGCTCACGACATTTAGCGGCGGCGGGGTACCCGCATCGCGGGTCGGCTCCGCGCTTTCTTTCTCGCCATTCGCGCTCGCCGCCTCTCCCGCCCCCTGCGTAAACACCTGCGCGATCACCTCTTCGAGCGGCGGATCCTCCACGCTCACGTCTTCGATTTCGTGCTCCGCCAGCACCGTCGACAGCACCCGCGTGATCACATCCCGCTCGACGCGCAGCTTGACTTCGGGCTCCTTCCGCTCCAGCACCTCGCCGAACCGCGCCAAGTCGCTCGGCATCCGCCCATCCGCAAACTGCAGCGTGAGAATCTTGTGGCTGGAAAACTTGTCGACGATCCCGTCCAGCGAGCCGTCGTAAATGATCTGCCCGTGGTTGATCACCACCACCCGCCGGCAGAGCGCCGCCACGTCCTTCATGTAGTGGCTCGTCAGCAGGATCGTGATCTGCCGCACTTCCTGGTAGTGCTTCAAGAATTTCTGGATGTTGTGCTGCGCGATCACATCCAGCCCGATCGTCGGCTCATCCAGGAACAGCACCTCCGGCGAATGCAGTAGCGCCGCGATCAGCTCCATCTTCATCCGCTCGCCCAGCGACAGCTCCCGCACCGGCTGGTTCAACAGCCGCCGCACGTCGAGGAGATCCACCAGCTCATCGTGCGTCTCTTGAAAACTCGCCGGTTCGATCGCGTAAATCTGCTGGTGCAATCGAAACGACTCGGCCGCCGGCAGATCCCACCACAGCTGGTTCTTCTGCCCCATCACGAGCGCGAACCGCCGACGATACGCGTTCTCCCGCTCCCACGGCACAAAGCCCATCACCCGCGCCGCGCCGCCGGTCGGATTGATCACGCCCGAGAGCAGCTTGAGCGTCGTGGTCTTGCCGGCCCCGTTGGGCCCCAGAAAGGCGACGAACTCGCCCGCCTCGACCGCCAGGTCGATCCCCCGCACCGCCTGCACCTCGCGGTACTGGCGATTGAACAGCCCCTTAAACGCCGCCCGCAGGCCCTCCCGCTTCTGGTAGACCCGGTACGACTTCTCCAACTTGCGAATTTCAATGACGGCCATAAATCGAGAGCGGGGTGAACGAACGATTATAGGCGCGACCGCCTCAGCCGCCCACCGCCTCACGATTCCCCGTCAATTCGCCCGCTCCCGCGACGGGCTCCGCCTGCTCGCCAAACAATCCACGGCATGCCAGCACCAAACAAACGGCGCTGCCGACCATCACGACGGAAAGCGCCAAGACCTGCACGGTCTCCGACCATTCGCCCAGCTTCACCACCATCCGCCAGGCATTCACCCCGCCATTGATGAATGCATGGCAGAGCATCGATGGGTAGACCGACCCGGTTCGCCAGGCGACCACCCCCAGCCACACGCTGAGCGGAAACAGCGCCACAATCGCCAGCGGCATCACATGCATCATCGCAAATAAACCGCTCGTCACGCCAATCGCCGCCAGCGGCCGCCACCGTTCCAGCAATCGCCGCTGCATGTAACCGCGAAACATGATCTCCTCGATCACCGCCGGCACGGTGGCGATGAACAGGATGAATGCTATCCAATCGACCGGCGTCATGCTCTCGAACAAAGTCAGCACGGTCGGATCGGCAGGCAACAGCTCGCTCAGTGGACTGGCAATTGCAAAGCCGAGGGTGAGTGGCACGAGCGACCCCGCCATCGCCAGCAAGTTGACCCGCCAGCTCAAACGGGGCGGAACCAAGCCCAGCCGCTCGCGCCACGGGCTCGGCGACATCCGCGCCGCCGCCAGGATCGTCAGCAGCATCGCCAACTGCCCGCAGCTGGCCAACAGAATGAACATCCCCAGGCCGCCCAGCCGCTTGGGCAGCTCGTCGATGACCTCCTTGGGCGCGGCCCCTTGGGCCGTCCACCACGCCAGGAGAATCAACACCAACGCAGCCTGGAACGCGACCGCGCCAAACAGCGAGATCGCAAACGCCGCGAACACCGTCCACACTCGCGGCTTCTTCTCCTCGGGCACCTTCGGCGGCAATTCGACCGTCGGCTCATCAGCGGGCGCCAAATCGTCGAGCATATTGCCCTCACTACGTTGAACGCTGTGGGCACTTAGATCCGCGCACACTGTACTCCGTACTTGAGTACCGAGGACTCAGTCCTCACTTCTTCTCGTCACTCCCCAACAACCCCCGATCTCCCAGCCACGTCGCAAACTGCTCGATCCACTTGTCGGTCGGCTTCCCTTGCTTCCGCATCCCGAAACCGTGTCCGCCCTCGGCGTAAATGTGCAGTTCGACCGGCTTCTTCGCTGCCGCCCACTGCTGATATAAGCGGAGGCTGTCCGGCACCAGATTGAATTGATCGTCCGTCGCCGCTGCAATGAACATGGGCGGCGCATCGGCCGGCGGCGCGCTCGCTCCCTCGGGCCAGGCCGCATAAATCGCCGCCGCGAAATCCGGCCGGTCCTGCGGCTTCCCAAAATGGCACGCCGTCTCGGCCGCCACCATCCCGCCCGCCGAAAAGCCGATGATCCCGATCCGCTCGGGCTTCACGCCGTACTCGGCCGCATGCTTACGCACGTACGCCAGCGCCGCGAGCGCATCATGCGTCGCGAGTTTCACCACCGGCCCGATCGTCTCTTTGAAGTTTTGCAAATTCGCCATCATCTCGCCGAACGGATTGTCCGTCTTCGTCTCCTTCAGGCGATACTTGAGCACGAAACACGTCACGCCCCGCGCCGCCAGCCAGCGCGCTACGTCGTACCCTTCGGAATCGACCGACAGGATGTGAAACCCGCCGCCGGGACAAATCACGATCCCCGTGCCGACCGACTTCCCCTCCGCCGGCTCAAACACGGTGAGCGTCGGATCGACGACATTCGTCACGATGTCGCCGCCCAAAAACTCCACATGCTGCTTCCCCTCCTTCTGCGTCCACCCCTCCGACCCCGGCGCCGTCCCTTCATACAACCGCACTACTTTTTCCTCGGCCCGGGCACTCACAGCCGTCAGCAACAACAACATCGCCCACACGCCGCTATTTACAAATAACTTCATGATTTGAAACTCCAAGTGGATCAGCCAATGGGTGCCACTGCTGGCTGGACCTGTGGATGCCATCAAGAAAGTCCGCTGAATCGTCGGACGATGTCATCTTAAGAACCTACGCGGAACAAAAGCAATTCTCCCACCACGAATTCGACGAATCAGGCGAATCCGTTCCACCGACTCCCATTCGTCCAATTCGTGCGATTCGTGGTCGCTCCGTCCCAACCTCCCTTGCCCGCCGCGCATTCCCCCCCATACTAAACCGGTCGCAATTAGAACATCCGCCCCAGTCACCAGCCCCTATCCCACCATGCGTTGGATCGACCGCCTCGAATCGAAGCTCGGCCGATTCGCCGTGCCGAATGTCACGGTCATCTTGATCGCTGGCCAGGTGCTGATCTACCTCGCCAGTCATGCGCCGCCGCCGTTCGCCGGGGAGGCGGTCTTTGAAACGATCGGCTTTGATCCCTCCCGAGTCGCGGCCGGCGAGTGGTGGCGGCTCATCACTTTCGCGTTCACTCCGCCGGGCACCAACGCCCTGTTTGCGTTTTTCTTCTGGTACCTGTTCTACCTGTTCGGCACGACGCTTGAAGCTCAGTGGGGCGCATTTCGTTACAACGTCTATCTGCTGCTCGGCTATTTCGCTTCGCTCGCGCTGGGCATGGGAGTCTGGTTCGCGACGGGCCTCGCCGGCCAGGTCGCCAGCAACGCCTTTCTCTATGGCAGCGTGTTCCTGGCGTTTGCGCGGCTCTATCCCGACTTCACGATGTACATCTTCTTCGTGTTTCCGGTGAAGGCCCGCTGGCTGGCGTTGTTTCAATGGGTCATGTACGGCCTGACCGTCCTCTCGAATCCGCTCTCGCTCGCGGCGGCGATGGTCTTCGCGTCCGTCTTCAATTATCTGGTGTTCTTCGGCCGCGAAATCGTCCAAGGCATGCGGCATCGCCATCGCAAAATGCAATTCCAGGCCCGCTCGCTGCAAGGCAAAGGCGTGACGCGGCAGCGGATGGCCCATCAGTGCCGGGTCTGCGGCCTCTCGAGCGCCGACTCGCCGCGGACGCAGTTTCGCTACTGCTCCGACTGTGGCGGCAATGTGTGCTACTGCCCCGAGCACATTGGCAATCACGAGCACGTGCAGGTAGAGCCGGCACCAGAAAAGGAGCCGGCTTAGTGACGCCGCTATGCGGCCGATCTCCGCGCCGAGGCTTGCGGCAGGAGCGACTCCACGAGCCGCAGCGTCCGCTCCGTCGCCCCCAGCTGCGACCGCACGAGTGCCTGAGCGTTCGCGCCGAGCGACGCCGCCCACTCCGGCTCTTCGAGACACCGGCGCACGAAGGCTTCGAGTTCCGCCGCGCTCCGCACGACGACGGCGCCCTCGGCGGCCAGGAGCGCCGCCACGACGTCGCGAAAGTTCCGCGTGTTGGGCCCGAACGAAACGGCCGCCCCGTAAGCCGCCGGCTCGATCATGTTCTGCCCGCCACGGGGGCCAAAGCTGCCGCCGACGAACGCGATTGTCGCGGCACCCCACCAGGCGCCGAGTTCGCCGACGGTGTCCACCAGCAGGATTGGCCGGCGAGCCGTTGGCTCGCGGCTGGGGCCGGATGCAAGTTGGGAGCGGCGACGCCAATCGATGCCCGATTGTTCGAGCAGCTCGGCTACGGCCTCGAATCGCTCCGGATGCCGCGGCACGAGGACCAATCGCAATCGGGGATGCGTGACAGACAGCTGGCGATAAGTCTCTAGCGAGTACCGCTCCTCCGGCTCCTGTGTGCTGCCGGCGAGCAGCACGACGTCGTCGTCCGCAAAACCCGCCAGCTGCCGCAGTGCAATCGTCCGTGGATTCGCGCGATCGGTTTGTGCCCCGTCGTACTTGAGCGAGCCGGTGACCTGGACCCGTTCCGCCGGTGCGCCGAGTGCGCGGAAGCGGTCGGCCGACTCTTCATTTTGGGCCGCAATGAGATCGATCTGGGAGAGCAGCTGCGCCACCAGCGGGCGGAAACGGAGATAGCCCGGAAAGCTGTGATCGCTCATCCGGCCGTTGAGGATCGCCACGCGAGCCCCCGCGCTCTTCGCCGCCAAAATGAGATTCGGCCAGAGCTCCAATTCCGCCAGCACCAACATCGTCGGCCGAATCCGCCGCACCGCCGTCCGCACCGCCCAACTCAAATCGAGCGGGCAGTAAAACACAGTGAGGTCGGAATACTTGATAGTCGCCAGCTCGTAGCCGGTGCGGCTGGTGGTGGAGACAACGAAATCCCAATCCGGGTGCGCCGCGCGGAGTTGCCGCAGAATCGTGGCAATCAGATTCACTTCGCCCACGCTCACCGCGTGCAGCCAGACGCATGCAGCGTCGCCCTCGCGCCGCGGCACGAGTCCGAGCAGCTTGTGGGCGTAACCGTCGCGATACTTGCCGGTGCGAATCGCCGCCCAGGCAACGAAAGGCGCGCAGATCGCGAGCAGGGCCAAATAGACAATATTGAGCAGCCAGGAGATGAGTCGTGTCACGCGGGGAATCCTTTCCCAACGATGCAGCCACATGGCCTCCGCACGGACGGTCGGTCAGTTGCGGTGGCGCATGCAGCAGTTCTTGTACTTCTTGCCGCTGCCGCACGGGCAGGGCTCGTTGCGGCCGACCTTATCCTCGCGGTTGCGAATCGGCTCGATCTTCTGCTGGACCTGGGTGCCTTCGATGGCGGCTTGCTGTTGCTGGGCAATGTCGCTCGCCGCTGGGGCCTCTTCCTTGATCGCCGCCGTCTCGACCCAGGTGCTGCCCACGAACCCTTCGTCGAGCTGCTCCATCTTGAAGATCAAGTCGGTCACGTAGTTGCCCACTCCGACCCACATCGTGTCGAACAACCGCATGCCTTCGCGCTTGTACTCGACCTTTGGATCGACCTGAGCGTAGCCGCGGAGGCCCACGCTGGAGCGCAAGTGGTCCATCGCCAGCAGGTGCTCTTTCCAGGCGGAGTCGAGAATCTGCAGCAGCAGCGACCGCTCCATCCGCCGCATCTCCGCGCGGTAGTGGTCTTCGACGATCTGCGACACCTTGCGCTGTGCCTCTTCGCGGTCGAGCTTGGCCAGATCCTCACGCGGCACTTCGCACTGGCAGGTCTTGGCGAGCCAAGTGGCGAGGTCATCGAGCTGGCCATTGTTGCCGGTAACGTCACCCAAGGTGGCTCGCACCGTCGCCGGACCGGAAAACAACTTTTCGACGCGCTGCCGCGCTTCGACGGCGACCTGGTTCGCCTCGGCATTGTGGCGGCGACTATGCTCTACGAGCACGGCGCGAATCTCATCTCGTTGCTTGTTCTTGATGTCCTCGAGATCGATGTCGGCGTGGAAGCGGCGGCGGGCCCACTCCACGAGCGCCTCACGCTGCAGGCCCGACTGTCCTCCGGCGCCGAAGCGAAGCATGCCGGCGAGCACTGGATATTCCGCCTCCCGCTGGTCATAGGCCTGGATCGCGCGTTCGTGCGCCAGCGCGAGGAACTTCGTCTGGTCGAGCTTGGTCGCTTCGTCCGGCGCGATCTCGATGCCGAACTTATCGCGCAGCCAGCCGCAGGCCGTGCGGACGCCAAAATCTGGCTCCAGGTAGCGGGCGCAGGGTGCGAGATCGATCGCGGTGATCGCTTCGTGGGCCTTTTCCAGCAAGAACTCGTCGACCTGGTCGCGGCCGGTCTTCTTGAGGTCGCGGTCGCGGAGGTTGAGCCCCCAGCGGGTGTTCGCCAGCGTGGCCAGCGCCTCCCAGTTCCACTCGCTCTCTTCCTCGTCGGATGGCAGGTTTTCCTCGATCGCATCAAAGACCTGCATTTCGGCCTGGCGATTGGCGACGTCGTGGGCCACGCGCTCGGCGTCCACGAAGGGCACGTTGCGGTAGTCGCGGGCCTCGAGCTGCACGTGCAGCAGATTGCCGGCGGCGGCGGCAAACGACTCGCTGCCGTAGTTCGGGTCGAGGAACACTTTCAGGTTATCGTCGACCTGCTTGTTGATCATGTCGACGATCAGATCGCGGCAGTTCACGCCGTCCAAAATCTTCTGGCGGTACGTGTAGACTCGCTTTCGCTGCTCGTCCATCACCTCGTCGTACTCGAGCAGATTTTTGCGGACTTCAAAGTTCCGCTCTTCGACTTTCTTCTGCGCGCCTTCGATGCGGCGGGAGACCATCTTGCTTTCGATGGCCTCGCCTTCCTGCATCCCCAGGCGGGTGAGCATGTTCTTGACCCACTCGCCGGCGAAGATGCGCATCAGGTCGTCTTCGAGCGAGAGGTAGAAGCGGCTGCTGCCGGGATCGCCCTGCCGACCGCAGCGGCCGCGGAGCTGGAGGTCGATGCGGCGGGCTTCGTGGCGCTCGGTGCCGACGATGTGCAAGCCGCCGAGCTGCTTCACCTGCTGTCCTTCCGCCTTCATGCCCTCGCGCTGCTCGATCTCCGCAATGAGCTTGGTCCATTCGTCCTGCGGCACGTCGAGGCGGGTGGCATACTTATCTTGTAACAGGGCCCAAGCCATCGTCTCCGGATTTCCGCCGAGAATGATGTCGGTACCACGGCCGGCCATGTTCGTGGCGATGGTCACCGCGCCTTTGCGACCGGCTTGGGCCACGATCTCGGCTTCGCGCTTGTGATGCTTGGCGTTGAGGACCTGGTGCTTGATGCCCCGCTTCTCCAACAGCCGCGACAACCGCTCGCTCTTTTCGATCGAAACAGTGCCGACCAGCACCGGGCGACCCGGCGGCTGGATCTGCTTGACCTTGTTACGCGGTATGAGTTCCGACTGGCGGCTTTCGGGCAGCTGCACTTCGATGGCCTGGTCATCCTCGCGACGGACAGTGCCGGCGACCAGGTTGCCGTCCGTGGTTTCGACGCTGGTCCAGCGATTGAGCCGCTCGATCTCGTCGGCAATGGCCGTGAATTTTTCCAGCTCCGTGCGATAGATCACGTCCGGATAGCCGGCCCGCTTCATCGGGCGGTTCGTGGGGACGCCAATCACGTCCAGCTTGTAAATCTTCCAGAATTCGCCGGCCTCGGTGAGCGCGGTACCGGTCATGCCGGAGATCTTGTCGTAGAGCTTGAAGAAGTTTTGCAGCGTGATCGTGGCCAGCGTCTGGTTCTCTTCCTTGATTTGGACGCCTTCCTTGGCCTCGACGGCCTGGTGGAGCCCGTCGCTCCAATGGCGGCCCGGCATCAAGCGGCCGGTGAACTCGTCGACGATCACCACCTCGCCGTCCTGCACCACGTAGTTCACGTCGCGCTGGTAGAGGTGATGGGCCTTGAGCGAGTTGTCGATCAAGTGGGGCCACTGCATGTTGCCGGCCGTGTAGAAGCTCTCGACGCCGGCCAGCTTTTCCGCCTCGCGGACCCCTTCGTCCGTGAGGTTGGCGGTGTGCTCTTTTTCCTTGACCTCGAAATGGACGTCCTTCTTGAGCTGGCGGGCGACCTTGTCCGCCCGCTGGTACTTCGTGACGTCGTCCTCCGCCGGGCCGGAGATGATCAGCGGCGTCCGCGCTTCGTCGATCAGGATGTTGTCCACTTCGTCGACGATCGCGTAGTGCAGATGCCCCTGGGCCTGCTGATGGTGTTTCGGGTAGCGGGTATCGCCGCGGGCGGCGATTCGCATGTTGTCGCGCAGGTAGTCGAAGCCGAACTCGTTGTTCGTGCCGTAGGTAATGTCGCAGTCGTAGACCTTCTGCCGCTCGCCCGATTCCATGCCGGACTGGATCGCACCGACCGTCAGGCCCAAGCCGGTGTAGATCGGGCCCATCCACTCCATGTCGCGGCGGGCGAGGTAGTCGTTGACCGTCACCACGTGGACCGAGCCGCGGGGGTTGCCGTCGTCGTCGTGATGGACGACGTCGAGCGCGTTGAGATAGGCCGGCAGCGTGGCCACGAGGGTCTTGCCTTCGCCGGTGACCATTTCGGCGATGTTCCCCTCGTGGAGGATGATGCCGCCGATGAGCTGCACGTCGTAATGCCGCATGCCGAGGTACCGGCGGCCGGCCTCGCGGCAAACCGCGAAGGCCTCGACCAGGATGTCATCCAGCGTTTCGCCCGCGGCCAGGCGGCGGCGGAACTCGGCCGTCTGGGCCTTGAGCTCCTCGTCGCTCATCGTCTGGTATTTTTGTTCCAGCGCGTTAATCGCTTCGACGCGGGCATTCTGACGGCGGATATAGCGGGCGTTCGCCGAGCCGAAGAGCCCGGTGATGCCGCGCTCGAAGCGGCCGAGGATCGCGTTGGCGATCACCCCGACGATTTCCCAAATGCGTTCCAAAATTTCCATGATTCGTTCTACGAAGGGAGGGAGCCGGAAGGATCGCGCGCCGTGTTAGGTGGTTTGGGTAAACCTCTCCGTTGCGGCAGGCGGAGCGCGACGGGCTTGTACGCATCGATGGCGAGGCTGCGAGAATGCGCGCAACTTGGCTCTGAGAAAAAGTTTATTGCGATGCCAGGGGTGGGTCAAGCGGAGTTGAGGGGCGGGAAATTGGTCCAATTCGCTGGTACACTTAAGGCGATCGAACAACGATTGCGGATTTCGGAATGCGGATTGCGGATTTCTGCAGCCAATCCGCAATCCGAAATCCGCAATCCGAAATCGATTTTGATGCACCGCGAGCTGATCAACTCCGACATTTCCGGCCAGATGGTCCTGTTGGGGACGGGGACCAGCGTGGGCGTGCCGGCGATCGGCTGCAGCTGCCCGGTCTGCCGCAGCAGCAATCCCAAGAACCGCCGCACGCGGTGTAGCGCGATCTTAGGGCTGCCCGAGGGAAACCTGCTGATCGATACCGCGCCCGACATGCGGGAGCAGTTGTTGCGGGAAGAGATCGGGCTCGTCCACGCGGTGCTCTACACGCACGAACATGCGGACCACATCTTCGGGCTCGATGATCTGCGGCTGATGCAGTTCTACCTGGGCGGACCCGTGCCGCTGTACTGCGAGGCGCCGGTCGAGGAGCGGATTCGCAAGTCGTACGATTACGCCTTCAAGAGCGAAGCGATGACGCATCCCGGCGCCGTGCCGCAGCTGGTGTTCCAACGGATTACCACGGAGCCGTTCTACGTCCTCGGAGCGCGGGTGACACCGGTCCGCTTACGGCACGGGCCGCGGTTCGACGTGCTCGGTTTCCGCATCGGCGACGTGGCCTATTGCACCGACGTCAACGCCATGCCCGCCGAAAGCAAGGCGCGGCTCGCGGGGCTCGACGTTTTGGTGCTCGATGCGCTGCGACCCAAGTCGCACACGACTCACTTCAGCCTGGAAGAAGCGATTGAAATAGCACGCGAGCTCGGTCCGCGGCAGACCTATTTCACGCACATGTCCCACGAACTGGAGCACGAGGCGACCAACGCCGCGCTGCCGCCAGGAATGGCGCTGGCCCACGACGGGCAGCGGATTCCGCTCCGATAGTCAGTGCGGGCGCGCAACAAAAAACGGGAGCGAGATGCCCGGCATCTCGCTCCCGTCATAAATTTAGAATTGGACGCTCACTCGGTCGTCGCCGCGCCGTTCGCCACGGGCCAGGTCTGCTGGGCAGCTGGGCGGGCGTTATTGGCGTCGGCGATCTTGTGGCCGCCAAGCATGTTGAGGTAGTCGACGGTGATGTCGAGCGCTTCCTTGTCGTAGTCGTCCATGCGGAAGACCGGACGGTTCGGATCGCTCAGGTCATCGTAAATCTCTTCCTCTTCCTTGTCGGCGTTCATTTCCTTGCGCTCGGCGAGGAATTTCTCCTTGTTGAGCGTGACGGTCTTCGAGTCCTTCTGCTCCTCGTAGCGCTGGATGCGACGCTTTTCGCGAGCGAAGAAATCGGCCTTGTCGACGCGCTGCTGCGAGAGGTTGCGGAGACCCTGGACCATCTGGCCGTCGACCATGTGGTACATGTCGTGCGGCAAGGGCTGCACCTGGTCAAACTTCATCGCGTAGTCGAGGTCCGACTCGCCGACTTCCAGCTGCGTCGTGAGCGACGGCAACTCGATGTCGGAGACGACGCCGCGGTTCTGCGTGCTGTCGCCGCCCGGGCGGTAGAACTGCTGAATCGTCATCTTCAGCGCGCCAAGGTTCTTGGCCCCGCCGGCGCGGAACAAGGCGTTGCCCAGGTCGTAGAGCTGCTGGACGGTGCCTTTGCCGTGGGTCGAGTGATCGCCGATCACGACGCCGCGGCCGTAGTCCTGGATCGCCCCGGCGAAGATCTCGCTGGCGCTGGCGCTAAACTTGTTGATCATCACTACCAAGGGACCCTTCCAGACCATGCCGGCTTCGGGATCTTGGTACGGATCGATGCGGCCATCCGGTCCCTTCACTTGGACGACCGGTCCGGTGTCGATGAACAGGCCGGTCATGTTGACCGCTTCGGTGAGCGAGCCGCCGCCGTTCCAACGGAGGTCGATCACGACGGCGTCGACGCCTTTCTGATTGAATTCATCCAGTAGGCGGCGAACGTCGCGGGTCGTGCTCTTGTAGGTCGGCAAACCCAGGCGGGCGCCGTCCATGTCCATGTAGAAGCTTGGCAGCTGGATCACGCCGATCTGGTACGGCTGGCCGTCCGGCTTCGTGCCGCGCTTGATGATTTCGCTGCGGGCTTCGCTGTCCTTGAGCTCGATGCGGTCGCGGGTGATGGTGTAGGTCTTGCGTTCCGATTCGTCGGCCGGATCAACTTCCAGGCGGACGACGGTCTTCCGCTTGCCGCGGATCTTCTCAACCACGTCGTTGAGCTTCATGTCGACGATGTCTTCCATCGGGCCGCTGTCGCCCTGGCCGACGCCCACGATCTTGTCGCCCGTCTTGAGGCGGCCGTCCTTGTCGGCGGCGCCGCCGGGGATGATGTTGTGGACCGTCGTGTAGCCGTCCTCGCTGCGGAGCGAAGCGCCGATGCCGTCGAGCTCCAGCCGCATCGTGATGTTAAAGTTGTCGAGCGTGCTGGGCGACATGTAATCGCTGTGGGGATCGAAGCCGGTGGTCATCGCCGACAGGTAGCGTTCCAGGAGCTCATCGTTGTCGGTCTGGCCCCAGCTCTTGCGGATGCTGCTGTAACGCTTGCGGAGCTTTTCGATGGCCTTGTCTTGTGGAACGTCGTCGGTGATTTCCTTCAAGAGGTCAAACTTCACGCGTTGCCGCCAGCGCTCCTGGGCCTCTTCCGGAGTCTTGGCGAAGGTCGCGGCCTTGGGATCGCGGATCATCTCTTCCTGGACCGTGAAGTCATATGGCTGATCGAGCAATGACAAAGCCGTGGTCACGCGCTCGTCGACGCGCTGCAGGAAGCGGTTGAAGACCAGGTAGGCGAACTGGATGTCGCCCGTCTTGAGCTGATCGTCGAGCTGGTCCTTCTGCGTCATGAACTGATCGACGTCTTGCTGATAGAAGAACAGCTTGAGGGGGTCCAGCGCTTCGACGAACGTCGAGACAGCCCGCTCAGACATTTCATTGTCGAGGCGATGGCGGGAGAGGTGCTTGCTCTCCATGAGCATGGAAACGATGCCGGCGATCTGGCGGTCCTGGGCCCGCGGCTGCTCGGGGGCGGCGACGGCCAGCGGCGCGACGACGCTCGAGAGGGCGAGGGCGGCCAATGCCAGCGAGCCAAGGGGAAATCTGCGAGAAGAAAACTGCGGGGTCGTCGAAAAGCTCATGCTCCAATCCTTATTTGCAATCGCACGTTGGTTCGCCCCCATCGGATCGGTCAGTCGCCTGACATCAATTCGGCCGAAGGAGCGAGTCTCCACGGGACAAAGTGCGGCGAGCGGGCGGGAATTGCGAAAGATGCCGCACAACTTGGCGTAAGTAGCAGCGAGATAACGATTTAACTGTATCATAAGTGCGAACTGCCGATCTGGCAAGCAAGGCGGACTTTAACGGTTTGTTAGCGCCGAGTCTACGTGTCTTGCCACTTGAAATACGACGTGCAGCTGCGGATTCCGCCGCCGTCGATCTGGTGAAGAGTCTGTTCCTGGAACCGGTCCGCGGAAGCCAGTCGCCTCAACGATCCGAACCGATTCTTCCGCTAGCTACGCTCGGCGGGGCTGTGCGGTTCATGCGCCCGCAATCGCGGCCGTTTCGCTGGCGTTTTCCTCGACAGCCGTGGGTACGCCGGCGACCATGTCGACAAGCGTCTGGTCCTGCCGCGGCAGCACCGTGCGGAGGTTCAAGAGCAGCCGATTCTCGCACCGCGCGGCGATGATCGGCACCGGCGCACTGCGCAGGCGTTTGTCGAGAGATTCGACGTTGCCGTCGACGGGAGTCAGGGCGATTGCCCAGGACGACAATTCGTCTTTCGACACGTTGGCGAGGCCCAATCGGCCGTCGCACTCGATCGCTGCGGCGCTGGCGACGTCCACGGCCTCGGCTAACTGCGGCGCGAGGCGCTCGGCGCGCTGGCGCAAGTTTTCGATCGAGGTGGCGAGCAGTTGATAGAGCGGAACCGAGAGCGTCAACTGCTGGTGATCGTCGTACAGGGCGAGCGTGGCCTCCAGCGCGGCGAGCGTCGCTGGGTCGGCGGACCAGGCGGCCGCAAGCGGGTGGGCCGCGACGCGCTCGATGATCGTTCGCGTCCCTAACAAAATGCCGCACTTTGGGCCACCTACCAATCCATCGCCGCGGAGGACCACCAGATGAGCCCCTGACGCGAGGCGGGCGGTAGCGGAATCCAACTCCGCGGCAAGCGCCGGGAGATTGCCGCAGATCGGTGCGGAGCCCAGCAGCTCGATGAGCGGCAACTCGCGGTCGCGCGCCAGACCGACCAGGGCGTCGAGTTCGACGCACGCCACGTCGCCCTCGACACGATATCTTTCTGGTGCGTGGTGCAGGATCGCCGCCGTTCGTTCGCCGATCGCGGCTTCGTAATCGGCAGCGGCAGCGCGGTTCACGGCGCCGACTTCCTGCAAGCGAACACCCGAGGCCGGCGCGAGCCTGGCCAGCGACGCGCCGTCCGCCAATTCGCCCAGATCGCAGCGTGCCACCACCACTTCGCGCTCTCCGGCCAGGGCCGAGAGCGACAGCGACACGGCGCCCGAGTAGCTGCCCACGACCAGTCCCGACTCCGCGCCGGAAAGCTGGCAAAGCTGAGACACAGCCGAAGAAAGGCCGCGCGGATTGATCAAAAAGCCGCGACTGACGGAAATCATCCGCTCCAAGGCCACGTCGGCCAGCGGCAGAGAACGACACTCCGGGCCGAAGAAACGGCCCGTGGCGTTCACCGCGGGGCGGACGGCCGATTGGCGCTGCGCGGCGACGTGGCGGGCCGCTCGTTCGGCGATCTCGCGAAACGACGGCATTTGAAAGTCGGCGGCGCGGCGTTCGATGTCGCTGCGCAATTCGACGAGAAACGACCGCACGCCGTCGGCGACGGCACTGCGGTTCCAACGGTCGACCAGTGCGCGGACCGGCGGCTTTTCCAACAGGTCGTTCACCGAAGGCAAACGCGAAAACAACTCGGACGGCTTGCTGACCATGATCCGCACCTCCCGCGACAGAGCCCGTCGACGACTGGCGTCGTTCGGCGCATTGTTGCAGAAGTGCGTGGCGCGTCCAATCGGCCGCGTGGAGGAATTGCGGCTCGGCGCTTTATGGCGAGCGGCGATGCGTCAAGGATCGATGCGATCCTGAGCCATCCACTCCGTCACCGTCTGAGGACCTTCTTGCTTTTCCTCCGAGCCCCACATGCTATGCCACCAGGAGGACTTTCTTTCCGAGGCGACGGGCGCCGTTTCGGCCGAGTCGCCGGGCGTGACGAAATTGATGGTCTTGTCCCAGGCGTGCCGTGTGCTGGCCTTCATCGTTTGCCAGGTCGAAGGGGCAGCGTCGGTGGGTGCGGTACTCGCCGGCTGTTGGGCCCAGGTGTTCCGCGGCCGCTGGTGGTGGATCGGCTTGCCGAAATTGGAATTGGCAACGCGACGCCGCGGATTGCCGGCCGCCGGCGTCGTAGCCGCAGGCGCGTCGCTGACGGTCGTCTCCGAGCTGGAGGAAAATTCCGGCCAATGCCAGTTCGGCATCGACGGCCAGGCTAGCCAGGACTCCTCTTCCACTGGCGTGACGGTTCCCGGCGAGGGAGTCAGCGTCGGCGCGGGCGTAAAGGCGGTTGGGGCAGCGGGCGCCGCCTCCTGTCCCATGCCGAATTTCCACCAGGGAGCTTTCGTTTCCTGAGCGAGGAGCGTCGTCGCGAGCAACCACAGGAGCGTGCACGACGAGCAACGGACGGCGTATCGCATCGCCTAACTGAGCCTCCACATCACCGCGTGACCCAATCTGAACTACTGTTACGAGTTCGCCAGGAGTGAAATCCTCTGCCTGAGGATTCATCGTCGAGGCGCCGTCGCAGACTGTCCCAGAAATTCTCCGCCGCGCCCAGATTAGCTGGACGGATGCTATCGGGGTGCGGCTCGTTCTGCATGAAAGCTGCACGCGCAAGACTCGGCTGCGCATTGTTGTGCGCCCCGTGAGATTGTCGTAGGATGTTCGCAGTTCAGGAGTTGAGTTCGGACGCTGGCAGCGTTTCGTCGCGCCGGCGAGAATTCGCCAAGGAGTTGAACCGCCGCGGCATGCTAGCGATCAAGATTGGACTGGTGGGAGCGGGCCGCATGACGACGGCGCTGGCGCGCGGGTTTATCGCGGCCAGGCTCGTCCCCCCGAATGCGCTGTTAGCGAGCGATCCCGTGGCGGCGACGCGCGAGGCGTTTGAACGCGAGGCGCCGGGAACGACTGTCCTTGCCGCCAATGGCCCAGAGTTTCGCGCGTGCGACGTCGTCTTCCTGGCCGTCAAACCGCAAACGATGAAGCAGGCCCTCGCGGAAGTGCAGGAACATCTGCGCGGCGACGCGCTGGTGGTTTCGATCGCCGCCGGGGTCACGATCGATCGGCTGGCGGCCCAGCTGGCGCCAGCGCAGCGGATTGTCCGCGTGATGCCGAACACACCCTGCCTGATCGGCAAGGGGGCGAGCGGCTATTCGCTCGGCCCCACAGCCACCGCGGAAGACGGAAAACTGGTAGCTCAGCTGCTCTCGGCGGTCGGCGTGGCCTACGAGGTGCCGGAAGCGCAGCTCGACGCGGTGACGGGGCTTTCCGGATCGGGACCGGCCTATATTTACACCCTGATCGAGCAACTGGCCGAAGGGGGCCGCAACGTAGGTCTCGCACCGGAACTGGCCGCGGCGCTGGCGGTGCAGACGGCGATCGGGGCAGCCGAAATGGTGCTCGCCACCGGGGAGACACCGGCTGTTTTGCGCGACCGCGTGACCAGCCCTGGCGGCACAACCCTGGCTGGACTCAAAGCTTTAGAAGAGAATGGCTTTGGGCGGGCGATCGTGGCCGCGGTGGAAGCCGCGACGGCCCGCAGCATCGAGCTTGGCAAGTCATCCTGAGGATCGTTTCATCATGTCGATCTTTTGTCGCATCGACGACAAACATATTCCGCTCTACCGCGTGATGTGGGTTTCCGCGACGCCGCACTTTTGCGGCGAGGAAGATTGCGTCCGCGAAGGCTCGTACGAGATTCGTCTCGAACAGGGCGAGTCGGTGTGGGCCTCGCTCCAGGAACGCGACAAGATGCTCGAAAGTCTCGAGGCCTGGCACGGCGAGATGGATTTGCCCGAGGACGACCAGGATCAAGACCAGGAATGGTGACTGCCGCAAAAAAGTGCGTCCGCAACGCAGTGAGTCACCCGAACGAATGAGTCGCCCGAACTGAGGGAACGCGAGCCATGGAACTGGAAGAAGAAGACTCGGGCGACCAGCTGGAATGGCGCGACACGTATTTCATTCTCTTCCAGCAGTCGACCCGGCCGACCCTCACACAGGTCGAGGCGGCCCTCTCGGGAGCGGGGCGGAATCTGACGCTCGAAAATCTGGAGGCCGACGAGGACGGCATGTTCGAGTCCGTGCTGGTCCAGGCGCCGGACGATCATTCGGCGCTAGAGATCAGCTACGAGACGGGGGACGCCGTCGTCGAGCAGAGCGCCGCCTTGGCAAAGCAGCTCAAGAGCGAGGCGTCGGCCGATCAACTGAAGAAGCTGCTGCGGGCCGATGCGCGGCTGGATGTGATGCACTTCGAACGCGTGAGCGGGGGCGACGATTTCGGCGACGACGCAGATGAAGAATTCGGCGAGCCGGTCGATCCCGCAAGCCTCTTGAACGTCGTCGAAGCGCTGGCGAAACTCACGAAGGGGCTGCCGATCGATCCAGCTTCGGGGGCGATCCTGCCTTAAGCGGCAAAGTACTCAATTGACGGTACGGAGAACGCGCGTCGCAAGCGACGCGGCTAAATCCGACACTCAACTCTCAACTTTCGACTCTCAACTTTTTTTGCATGCTTGCCAAAGAAATCAAACCGGGGACGATCGTCGTCCATAACGAAGCGCCCCACATCATCGAAGGGGTGAACGTGCAGTCGCCGTCGGCACGCGGCGGGGCGACGCTTTACAAGTTCCGCGCCCGCAACCTGGTCACCAAGCAGAAGGCCGACTTCACGCTCAAGGGAACCGAGGGGCTGCCGGACGCCGACTTCGCCAAGCGCGAAGTCACGTACATGTTCGCAGACGTCGACACGGTCCACTTCCTCGACTCGGGCGACTACAACCAATACTCGATGCCGCGGGCCGACGTGGCGAACGAGATGCAGTACGTCACCGAGGATCTGCAAGGCATGCTCGCCCTCTTGTACAACGGCGAGTGCGTCGGCATTCAGCTGCCGGCGGCGGTCGATCTGGTGATCATCGAGTGCGACCCCGCGGTGAAGGGCAACTCGGCCACCTCGCGCACGAAAGCGGCCAAGCTCGAAACGGGCGTACAGGTGCAGGTGCCCGAATATCTCAAGCAGGGCGAAAAGATCCGCGTCGACACGCGGAGCGGAGAGTTTTTGGCGCGGGCCTGACGGAGCTCGAACATGCGGCGGCAACTCTGCTGCGGTGCACTCCTGCTGCTGGTCGTCGTGGCCGGCTGCGGACCATCGCCGCCGGCGGTCACGTACAGCGTGGCGAAGTACGATCCGGCGCGCGATCCGGCGGCCGACCTTGCGGCCACAATCGACCAGGCCCAGGCCTCCGGCAAGCGGATACTGCTGCAGGTCGGCGGCGACTGGTGCAGCTGGTGCCACCGGCTCGACGCATTCATTAAGATTCAACCGAAAGTTGCGCAGGCGCTGGGCGAAAACTTCATCCTGATGAAGGTGAACAGCAGCGAAGAAAACCGAAACCAGGAATTCTTGGCGCAGTTTCCCGAGGTTCCGGCTTATCCCCACTGGTTCGTCCTGGACTCCGACGGCAAGCTGTTGCACTCGCAAAGTACGGCGGAATTGGAAGCGGGCGAGACCTACAGCCAGCCGGCGATCCTGATGTTCATTGATCAGTGGAAGGCCGGGGGCGGCGCATAAATGAATCGCGGCGCATAGAAAGAGCCGTCGACCTGCGGAACGACGGCTCTTTTCGTTTATTTCACGCGCCCAATGCGCTTAGGCCTGCATGACCGGCGTGGCTTCGACCAGTTGATGGTCGACTGGGTGCTTGAGCTCGTGGAGCTGGCCCTCGGCGATTTCCTGCGCCAAGGTGGCGAGGCGGCCGGCGGCGGCAGCCTGGCGCGCGAGCAGCTTGCGGCCCCCTTCGGTCCAGACGCGGACCGAGCGCTGCGGCTGGCGGCTCTTCGGGCAGACGAAGGTCACGCGGATCGGAGTGACGTCGGCGATGTCGACCCGCTTCGTGTCGAGCTGATACTTCACGATCAGCTCGATCTGGCGACTGGCTTCCGCGTCCTCCCATGTGGCTTGGTAAGTTTTCATGACGTCACTCCTAACGGATTACGTGGGTACGAACTGTGCGTCTGATTCGAGCCGGTATGCCGACTCCTTCGAGCCGGACGGCAGCCGAACGTGTGTCTCACCGACGAGTCTGTCGCGAGACGTCGCTGCCGGCAGAGGGCACGGGCGCACAAAAGCACCGCGCCGAGGAACTTCACACTCTAGTTAGTGGTTCGACCGGCGGCCAGAGCCATTTGAGTGAAATTGGGCAAGGCGGGCGGAAAAGGCCGGAAATACAGCTCTTTTCGCGCGGGTGATAGCGGTCGCACCGGGAGCCGCGGCGGCAAGACACTTGTGCGGCGGCACGGGGCCAAAGGTGTTGCTATTTGCCCTGCAGGCGGGCCTTCTTCTTGGCAGAGCGCTTCTTGCCGGCGAGCTTCGCTGTGACTTTCTTGGTCGAAGACTTCTTCTTGGCCGCGGCGGCCGGGGCGGCGGTCGCCTTTTTCTTCTTGCCGCCGAAGATGTTGTCCCAGTTGTCCGCAAACTTCTTCGTGGTGCCGACGCGAACGACGCTCATGATTCGAAAATGCTCCTGGTGAATGCAAAAAGCGCGGAGCAAGCTCCGCCGTTAAGTGACATTTCTAAACTGCTAACCGTGCTGGAGTTTCTTATACCGGAAGCGCTTCGGCTCGTCTGCGCTTTCGCCCATGCGTTGTTTCCGCTGCTCTTCGTAGGTCTGGAAATTGCCTTCGCACCAGTGGACGTAGCCGTCGCCTTCGAAGGCCAGGATGTGGGTCGCCAGCCGGTCGAGGAACCAGCGGTCGTGGCTGACGACGACCGCGCAGCCGACGAAGTTGGCCACCGCTTCTTCCAGGGCCCGCAGCGTGTCGACGTCGAGGTCGTTCGTCGGTTCGTCCAAGAGCAGGACATTCGAGCCGCGGCGAAGCAGCTTGGCGAGGTGCACCCGATTCCGCTCGCCGCCGGAGAGGACGCCGACTTTCTTCTGCTGATCGGGGCCGAGGAAGTTGAACCGCGTGCAGTAGGCCCGCGAGTTGAGCTTGCGGCCGCCCATGTCGAGGTTGTCGAAGCCGCCGGAGATTTCCTCGTAGACCGATTTCGTGTCGTCGAGCGAATCGCGGCTCTGGTCGACATAGCCCAGGACCACCGTCTCGCCGATGTTGAGCTCGCCCTCGTCTGGCTGCTCCTCGCCCATCAGCATGCGGAGTAGCGTTGTCTTGCCGGAACCGTTGGGGCCGATAATGCCCACGATGCCGCCCGGCGGCAGGCGGAAGTTCACGTTCTCGAAGATCACGCGGTCGCCATACGACTTGCCGAGATTCACCGCCTCAACAACGCGTTCGCCCAGCCGCGGCCCGGGCGGAATCTGAATTTCCAGCTCGTCGCTGCGGTCCTCGAACTTGGCCTGTTCGGCCACCATCGCTTCGTAGGCCTTGATGCGGGCCTTGTTCTTGGCTTGCTGGGCTTTGACGCCGGCGCGAACCCACTCGAGCTCACGGGCGAGGGTTTTTTGCCGGGCCGAGGCCTGCTTCTCTTCGACTTCCAGGCGGCGGCGCTTCTGGTCGAGCCACGACGAATAATTTCCTTCCCAAGGAATGCCGCGGCCATAGTCGAGTTCCAGGATCCATTTGGCGGCGTTGTCGAGGAAGTAGCGATCGTGCGTCACGGCGACGACAGTGCCTTCGTACTCTGTGAGATGCCGCTCCAGCCAGGCGACGCTCTCGGCGTCGAGGTGATTCGTCGGTTCATCCAGCAGCAAGAGGTCGGGCTTCTCGAGCAGCAGCTTGCAGAGAGCGACGCGGCGCTTCTCGCCGCCGGAGAGTTTGGTGACGTCGGCGTCGCCCGGCGGCAGGTTCATCGCGTCCATGGCGATTTCGACTTGCCGGTCGAGTTCCCAGGCGTTGCAGTGGTCGATCTTGTCCTGCACGGCAGCCTGGCGGTTGAGCAGCTTTTCCATTTCGTCCGGGTCGGTCACTTCGCCGAGCTTGTCGGAGAGCTGCTCGAACTCAGTGAGCAACGCCCGCGTCGAAGCGACGGCCTCTTCGACGTTGCCGAAGACGTCTTTGTCGGGGTTCAGCTTGGGCTCCTGCGAGAGCAGCCCCACGGTGAAGCCGTCGGACAGCCGGGCCGCGCCGTCGAACTCCTTGTCGAGGCCGGCCATGATCCGCAGCAGCGTGCTCTTGCCGGAGCCGTTGCGGCCCAGCACGCCGATTTTTGCGCCGGGATAGAAGGCGAGCCAGATATCTGTTAGTACCTCGCGCTGACCGATCTTCTTGGTCATCGCGGACATTTGATAGATGTATTTTTGCGACATAGCGATCATTAAACCACAGAGGACACGGAGGGCACAGAGGAAGTCAGAAACCCGCGACGGAAACTCTGTGCTCTCCGTGCACTCTGTGGTGAATCATTCCCATTCTATGGTGGCGGGGGGTTTCGACGAGATGTCGTAGACGACGCGGTTGATGCCCTTCACCTCGTTGATGATGCGAGTCGAGATGCGGGCCAGCAGGTCGTACGGCAAATGGCTCCAGTCGGCGGTCATGAAGTCGTCCGTGTTGACGCACCGCACCGCGAGGGCGTTGTCGTATGTCCGCTCGTCGCCCATCACGCCGACGCTCTGCACGGGGAGCAGCACTGCGAAGGCTTGCGACGTCGCACGGTACAGGCCGGCCGATTTGATTTCGTTCACCACAATCGCGTCAGCCTCGCGCAGCCTATCCAGGCGGGGCTTCGTAACTTCGCCGAGGCAGCGGACCGCGAGGCCCGGGCCGGGGAACGGGTGACGCCAGACTAAATCTTCCGGCAGACCCAGTTGCAGACCGAGCTGACGGACTTCGTCTTTGAACAGATCGCGGAGCGGCTCGACGAGTTCGAAGCCGAGTTCGGCCGGCAAGCCGCCCACGTTGTGGTGGAGCTTGATCGTATCGGTCGGGCCGTCGACGGCGGCGCCGCTTTCGATCACGTCGGGATAGAGCGTGCCCTGGGCCAAATACTTTGCGCCCTGAATCTTGCGGGCCTCGTCGGTGAAGCATTCGATGAACGTGTGGCCGATGCGGCGGCGTTTTTCTTGTGGCTCGGTGATGCCGGCAAGCGTGCCAAGGAATTTATCCTCGGCCTTCACGACGTGCAGGTCTGTCTTGAAGTGTTTTGTGAACTCCTCGATGACGCTCTCGGCTTCGCCCTTGCGCAACAGGCCGTTGTCGACGAGGATGCAGGAGAGCTGCGGCCCGATCGCCTGGTAAAGGAGCGCCGCGACGACCGAAGAATCGACACCGCCCGAGAGGCCGCAGATCACGCGATCGCTGCCGACGCGCTCGCGCACCACTCGAATCGTCTGTTCCGCAAAGTCGCCCAGCCGCCAGGTGCCGCGGCAGCCGCAGGCCTTCGTGACGAAGTTGGCGAGCATCTGCTTGCCTTCGGCAGTATGCGTGACCTCGGGATGAAACTGCATGCCATAGAGGGCCAGCTGACGATGCTTGACGGCGGCGTGTGGACAGGTGCCGGTGCCGGCGAGCGACACGAATTGGTCGGAGACTTGGTCGACCTGGTCGCCGTGGCTCATCCAGACTTGCGTGTGCGGGGCGACGCCGGCAAAGAGACCGGCGGCCTCGGGCTTGGCGGCGTCGATCGTGAGCTCCGCGCGGCCGTACTCACGGGCCGGCGCGCTTTGCACCTTGCCCCCCAGCGCCTGACACATCAGCTGCATACCGTAACAGATGCCGAGCACGGGGATGCCGAGCTCGAAGATCTTGGGGTCGCACTTCGGCGCCCCGGCGGCGTACACGCTCGCGGGGCCTCCGCTGAGGATCAGACCCTTGGGCGCCAGCTCGCGGACGCGCTCGGCCGTGATGTCGTGCCGCACGATCTCGCAGTAGACATGCTGCTCGCGGACGCGGCGGGCGATGAGCTGCACGTACTGCGCGCCGAAGTCGAGGACGAGCACCCGCTCGCTGTTGATGTTCGGTGACGTGATGTCCGGTGTCGGGGCAGCGGCTGACATGGAGGACGTGAGGCCTCGGCAGGGAAACGAAGCATTATAGGTGTGCCAGCGGAGGACCGATAGAGGCCGGGATTCCCCTCAAACCCGCTGGGGGCTTGCGGGCACCGAACACGATGTTTGGTCGGCTCGACCCCAGCCACCCTTGGCGCGTATAGTGAGAGGCGCAATTCAAGTGAACGAGAAAGGCTGGCAAAAACAGCGTGCGAATCCTGCTCACCAACGATGATGGCATCTATGCCCCCGGACTCGCGGCGATGGAGCGGGCATTGCGCGCGATTGGCGAAGTGACCGTGGTCGCGCCGGCGATCGAACAAAGCGGTGTGGGGCACTCGATCACGTTCCTCACGCCGCTGATGGCCTCCGAAGCGTTCGATGGCGAGCGGCAACGCGGCTGGGCGGTCGAAGGGAGCCCGGCGGACTGCGTGAAGCTGGCGATCGGGCGGTTCTGCAAACAGCCGCCCGATTTGATCGTCAGCGGGATCAACGGCGGCTTCAACATCGGGATCAACGTGCTCTATTCGGGCACGGTGGCCGGGGCGACCGAAGGGGCGCTATTCGGGATCCCGAGTGTCGCGGTGTCGCTGGAGTGGGATGAGCGGCCGAAATTTGATCGGGCGGCGGCGATGGCGGTCAAGCTGATCCAGCAAATCGTGGCGCAGCACGACCCACGTTCCGAGCCTCTGTACAATATCAACATTCCTACAGTTGCCTTGGAGCGGCCGACGGAGGTTCGCGTGGTGCCGATGGCGACCGCCCGCTGGCCGGCCGACTTCGAGGAGCGGCGCGATCCGAAGGGGCGGCGATATTATTGGGCGACCGGCACGCCGCCCGTCGCGGCACCCGGCGAGATGACCGACCTCGAAGCGATTGCCCAGGGCTACGTCACGCTCACGCCGCTGCGGATCGACCGCACGGAGCAGCGGATGCTGGAGACCGTGCAAGGCTGGAAATTTACTCTGCAGAATATCCAGTAGAATAAATCAAATGACGAGTGACGAATGTCTAATGACGAATGCCGTTGGACCTCGTTTGGCATTCGTCATTTGTCCTTCGTCATTTTCCCCAGGATCCTGATCATGAAACGTCATCTCACTTATTTCGGGTGCGGCCTCGTGGTGATGTGTGTGACGATCACTGCCGGTTGCGATGATTCCGGCAGCGCCGGCGGCTCGGATATGGATGCGATCGCGGCGCAGCTGGATCAGTCGAAGCAGGCCGAAGCAAACGCCAAGGCGGCACAGGAAGCGGCCGCGGCCAAAGCGGCGGCTGAGCAACAAGCGGCGAATGAAGCGGCGCAGCGCAAAGCCGAAGAAGAAGCGGCCGCCCAAGCTGCTGCTGCGGCGCAACCGGCTGAAAGTGGACGCATGACGGCCGGCGCGGGCACCGTCGGTCAAGGTGGCGGCTACTTGAGCGCCATCGCGGCCGCTCACCGCCACATTATGACGCGCGTCGACGACCTGGCCTGGACGCAGGCCCTGCAGCACTACAAGGCGACGACCGGCGAGATGCCGAAGAACAGCGAAGCGTTCATGAAGATCATGGCCGAGGGCGAGATCCCATTGCCGGAGCTGGAGCAGGGACAGGAGCTGTTCTGGGATCCGAGCGAAGGCGATTGGGGAACGCTGTACATCGTTGAACCGAATCCGGCAGCCGCCCAGCCCGGCGAACAGCCGCCGGCGCAATAATCGGTACAGGCCGGACGCGCGAGGCACGGGTGGCATGTTTTCGCCCTTCAGGGCGTAGGCATGGATCATCTGGCGCCAAACATGCCTACGCCGCGAGGCGGCGAAGGCATGCCACCCGGTTGTTGCGAAAAGGCAACATCGGCTTGAGCAGTTTGCGGCGTGATTAGAATGAGGAGCGTGGGTGCCTTGGCACTCGCCCTCCCCTCGCCCCTCCTCCCGCTCCTGCTCGTCTGATGAACACCTCCTCGAATCGCATCGCGCTGGCTGTTGTTGCGCTCGTTTTGATTTCTTGCGCCGCGAAGATGGCGGTTGCTTGCGATGCCGGCTGCATGCCGAGCTGCGCGGCAGTCGTGTCTTTTCCGCCGGTGATTGCGATTCCGCAGACGGACCAGGCGAAACTGAGCTGGGTCTTCCGGCGGAGCACGTACACGAACGATCCGGAGACCGGCGCTCGCGTGGGACAATACGCCCGCAAGGATCCCGTCGAACCGCTGGATGATCAGCGCCTGGTGACGAGCAGCTACCGCCGAATGCGGAGCGAGCTGCGCGGCCGCGATGGCTCGATGGATACGACGTACGTGGTCCAAGGCTGGGGCACGGGCGGCGGCGAGCTCGGCGCGCAGTGGCAGATGTTCAACGACGTCTGGAAGGAAGCGATCCTCAGCGGCACCTTCTTCAACGGCCAGCAGGCGTTCGGTCCCTGGGGCAATGGCCCGTGGGGCGGCGGCAATCCGAACTGGAACAACGGCTGGAACGGCGGCTGGAACAATGGCCCTGGAAACGGGGGTTGGAACGGCGGCGGCTGGAACGGCGGTGGCTGGAACAATGGTGGTTGGAACGGCGGCTGGGGTCCAGGCAACAACTGGAACCGCGGCGGCTGGAAGAAGGACAACCACTGGCCGAGCGACAATCGCCGTCCGCTCGGCGGACCGAACGAACCGCCCGCAAGTTTCTAACTGCCCCACACAACGCCAAACACCGTGAGAGGAAAATAGCCGGGCCGCTACGCGGGCCGGTTGGGGTCGGCGACGGTGACCAACCAGAAGCATCCGGCGAGCGTAGCTCCCCGGCTATTGGTGAGCTCTAGTTGTGGCCGCCGCCGGTGACTTCGCAGCGCCAATCTCGGGGCGCGCTGTAATCTTGCACCAGCCAGCGGTCGCCGTCTTGCACGAAGGTGAGCACGAGGTCGACCGGTTCGCCGCCCGTCATGCCGTTGCGTTGGAGCGTGCCGTAGACGAAGCCGCGGCAGGTCACCGTGGCGGTCGGCGGCGACGTCGAAAAGTCGACGTTCGTGATCGGCGTGCCCATGATGTTCGCCTTCTGGATGCGAACCTGCGGCATCAGGCCCTCCACGTCCGTGCGAATCTGCGACGCGCCGGGGGCGATGTAGGCGAGCGCCCCGTCGACGTCGTTCGCCTCGACGACGTCCGCCATTTCGTAGAGCGTCCGTTCGACGGCTTCGCGCGGCGTTTCGATGAAGTGCTCCGCCGCCAGTAGCGCGGCGGCAATCGCCACGATGGCGGCCATGGCGGCGAGCGCACCGGTCCGCCGCGATTGAAAGTAGGCGACCGCGGCCATGGTGAGCAGAATGGCCGCGCCGACCCAGATCGGCAGCGGGTTTTCAGCCAGATAGTTCATCGAGCCGTCTCTGGTGTGCACGCCACAACATCACGGCCGCAACGATCGCGGCGCCGACGAGTAGCGCTGCGAGCGGCCAGATCGGCACGAGCGTGTTCTCCGGCGTCGCGTACTCCCGCCGATCGGGTGCGCCGACGGCGTTCTCCAGCACGCGTTCACGGGCCTGGTACTGGCGATCCAGCCGTGCTTGCCGCTTGCCGATCTGCCCGCTGAAGATCGCCAGCAGCACCAGGGCGAACACCGAGAACAGGAGCACCCAGAGCCAGGGCGAATCGGTAATTGACGGCTTGGAGGAATCAAACATGCAGGAATTTTACCACAGAGCGTGGTGAAATGACGAATTCCGAATTTCAAATGACGAATGCGGGAAAGGCCTCATTCGACATTCGTCATTCGGAATTCGTCATTTGCTTCCTACTTCTTCGGAAACAACGGCCCGCCGTATTGGGCGGCGTCGCCGAGTTGCTCTTCGATCCGCAGTAGCTGGTTGTACTTCGCCATGCGGTCGCTGCGCGAGGCGCTGCCGGTCTTGATCTGGCCGGTGCTCATGGCGACGGCGAGGTCGGCGATCGTGCTGTCCTCGGTTTCGCCGCTGCGGTGGCTGGCGATGCTGGTGTAGCCGTGGCGGGCGGCAAGGCGAATTGCTTCGATCGTCTCGGTCATCGTGCCGATCTGGTTGACCTTGATGAGGATGCTGTTGCCGATGTCCTCGTTAATGCCGCGCTGGAGGCGCTCGGTGTTGGTGACAAACAGGTCGTCGCCCACGAGCTGCACCTTGTTGCCGAGCTGCTTGGTGAGCAGTTTCCAGCCGTCCCAGTCGTCTTCGCTGCAGCCATCTTCGATCGAGCAGATCGGGTACTTCGAGACCCAGCCGGAGAGGAGCTCGACGATGCCGGCCGAGTCGAGTTGTTTTCCGTCGATGGTGTACTTGCCGGTCTTGGCGTCGTAGAACTCGGTGGCGGCGACGTCCATGGCGATCCAGACCTGCTCGCCCGGCTTGTAGCCGGCCTTCTCGGCCGCTTCGAGGATCAGGTCGATCGCGGCGGCGTTGTTCGGCAGATCGGGCGCGAAGCCGCCTTCGTCGCCGACGGCCGTGTTGAGCTTTTTGTCGTGGAGCACTTTCTTGAGATGGTGGAACACCTCGCAGCCGCAGCGCAGCGCGTCGCTGAACTTGTCGAAGCCGAGCGGGAAGATCATGAACTCCTGGACGTCGACGGAATTGTCGGCGTGCTGGCCGCCGTTGATGATGTTCATCATCGGCGCGGGGAGGAGCCGGGCGTTCGAGCCGCCGAGGTAGCGATAGAGCGGCAGGCCGCAGTACTTGGCCGCCGCGTGCGCCGTGGCGAGCGAGACGCCGAGGATCGCGTTGGCGCCGAGTTCCTTTTTGTTCGGCGTCCCATCCAGCTCACAAAGCATTTTGTCGACGGCGATTTGGTTGAGGGCGTCGGAGCCGACCAGCTCGTCGGCAATTTTTTCGTTGATGTTGTTGACGGCCGTGGTGACGCCTTTGCCCAGGTACACTTTTTTGTCGCCATCGCGCAGCTCCCAAGCTTCGTGGACGCCCGTGCTGGCGCCGCTGGGGACGGCGGCGGTGCCGACCGTGCCGTCGTCGAGTGTGACGTCGACTTCGACGGTGGGATTGCCGCGGCTATCGAGAATCTGGCGACCGTGGATGTCAACAATCATGCTCATGGTACGAGGCCTTTCGCAGTGCCTGACTGGACCGAGGGGAGTAGCGAATCGCCTATTTTAGGCCGTTTGGGCCGGCTGTCGAGCGGGCGGGCGAATTGTTGGAGTTTTCCGCCAGGCGCTGATAGGCTGGATGCTCAGGCCCTAACTTGCGGGGGCCCGCAACTCGACACTCATCCTGTGAATCTCATGTGTAAATTTGGCGTTAAAGGTCTGGCGCGGCTGACGCTGTTCGTGCTGGCAATCACTGCAGTCACCCCAGTTTGGGCGATCAACATTCGGATCGATTACAGCCGCGACGGCAATAATTTTTTCGGCGCGGGAAATCCCGACGGCGCGACGGCCGGCGCCCAGGCCAAAGCCGCCTTGGAAGCCGCCGCAGCGTTCTACTCCGACGCGCTGGAAGACACGTTCTCGTCGATCGACGTGCCGAACAAGTTCTACGGCTCCAAAGGTGGCGAGGCGACTTACTTCTGGAAGCGGCGTTTCATCAATCCCGCAACGGGGCTCAACGACGCCCAGGTAAACGCCGAATTCAGTGAGAATGAGTACGTGATCTACGCTGGAGCGCGAGATCTGCCTGGCGACGCGCTGGGTCTGGGCGGACCGGGCGGATTCGTCGGCGGTTTTGCGGTCCGCGTGGGCGAATTCACGTCAGAGGAGAGCGCCGATATCACCGCGACAGCTGCCCAATTCGCCAGCGAGAGCACCAAGCGCGGCGAAACGAGCGGCTTCGGTCGCTGGGGTGGGTCGCTTGCGTTCGATCGCCCTACGAATTGGCACTTTGATCACACAACAAATCCCGGTGCCACGGAACGGGACTTCTTTTCCGTGGCCTTACACGAGCTTGGACACACGCTCGGTTTGGGCGCTTCCGATGAATGGAATGCACTGGTAAGCGGCACCGGTTTTACCGGGGCAAATTCGCTCAGAATTCATTCACCCAGTGGCAACGTCCCCCTGGCGTCGGCCGACGACACAGGGCATTGGCTGCAGTCGATCGACGACAGCCCGGTGTATGAAGGGAGCGGCAACCAGAAGCCGATCATGGTGCCCTCGATCGCACCAGGAGTCCGACGTCACCTGACGAACCTGGATGCGGCGGCATTGGCGGACATCGGTTGGGAGATCGATCTGCCGGGCGCTAACGCTTCGGCGGCCATGCTCGCCAGCGTCGATCTGTCGGGTGGCTCCTCGAGCGTCGCCGCGCTTTCGGCGAGTATTACGCCAGAACCGGGAAGCGTCATATTGGCAGTGATGGCCGCCTCGGGAACGGCGTTACTGCGGAAACGACGGTGAAAGGCCGCTGTTCAATCGTCGTTCGAGTTGCCACGCCTGAGCGCATGTACGTGGTTGTACAAATCGATTCCTAGTGCCTCGCCTAGCTCACGTGCGACGTGTTCACAGTAGCTCCAGTCGATCGAGCTTGCTTGAGCGACTACCAGTCCTTCGAGATCCTGCTGATCTCGTGGCCGCGCTGCAAGTGATTTCATGATGATCAAGTCTTCGGCGGTTGCGACGGGGACCTTCGTGCCCGCCACATCACAAAGTTGCGCGCGTTCCACCGCCTGACGTTCGAATCCAGAAAGTCCGATCGCCATATCGACCTTGACGCCAGTATCGCGGTGGCGCAAAGGCAGAATCAACGAAGCTTGAACAATCTCCTCGACGTCGACGAAGAGAGGCAGAAATGGGCTCGCCGGCAGTCGCGCTATCAAGTCCAAAACATCGTCCACATCCGTTGCCAGGATCATATCGACGTCGATCGTAGCACGCGGTTGTCCACGCAGCGCAACGGCCAAACCGCCGACCAAGGCGTGGCGAACTTGGTTTCGCGTGAGGAACTCTTCCGCGTCAGCCAGAGTGATTTGCAGCGGTTTGTTCACTTCGCCATTGATCCAGTTTTGAGATAGCATCCAAGAAGCGCTGCCGGAGCACTAGCTTTTCTTCCCATTGATGCTGCTCCAATCGCTTCCAATCTCCCGGAAGATGCTGCCGAGCGCTGCGAAGCACCTGGAACAAATCCTGGTAAAGAACGAAACGCTCTTCGACGCTCAATGCGCGGAGCCACTTTGCGTCATGGGCACGAAGCCGATCTTCGACGTACGCCCAATTCTGCTGGGGCGCAACGGGATGGGACTTGGCGGTCATATGTAAATTGTACCACACTTGGCACGGCGGCCTGACCGCGAACGAAACTATCCAACGGAGGCTGCGCGAATTGATTTTCGCACTCGCGCGAGCCACGCTTCGGTGGGTGGGCCATAGGGACGAAATTTTTCCTGCGTGCCGAGGTCGTCGCTGTAGAACAAGCCGCGGTGCTGGCGGAGGCGGCTGGCGGCGGGTGTGTCGAGCAGGTTCGTCGAGTCGGCGGCGCTCATCTGGAACAGCACTCGCAGCTCGAACTCGCGGAGCGTCTGCCGGTCGACGAGCCGGTGGACGTCGTTGTAGGAATCGCACCAGACGAGCGAATGAATTCCCCAGGCCGGGCCGTTGCGGAGGATTTCGGCCCACTGCTTATCGGGCCGCGGCGGCTTGTCCCGATCCATCGAGAAGCTGAAGTCGTCCTCGTTGCGGCGGAGGTCGCGGAACCGCCCGGCGTCGTGGATCACGAGGTACCAGGGCGGCGCATCCTCTTCGCTGGCGGTTTCGCGGCGAACGACCTCAGCGGCGATTTCGGCGATGGTGCGGGCGACGTCGCGTGGGCCGGCGATCGTTACCGATTCGCTTAGCGCCGCCGCGAGCTGCTGCCAGGCGCTGCCAAATGCCGAATCGGGCCGCGAGCCATCCAGCACGAAAAACTTGGGTGCGCCCTGGGTTGCCAACGCGACGACCGCATTCGCCAGCACTCCGAACGCCGACTCCTCTTCGCTGCCGACGACCAGCAAATTGCTGCCGGCGTGGCGCGGGAAACTGACGAAGGTCGGCTCCTTGATTGCCACCGCCGCTCCGAGCCAGGCCTTGGCTCCGCTAGCGTGCACGACTTCCGCGCCGTCGGCAAGCGCCGCCGCCAGCTGCTCGTTCTCGGCCGGGTCGGCCGGTTGATCGCCTTCGAACACGATTGCGGACGAAGTGTGCAGGTGCTGCCGGGCGGCGAATTCTTCAACCTCGCGCAGGTATTCGACCCGCTTCGATTCGGAAAGCCAGACGACCTGAAACGGCTGGTTGCCGGCCAAGAGGCCGTTCTGATCGTTGTAGATCGCTTCGCCGGGGCGGCTCAAGTAACGGGCCGCCATGTTGCGCTCGTCGCTGAGGATCACATGGGCATCCGCCTCGCTGCACTGCAGTGCCACGCGGATCGCCATCTGCCCCATCGTGCTGCGAGCCAATGAGTAAGCCCCGCTCAAAGTCTGCGAGCCGAGGATCACGTGGACGCCGAACGCACGGCCTTGCCGCACCAGGCGGTCGAGCAGCAGCGCCGAGTCTTGCGAGAGCTTGTCGTCCTCGACGAAGAGCTCCTGGAATTCGTCGATCACCAAGAGCACACGCGGCATCTTTTCCTCCGGGCGTGCGGCGCGGTAGCCGGCCAGATCCTGCACACCGGCGACGCGGAACAATTCGCCGCGGCGGCGCAGCTCGCCGTCGAGCCGCTCCAGCACGCTCAGGCCAAACTCCCGCTCGCTTTCGATGGCGATCACGCGGGCATGCGGCAGGCGGTGCGTGGCGTAAGTCTTGAACTCGACGCCCTTCTTGAAGTCGATCAGGTAAAACTCGACCTGGTCGGGCGAGTAGTGGAGCGCCGCGTTGGTCACGAGCGCGTGGAGGAAGGTCGATTTGCCGGAGCCGGTCTTGCCGGCCACGAGCAAATGCTGCGACGTGCCGCGGCCAAGCCGCACCGATTGCAGCCGCATCGCCCCCGCTTTGCCGATCGGCACCACCAGTTCGCTCGCCGAATCGCCCGTCCACAGATCGCCGTCGCGCGGAGCAACAGTTTCGAAGGGTACTTCGACGCGCATCGCGCTCTTGGCCGCGGCGCCGGCCGCCCGGACGACGTCGTTGAACCGGTCGGCCGCCGGCGGCGCGTCCAGCGCCAGCGGCAAATGCTCGAAGGCCGGATAGCGCCAGCGGAACTTCTGCTCTTTGGGTTGCCAGTCGAGGTGGACCGCGCCGGCTGTGAGTTCGTCAACATGAAAATCGGTCGGCAGGCGGAGCTTGCGGTCAACGCTGATCAGCGTGTAGACGCCGCAGCGCGGGCCGCTGGTAACGATGCTCATCAATTTCCTCGCGGCCGCCTCGCTGAAATTGGCTGGGAAATTGGCGACCACCAGCACCTGGAACGGCTCGGCGACTTCACCCGCCTGGGCGTTGTATTCGTCGATCGTCGCAAATTCGTTGCGGAGGTATTTTTGCAGCACCGTCTCCATGTGGGCCGTGAGCCGCGTGAGCTGCTCTTCGATCTGCCGCGACTCGGTCCAGATGCGGCTCGACACCAGCAGCTCATCGTAGTCGGCCAGGTGCATGAACGAGCCGAAGCTCTCGCCCAGGCCGACCGGGTCGAGGATCGTGAACCGCACCTTGCCCGGTGGCATGGCCGTCAGAAAGCGGAGCATCGTGGACTGTAGCAGGTCAGTGGCCGCGCGGCGGCCTTCCTCTTCGACGGTGAGCACCATCGACGGATTGTCTTTGAGCGTCATGAGCGCGGGCAGCACGGCCGAAGTGCTCGCCGGCCGCAGCCGCTCGTCCTGCGGGATCCCATTCTTGATATTCGCCAGATCGAGCCGCACGCTGCCAAAGCCGATCGCTGTCGGAGTGACAGTGGGCCGCGGCCAGGTCCGCTCGTCGGTCGTGTTCCAATCGGGAAACAGCCGCGCGCACTGCGCTGCGATGTTCGCCCAGGCGCCTCGGATCGCGTTGAGGCCGGCGACCCAACGCTTGGCAAGCGACTCCCAATCCCGGTCGTGGGCCGTGCGGACCTCACGACAACGTGCTTCGTACTCGTGCCCTTGTGCTACGAGTTTCTGATCGCGCTCGTCGGCCAAACGCGACAGCGTCTCGTTGAGTTTGCGGTCGGCGGCGACTGTTTCCTCCTCGTACCAATGCCGCAGCTCGGCCAGCCGCGTTGGAAACACGCTGCTGGCGTGGGTCATTTCCGCCTCTTTCCAACGCTCCTTTTCCTCGCGCGTCAGATCGAGCTTCTGTTGGACAGTCGCCAGCTCTTGATCGCGCCGGTTGACGAGTGTATCGGTCTCGCGGCGGGCGCGTTCCTGGGCGGCGGAAGTCGCCGCCTGGATCGAGGCACGGGCTTCGGCGAGCAAATCACGGACGACCTGAAATTGCGCGCCGCTTTGCTGCCGAGCGCGCGGGCGTGCCCAGAGAATGATCACGCCCCACGCAGCAAGTGCGACGACCAGGCTCGCCGGCGGCCAGAGCCACCAGGCGTGCCAGCCCAACAGCGTGCCGCTGGGGATGATCGCCAACAGCCACGCGATGAGCGGCGGCAGCAACAGATAGGAGTCCTCGAACATTCGCGGCAGACGCTGCCGATACAATGCCAGCACGGCCTCGCGGACGGCGGCTGTTTGATGGGTCAATTCGCTGAGCGTGGATTCGACGAGGTCGGAATCCTGATGCGGCTGCAAACTTAAGCGACCGCTGCGACGCGCTGCTGCGTTACCGGCAACTGCTTCCGCCGGCTGTCGACGCATGGCGAGGATCGCCAGGGCATCGGTTTCCAGGGCCGCGAGTTCCGCCTCGCTGGCTTTGATGCGGCGGGCTGCGTCGAGCATGCGTTCCCGCGGGCGGCCTTTGATCGCGTCGAATACCGCCAGCGTTTCCCAGCTGGCTTCCTGCTGCTCGGTCTCCGCAGAGTGCAGGCTTTGGGCGTGGGTCGATTCGACTTCGTGGCGGAGGCCTTTGTATTCCGATTGGGCCGAGTCGCGCTCGCGCTCATAACGCTCCTGCGCGGCACGGCGCGAAGACTCGTACTCCGCCTGGGCCGCCGCGCGGTCGTTGTTGTAGGTCGCGTCGACCCGCTTCGTAGCATCATCGCGAGCGCGCTCAGCCTCCCGCAGCCCGTTGTCGCGGGCGGCGCGGATCCGCTCCTCCGCCTCGGCGCGCTCGTTGGAGAGCCGCTGCAGGTCGCGCATCAGCTCCAACTGCCGGATGATCGACAGCGGCTCGTTACTGTTCGCAGTCACGCTGGACCTCGGTCAGGAGTTGGTGCATCCGGCCAATCGCGTCGAGTGCGATCTTGATTTTGGGAATCATCGGTTCGAGCTGCTTTTCGGCAAAGCGCTGGCTGACGGGGTCGCTCCAGGCATCGGTGGAATTCTGCCAGGTGACTTCCAGGTTCTCGAGCGCTTGACGAATGCGCGCGGCGGGAGTGGCGAGGTCGCACTTCTTCATGGTGCGTCCTCCTTCGTCGGCGCGCTTTCGCGGGACGTGGAAACCGCGCTTTGTGGGGCCGGTGGTTCGTCGGGCATCAGCTCGCGGGCCATCGATTCGGTGCCGAAGCTGGGGTCACTGGCTGCTGAAGCGACCAGTCCGTTCGATGAGGTGGGGACGCGGATCGATTGGTAGTCGTTCAAATGCGCCAGCAGGCGGTCGAGGATGGCGATCGCGCGCGGCACGTCGAACTCGACGATTTCCATCATTTGGCTGGTACGGCCCTCGTACTCGAACGATTCGTGCCGCACCTCGCGGACCCAGTGTCGTAACCGCTCCGACTTTTCGTCGCAATAGTCCAGCCGGGCCTCCGCCTTCTTCAGTTCAGCACGCTCTTCGTAGCAGGCCGGCCGCTCGTCGTTGATCGGATACATCAGGCAGCGGTGAAGCGCCGCGCGGGCCTCGGTCACTCCGTCATGCGCGTCGCGGACTTGCCGCCGCCAGAAGCCGGGCCGATCATGTTCGAGCCAATCGAGCACGCGGCGCATCTCGAGGTCGATCATGGAAACTGCCTGTTCCAGTTCGTCCCGGAACGAAACCAGGGCCGCCCGCACCGCTTCGATGGAATCCAGGGAGCGAACGTTGGCGGACATGAGAGACCTGAGAGGTTAGGAAAACGGCGTCCGCGCGCGGAACACCCCAGCGGAGGTTCGTCACCGCTGCTGCAGGTATTCCTCGATCCGCTCGGCTTTGCGCAGCAGAAAGGGTGCGTGCTCGTTGGTCGTCTCCACAAATTTGGCGATGACCTGCATCTGGTGCTCGAAATCGTCGGTGAATTTCTTGTGTTCCTGGTCCCGCCAGGTGGTTCCCAGCGCCTGCAGCTGGCCGCGGAGCGACGTCATACGCTCTTCCAGTTCCTGGTTGAACTTCTTGAGATTGTTGGCGAACCGGCGGAGCTCGGCCGGGTCAACGATGGCTTGCGACATGGGGCGCGCCTCCGGTGGCTGCGGCGGGAAAAGGAGTACCGCGTAACTCGATGCCCATAGATTCATCATAGCCGTGGACCGCATGATGTAAAGCTTGTCGCCGTTGCGAGTTGCGACGCGAACGGCTGAACCGCGGCACGAATCTCGCAGCCCAGAAGGTCGCGGCTATACTCGCTGCGATTCTGCCGTCACGGCATCTGCCGCACTGGGAACGGTTGTGTCGATTGCGCGGATCGTGCCGTCGCGCCCGCGGCCGCAAAGCAGCTTTGCAGCGTCTGCGGCAAGTCGTTAGAATGAAGCGTAGTGGATGTAGTTAACTGTTGTTTGGTTAGCCGTAAAAGGAGCCTCAAGTTGTTAACTGAGAAAGAGGTCTCGCGTAGTTGGAGTCGGATGTTCACCGGCGGCGAGATCGAGCTGGCCACCTTTGAACGGGCGGAGCTGCTGTTGGATGAACTGCGGCCGGAAAGCCCGTTGCGACATCGCTTGATGATGGAACTGGAAGAGTTGCGGACCCGCCACGCCGATCGCTTGAGCGTGGCTGTCGAGCAATCGTAGTCGAATTCCAGCCGGCGCTTCAGGAAGCATCGCCACTGGAAAGTTGAAGTGGACAAGTCCGCGGGAAAATTTGTCCCGCGGTAATGGCAAGGGCGTCAGGCACTTTGCCGCACGAACGTCCCCGACTGGGCGAAGCGTTCGCGGCGACAAAGTACCTGACGCCTTTTTTGTTGCGCAGTCGGCAGTTTGTTGCGCCGTCGGCCGGCGGGATCGACTCAGTACACGAATTCGATACCGAAGTCGACGCCGTTGGAGATCAGCTCCTGGTTTCCAGAATTGCGGTAGCCCATGTCGGGCAAGTAGTAACGCACCGAGGTGGCAGCCCGCTTGACGTTGCCGACATACATGCCGGTGTAACCGACCTTCAGAGCGAACGCCTGCGTCAAGTAATAGGCTGCCTCGAGCCGCAATTCGCCGATGGGCGAGAACTGGTCAAACGTTAAGCCGTGCTGTGAATAGGTCGGTTGGGCATACAGCAGCCGGTTCAGGCCACCGGGGACGAGCTCGGTGCCGATGCCGTTCTGTTGCCGCCAGTTTTGTGTGTTGTAGCCGAATACGGCGCTCGCCGTGCTGGAGAGTCTCCAGCGTTCGCGCTGATTGATCCAGCTGGCTCGGACTTGCGGGCCGACGATGTTGTTGTCGATCCGAGTGTCGGAAAAGGTGCGTCCCAGGATGCCGCCATCGGCGAGGAAGCCAAACTCGTCCTTGAGCCGCAAGAAACGAGCACCCATCCCCAGCTCGACGTGATTGTTCTGGTGCTTGGCCATGTAGTGGCGATTCGTGAGCTCGTGCGTCCACATCGCTTCGACACCGCTCATCTCCGTCCGCGAACGGACCTGGACCTGGTCAAAGGCGATATTGAAGCGATGCAAGTCGTCAAAGTCTGTGAGCGTCGTCAGTAGTCCGTCCGGAGTGACGATGATGATCGCGCCCGGAATGCCGTCTTCGTCCAGGTCGTCCGTGAGGCGAAAGAACGGAATCGTGACGTCTTGGTCCGAGTCGATGTCCGGCTCCGGCACACCACCGTAGTTTCCGACGTAGACGAGCGGACCGTACTGGGTACCGATCGTGGCGCCGGCCAAATAGTTGACGTAATCCCGAAAGCCGTAGAGATAGCCGGCAGGTGTTTCAAAGTTAATGTGGACGTTGCCAAAGCCGAGGGCGTAGAGCGCATCGCCGGCCACCGGCCCAACATAGCTCGGGTCGATCGGCGGCGTCCCGGGCAGTGAGCTGCCCTGGAGCGTGGGCGACATTCCATAGACTTTGAACTGGTGCTGCTCCGGACCGTCGAGGATACCGATCATCCAGCCGTTGCCCTTGTCGCGATAGCCGATTTCATAGCGATCGCCAAAGCCGAAACCCGCATCGGGCAGCGCATTCTGCAGACCGTTTTGTATCTGGTATGACGGCGGGGCCACGCCCTCGTCTTGGGCGTTCTGGTAAAAGATGGTCTCGGCAAACTCGACGACGTCGGGATTGCCGACGGTGACGTGTTCGCCGCTGAACGACCAGGCCAACTTGTTGTAGCCGGCCCAATAGCCATAGTCGTCGCGATAGGGTTCGTTATCGATGTCGATCTCCGCGGGCGCGAAGAGCTGAAAGTCGTGTGAGTAGTTCTCTGGGCCGAACGGCAAATTGATTTGTGCCGACGCCTTAGCTGCCAGGAAAGCCAAGAGCATGCCGAACGCCGCGAGAAACTGAATTTGGTGGAGTCTCATCGTATCCCACTACCCCTCTTGACGCGGATAACGTCAACCAGCCGTGGCGCGATGCGCAACGGTCCGTAACAACAGGTGTGGGTAGTATCGGATGCGCCGTCGGTATCAGTTGAGTAAGATCGGTAAAGAGTGACGAAAATCGGGATTGTGCCGATTGTGCCGGGGCGTCTGGAGCGCAGCGGAGAAGTGATAGCGGCCTGGCGCCCGCTCTAAACGCCGGCCGGACGCTGCAATTCGACGGAACATTGCGCTTGATCTGCTGGCCGCGGCGCCATCGCGGCAAATGAAAAGCTCCTGCAGGTGGGGCAGGTACCCGCAGGAGCCATGAGTCGGAGCGTGAGAGCCCCGAGTCGTCCATCCTAGCCGAATCCCCCCGATTGGCCAAGCGTCGCGTCACGTGGCGGTCCAACTTTGTTTTCGAGCGGGCGATCGCTGGGCCGGGCAGCGTTTTGTCCGCTATCGTCTCCCGGCATATACTTGCAGCAACATCTGCCGGCATAGCAATGGTGGCGGAAAATTGCGGATTTCGCGTCAGCCGGATCGCCGTCCTTTAGGAGAGTCCAATTGTGAAGATTTCGCGTTCGCATGAAATGCCCCACACGGGCGAGGCGCATGTTGGCTTGGCCCCTCGCCTCCGGCGAACTATGGGCCTGGTGCTGCAGTTGGCGATCGCCTGGCTGATTTGCCGCTCCACCGCAACGGCGGCACCGCCGGCGGTCGCGGACAAGCCCGAGGCAGCTACCACCACTCGCGACGCCATCGGCACAGACTGGGTGCGGGTCCGCTACGACGATAAGCACACGCCGCTGGCGATGGAAACGGCAATCGTCCGCTATGTTCCAGCGAATGCGAAGGCCGCAGATCCGACGCCGACCGTTGATCTGGTGGCAGCCGTGCACGTCGGCGACGCCGCCTACTATGAAGCGCTCAACCGCCGCTTCGATTCGTATGACGCATTGCTATATGAATTGGTGGCACCGGAAGGCACCGTCGTGGAAAAGGGCCGCGGAACGTCCAACACTCATCCTTTGGGCGCGCTGCAGAACGGCATGAAGACGATGCTGGCGCTGGAACATCAATTGGAGAAAGTGGACTACACAAAGAAGAACTTCGTGCATGCGGACATGTCGCCGGACCAGTTCCTGCAGGCGATGAAGGACCGCAACGAAGGCTTCCTGCAGATGTACATGAAATTGCTGGGGCATACGCTCGGCGCGCAGAGCGAAATGATGGCCAACGGCGAATCTCCCGATGTGGCGATGTTCGCGGCGCTATTCGCCGATGACCGCCCGCTGCGACTCAAGCGAATTCTGGCCCAGCAGCTCGCCGACACTGAAGAGATGCTGACCAGCTTTGGAGGCGAGGAAGGCTCGGTGCTGATCAGCGATCGGAACCAGGCGGCCCTCAAAGTGCTGAAGAAAGAAATCGCCGACGGAAAGCAGCACCTGGCCATCTTCTATGGGGCCGGCCATCTGACCGACATGGACAAGCGGCTGCGAACCGAGTTCGGCCTCAAACCGGTGGAAATCACCTGGCTGACGGCCTGGGACCTGAATCCGAAGAAGTGACCGCGCGGCGTCGTTTCGGCTTTCGGCTGGTCCGTTCGTTTGATAGACTGGCGAGTCTACGCATTGCCGCCCGGGTGTCGTGAGCGGCCTGTTTTTGACGCATCGTTCGATCGATATCCGGTCAGGAGTTTGGAATGGCCAAGCCAGGTCGCAAAGTCAAGAAAGCCAATCACGGCGCGCGCCCCGCGTGCAGCCGTCCCCGCAAACAACGTCGCCACCGCGTCAAGACGTAGCCCTTGAGGCGTAGCCGTCAAAAGTCGGCACGGTCGTGACGCTGCATTGATCTTCATCCGTCGTTCCTTGTTGCGACGCCGCAGTTCAGGAAGTGTCTTGTGCCTGGCAAAGACTTGATCCTCGATCCTTCCGAATACGATCTCGGGCGAGTGGTTGCGGACATCGAAGAGATCCGCAAGTACAATCCGCAGCGCTTCGAGATGGAGCAACTCACGGCGATCGTCTGGGACAACGTCGAGCGCGGCGTGTGCGTCGGCTACAAAGACGTTTCGCCGGACGAGTTCTGGATCCGCGGGCACATGCCGGGCATGCCGCTCATGCCGGGCGTGGTGATGTGCGAGGCCGCCGCCCAGCTCTGCAGCTATCACACGCAGCGGCACAACCAGTTGAAAGCCGAAATGGTCGGCTTTGGCGGGCTCGATGAAGTCCGCTTCCGCGGCACGGTTCTGCCTGGCGATCGGCTGGTGATCGCGGCCGAGCGGCTGCAGGTGCGAGTCGGCGCGATGATCCGCTGCCGGTTTCAGTGCTTTGTGCGCGAGAACATGGTCTGCGAAGGCCAAATGCGGGGCATCCCGATTCCGGTCGAGGCCCTGTCGGGTCGCGGCTGAGTGTATATTGGCATAGTTCGATCGCACTCGCCTCGACGCCGCTCTGCTGGACCCCATGATCCCGCTTTACGATCTCAATCCCCATCGCCGCTTTCCCTGGGTGACGCTGCTGATCATCGCCGCCAACATCGGGGCGCTGCTTTGGCAGGGCATCGAGCCGACGGAACGGAATCAAGAGATCGTCTATCGCTTCGGCTTCATCCCCAAACGCGTCACGGAGCTGCGCACTGGTAAGCCGCTGGTCGTGCAGCCGGAACACGTTGACCGGCAAGGCCGGGTCGTGAAGGGTCGGCCGATTCAACTTTCAGTCAAACCGGCCGAGGTGTATCTCACGTTCTTCACGGCCATGTTCCTGCACGGCGGTCTGATCCACCTGGGGATGAACATGTGGATGCTGTGGATCTTCGGCAACAACGTCGAAGATCGACTCGGCTGGTTCATGTATCTCTGTTTTTATTTTACCGGCGGCATCGCGGGGACGTTCTGCCAGTGGCTCGCCGATCCGCAGGTCACCGTGCCGATGATCGGCGCCAGCGGCGCAGTGGCCGCGGTGCTGGGCGGCTATGCGATCACGTATCCCAAGGCGATGGTCAAGACGATGATCATCGTGGGACTGATTTTCTTTGTTGATCTTCCGGCGCTGGTGGTGCTGGGAATTTGGTTCCTGCTGCAGATGGCGGCCGGACTGAACATCATGCGCGATTTGTTGGGCGGCGAACACGTTGCCTTCTGGGCCCACATCGGCGGCTTCGTCGCCGGGATCATTCTGATGCCGATTCTGGGCCTGGGCGCTTCGCCGCCGGGCGCCGATTGGAAGCAGGAAGTCAAGGAGCTGTTTGATTTCGATCCCGTCGTGCGGAGAAATTCGTGAGATGGGACGCCGCGCGCTACCGAAACTTGATCCGGAGATCGACCTGTCGCGGCATTTGCGCACCGTCGACGAGCTGCCGCAGCCGTGGGACGCGTCGCGGCTGTTTTCCCAAGCGGCCGCGCCGCTAGAAGTCGAGGTCGGCAGCGGCAAAGGGTTGTTCCTGCAGTCGGCCGCCACCGCGTCTGCGGATCGCAACTTCCTGGGCATCGAAGTCGCCCGCAAGTATGCCCGCCACACGGCCAGCCGGCTCGCCAAGCGAAATCTTGCCAACGCCGTGATCGTGGAAGGGGACGCACTGCGGGTGTTTCGCGAGCTGCTGCCCGACGCGTCGCTCGCGGCCGTGCACGTCTACTTTCCCGATCCCTGGTGGAAGAAGCGGCACCGCAAGCGCCGCGTGATGAACGAAGCGTTCTTGCAGGATGTCGTCCGCACGCTCGTCGCCGGCGGCCGGTTTCATTTCTGGACCGACGTCGAGGAGTATTTTGAAACCGGCGTCGCCCTGGTCAAGGAGCACACGCCGTTCAGCGGTCCGCTTTCCGTCGCCGAACGCTCGCCGGAACACGACCTCGATTATCGCACGCACTTCGAACGGCGGATGCGGCTGGCGGAGCTGCCGGTCTATCGCAGCGAGTTCCGCAAAGCGGAATGACCAGCGGCGTTTTCGTTACGCTGCGTTCTACTCGGCTGTGGCTGACTCACGTCGGACCGCTTACCACACTGGGTAGTAAGCGGTGGTCGGATACACGACGGGCTGATTCACGTAGCGCCACCGGGTGACCGAGCCGCCCAAGAACGGGCGATAACGCGTCACGGGCACCGCGGACGGATAGTAGACCGTCGTGGGCGCCGGCGCAACGGCTACAGGTGCCGGAGCGTAGTAAGTCGAATAGGTCGCCACCGGCGCCGCAGGATAATAGGCCTGGTAGACCTGCGCATCGGCCGCTTGAGCAACAACCAGCAGCAACCCGAACGCAAACAAACCGGTGAGGAGTCGTTTCATTGCGAGTAACCCTTCTTGAATTGTTCCTGTGTGACCTGAAAAGGAAGTGCGAGCCGCGAGTGGTCGCCCATCGGAAAGCGTAACATTATTTTTGGGACCTTTCCTGTCAGCACCTGCGGAAATCGCTGCTCGACGGAGTGTCCGTGACAACGGTTGTATTTAGCAAACCGCGCGCCGCGCTGCGAGTGCGCGGAATAGACGGTAAAACCAGCCTCGTTTTCCGGCACGATGCGAGATTGTGCCTGAAAATCACGCAGAAAAGTGCAAAACGCCAGTAAGGCCGGCGGTAATCGATTGTCGCCACTGGAGTTACGGCAGACCGCCGGAACAACCGGAACTTCCCATGTCGCCCAAAGTTGTCGCGGCTCGACATCGCATCTCTCACCGCTTAGAATCTTGTTTGTCGGACCGAGGCGGGTGAACGTAGAGTGGGAGCAGCTTTGTTCCCTCCGTTCGTCCTGGCAGTCAGCATTGTTTCGATGTTTTACGGTCGAAGGAATGATTCGGTCGACGCGCGGTATGCCGCTAGCATTCGGCAGCCGATCGTGCGAGTTGGCAAGAGTGAAACCCCCTCGTACCGCCACGCACGTCGTAAGCGGCAGCTCCGCTGTGCTTTCCTTATGATCGAACCCACCTCGCGGTTTTTCCTCTCCTCGTGGCACCGTCGGCGCGCTTGCGCCCTGGCGGTGGTTGCGTGATGCATCCATCACTGGTTGCGCCTGCCAACTCTAATGTGCTGTTCGATGCCGAGCGATTGATCGCGGCGCACGACACCGTTCGCGCCGAACTGCTGGGCGAGCGCACGGTCGCGGGCCATTGGGTCGGCGCACCGTCGAGTTCGCCGCTGGCTACAGCCGCGGCTATCAGCGCGCTGGTGGTCGCCGGCAACGACGCTGCCCTCGAAGACTTGCTGAGCGGCAACACGACCGAGCGCACACGGATGCAAGATATGCTGCAGGGCGGCATCAGCGAGCTCGTGGTCGAGAGTCTCCATTGGCTGGCCGAGCGACAGAACGCAGACGGCGGCTGGGGTGACACGGCCAATGGCCGTTCGAACATCGCCGCGACGCTGCTCGTGCAGAGCGCATTCCGGCTGACCGGCGTTCCCGCGAAGTTTGAAGGCTTGACCGACCGGGCGGACGAGTATTTGGAAGCCCAGGGCGGCGTCGCCGCCTTCAAGAAGCGCTATGGGCGCGACAAAAGTCTCTCCGCGCCGATCCTGGCCACTGCCGCCGTTTCGGGACTCCTGGCTTGGCGGCAGGTACCCGCCCTGCCCTTCGAATATTTGGCGCTGCCGCAGAAGAGCTACAGCCATCTGCAGTTGCCGGTCGTGAGCTACGCGCTGCCGATTCTCGCGGCCGTGGGGCGACTCAAGTTTCACCACGATCCGCCCCGCAACCCGATCACGCGTCTGCTCCGTATGGCGGCACGCAAACGAAGCCTCGCTCTACTGGAGCGGATGCAACCCGAGAGCGGCGGTTTCCTGGAATCGACTCCGCTCACCTCATTTGTCGTGCTGAGCCTCTCGAACATCGGTCTCGGTCAGCACCGCGTCGTCCGACGAGGTGTTGAGTTCCTGCTGGCCTCGGTCCGCAGCGACGCCAGCTGGCCGATCGTGTCCAACCTGGCAACCTGGAACACGACCTTGGCCATGAGTGCACTTTCCGATTCGGCGCCTGCCCACGCGCAACCGTCCGATGCGGCAGCGCGCGACACGGTCGCCGTCGCGTCGGCCTGGACCGATACCACCCACGATTCTAATCCATCGCTCGCAGCGATGAACGGCCAGCACTCGCGGGTTGAAAACGAACCGCTCGACGAGAACTGCCTCGACTGGCTGCTCGACGGGCAGTCTGCGGAAACTGACGTCTATACCGGCGCCGAGCCGGGCGGCTGGGCCTGGACCGATCTGCCGGGCGGAGTGCCGGAAGCAGTCGACACGGCGAATGCCTTGCTCGCGCTCGCACGTTGGCGTAATCGCTATCCCCACTTGAAGTCGCATCGTCTGCAGCTGGCCGCTCGCCGCGGCGCCCAGTGGATGCTCGAGCTACAGAATCGGGACGGCGGTTGGCCGACGTTTAGTCACGGCTGGAGCCAGCTGACGTTTGACGGCAGTGCCTGCGACGTAACGGCACTGGTGATTCGAGCACTGGCGGCCTGGGAAGAAGCCTGGCACGCCGACGAGCACACCGCCAATCTGCCTGCGGATTTGGGCGAGCGGATCACGGCGGCCATCGCCCAGGGCTGGCATTTCCTCGAAGAAGAGCAGCACAATGACGGCAGCTTTGTGCCGCTCTGGTTTGGAAATCAGCACCATCCGGATGGGCACAATCTAGTCTATGGCACGGCCCAGGTGCTGATCGCCTGCCGCGAGCTCGGCCGCTTGGACGGCGATTTGGCACAACGTGCGGCCCGCTGGTTGCTGGGCGTCCAGCATGGCAACGGCGGCTGGGGCCCGCCGCGGTCGTCGCCCGCCACTTCGCTCTCCAATGTTTACCGGTCCAATTCTTCGCGGGCCGAGGACGCGCTCGCCAGCTTCTGCAGCATCGAGGAAACTTCGCTCGCGGTCGAAGCGCTTTTACCTTTGGTCGAATCGAACCAACTGCACGCTCGGGCCGTAAAGAACGGATTGAAATGGCTCGTGGAGGCGGTGGAGCAAGGCCGGCTGCGACAACCGTCGCCGATCGGCTTCTACTTCGCCAAGCTGTGGTACGAAGAGCGGTTATATCCGCTCGTGTTTGCCGCCAGCGCCCTGCGGCAGGCTGTCCGGCAAGCGGCTCCGCAGACGCAAGCGGCTTCCGTGCCGGTGGCCTGATTCGCGGCGCTGTGTCGGAAGCAGCCCGGCAATAGATTCCGCGCGACCATTTCGATCCCACCTCCGCGCTGACCCCGCATTGAACCCGCCGTGAATCGCAGTTCTCACCTGACGACCGACGCCGAGCTCTATTCCGGCAGCGTGGCCCGGCTGGCGTCGCTGTTTTACGACGACCTGGCCGAGCTGGGTCGATTCATCCCGGTGACGCCCGGTGAGATGCCGCCGAACTATCGCGCGCTGCTCGCGCACAACGAGCACATGACCGTAACGCTCGAGAAGGCCAGCCGCGGCTCGGTCTCGGTGCGAGCCCTTTCGGAATGGCATGACGAGAGCTCCTACGCCCGCACCAGCCTGTTGTCGCGCCAGGCCGACGGAAGCGTTTTACAATTCGGGATTATGCGGATCTGGCTGGCCGACTTGCCCGAGCCCGTCCAGGAGGCGATCACTGTCAAGCGGCAGCCGCTCGGCCGCGTGTTGGTCGATCACAATCTACTGCGGGAAGTCGAGCTGATCACGCTCTGGCGGATCGCGCCCGGTCCGGTGTTGCAACGGCACTTGCCCGCGCTCAATGGCCAGGAGGTCTTTGGGCGCTCGGCCCAGATCCTCGTCGACGAGCGGCCCACCGTGCAAATGCTCGAAATCGTCGTGCCGGAGAGTTGAGAATGTCGCCAAAGTCAGACCAGTATGACTGCATCGTCGTGGGAGGCGGTCCGAGCGGATCGACCGCGGCCTCGCTCGTTGCCGACGCGCGATACCGCGTGCTGCTCCTGGAGCGCGACGCCGAGCCGCGTCGCAAAGTCGGCGAATCGCTGATGCCCGAGACCTATTGGATCTTCGAGCGGTTGGGCTTGCTCGACAAACTCTACAACAGCTCGTTCGTCCGCAAGGTCGGCGTCCAGTTCGTCAGCAGCAGTCAGAAAGAGTCGTCGCCATTCTTGTTCACGCGACACGATCCGCGGGCCTGCGGCCGCACCTGGCACGTCGAGCGGGCGAAGTTCGATCAGCTGCTCTTGGACCATGCCGCCGAGAAGGGCGTGGAAGTCTGCCGCGGCGTTCGCGTCCGTGACGCCGTGTTCGAGGGTGACCGGGCGGTCGGCGTACGGCTCTTGGATAGCGGTAATGGCGACGGCGGCGAACGCGTGATCCGCGCGAAGGTCGTCGTCGACGCTGCCGGACAGCAGGGCGTCCTCTCGGGACGGAACACCTCGCGCAAGCCGAGCACTGACATGAAGAAGGCCGCCATCTGGGGCCATTTCCGCGGCGCGCGGCGCGAGATCGTCGACGACGGCGTGATGACGCTCGTGCTCCGCACCAAGTCGAACAAGTGCTGGTTCTGGCACATTCCGCTCTCCGATGACGTGGTCAGCGTGGGTGTCGTCGGCGATGCGGCTCATCTGCTGCAAGGTCGCGGCACACCAGATCAGATCTTTGCCGAGGAAGTCGCTGATTGCCCATCGATCGCCTCGCGGCTCGAAGGTTCGGAGAAGATTGCGGGCCTCGACGTGGTGAAAGAATACTCATACACGACCGAGCAGGCGGCTGGGAACGGCTGGCTGTTCGTCGGCGACGCCTGGGGCTTTATCGATCCGCTGTATTCCTCCGGCGTGTACTTTGCGCTTAAATCGGGGCAACTGGCGGCGGATGCTATCGTCGAAGGCCTCGAGAAAAATGATTTGTCTGGGGCGCAGCTCGGCCGCTGGGCGCCGGCCTTCGGAGTGGGCACCAACTGGGTCCGCAAGCTGGTGCTGGCGTTTTACACCGGGTACTTCCGCGTCGGGCAGTTCATGCGCGAGTACCCGCAGCATCAGCGCAACTTTACGGACATCTTGATCGGCCGTATCTTCTATCCCGAGGCGGGCCGCATCTTCAAGGATCTCGATCCGTGGCTCGCCCGCGCAGAGGAGCAAGGGGGCTCCGCCTGATCACCGCCTCCAACTGAGCTGCCATTCGACAAGGGATGAAGATTGCCTACATCACGGCCGGCGCCGCGGGCATGTACTGCGGCAGCTGTTTGCACGACAACACGCTGGCCGCTTCGCTCTTGGACCTGGGCGAAGACGTGCTGCTCGTGCCCACCTATACGCCGCTGCGGACCGACGAACAAGACGTCAGCATCGACCGCGTGTTCTTTGGCGGCATCAATGTCTACTTGCAGCAGAAGTTCGCGCTCTTTCGGCACACACCCTGGTGGCTCGATCGGCTGCTCGACCACCCCGGACTTCTGGAGCGCGTGTCGCAGCGCGGCGTGAGCATCGAACCGGCCGAGCTGGGCGACATGACCGTCTCGATGCTCCGCGGCGAAGCGGGCCGCCAGCGGAAGGAGATTGAAAAACTCGTCGACTGGTTGATCCACGACGTGCGGCCGGATGTGGTGCATCTATCGAACTCGATGATGATTGGTATGGCGCGGATGATCAGCGACCAATGCGGGCCGCCGGTGATCTGCCAGCTCTCGGGCGAAGACCTGTTCCTGGAGAAGCTGGTGCCGCCCCACTACGAACAGGCGCGGGCGCTGTTACGCGAGCGGGCGCCGGCCGTCGACGCTTTCGTGGCGATGAACCGCTACTACGCCGATTTCATGGCCGAGTATCTGGCGGTCGATCGCGGCAAGATCCGCGTCATTCCGCATGGCCTCAAGCTCGAAGGCCATGGCACGCGGTTTAAGCAGCCCCGCGGCGAGACGCGGGCGATCGGCTACCTGGCCCGCATCTGCCACGACAAGGGTCTGCACCTGCTGGTCGACGCCTGCGAGCGGTTGGCCCGCCGCGACGACGTGCCGCCGTTTGTGCTCAGCGTTGCCGGTTACTTAGGACCAGCCGACCGAAGTTACTTTGATGCACTCCGCGACCGGATCGAAGCGGGGCCGCTCGGAGGGCGATTCGAGTATGTGGGCGAACCGGACCGCGCCCACAAGATCAAGTTCCTGCAGTCGCTAGACGTATTCAGCACGCCGACGGTCTACCGCGAATCGAAGGGTTTGCCAGCACTCGAAGCGCTGGCCAACGCGGTGCCCGTGGTGCTCCCCGATCACGGCAGCTTTTCCGAAATGATCGCCGACACCGGCGGCGGTCTGCTCTCGCGGCCGCACGATCCTCAGGACCTGGCCGATAAGCTGGCGGAAATGCTGCTCGATCCCGCGCGGGCCACACAGCTCGGCCTCAACGGGCAGCAGGCAATCCAGGACCGCTACCATGCGAAAACGATGGCGGAGCAAACACGGGAGCTTTATCGCCGGCTGACGACTGCTACTCGGCCGACCAAACAGGATTTGTGCAGCCAATCTTCGACGCGCAGCCCTGGGACTTGCTGAAAATCGCGCGGATTGGCCGAAAGCAATAAACTTTCGCGGCTGAGCGCGATGCACGCAATTTTCAAATCCTGGGTGCCAATTCGAATCCGCTGCTTGCGGAAGCTCTCGAAGAGATCGGCCGCCGGTTCATCGAATGGCAATATCTTCCATTTACCCAGGGATCGTACCAGCCCGACAAGTCGTCCATAGTACAAAATCTGGTCATGAACCTTTCGCTTGCGTCGGATGCCAGCGAGCCAACCCCGCAACTGTTCCTCGACCGAAACAGCCGTAGAGAAGAAATCGGCATCGGTCGACTTCGCCAATCTTTCGAGAAGTGCCGCGTGTTGCGAATGCTCCGGATAACGCAACACCGTCATATGATCCGTGTCGAGGATGATCATGGGCGAGTTCGCCGTCGATCCTCTTCGCGAATCTTGCGTGCTTCCTCGTCGATCTCCTTCATAATTGGATCGTTGGCGAACATCCCCACGGTGGATTTCCAGTCATCTCGGCCCGGGCCCGAATCATGCTGAATTTGGCGAGATAACCGTGCCACTTCGTGCTCTAGCGCGGCAACACGTTCTTCCAATGTTTCGAGAGTCATCCCATATGCTCCGCAAATGTCCATCACGAATTATGACGCGACATTTCTATTCTACGCCAGTTCTAAGGCAACTTCCAATCCACTACACCACCAGTGGCGTGAACTCGAATTTGCTGCCGTCGAACAGGCCGCGGTCGCTGAGCTTGAGCGCCGGGATCACGAGTAGCGCCATAAAGGAGAGCGTCATATAGGGCGCCCGCAACGGCGAGCCCCAGGCTTTCACTTGCTGATCGAGCTTGCCGTAGGCGCGGCCGACTTCTTCGCAGCTGCCGGTGGCCATCAGTCCCGCGACCGGAAGCGGAAGCACGTCGCGCACCTTCTCAGCCAGACACACTGCCGACAGTCCGCCGCCCGCTTCCATCACAAGATTCACCGCCGCCACAATGTCTTCGTCCGCCACGCCGACCGCGATCACGTTGTGCGAATCGTGCGCGACGCTCGACGCCATCGCGCCCCGCTTCAGGCCGAAGTTCTTGATATACGCCACCGCCGGCGGCGCCTTGTAGTAGCGGTTCACCACCACCAGCTTGAGCACATCCAGATCGAGGTTGTAGTGGACCGCCTCGTGCAGGATTTGCACTGGGAATTCGAGCCGGTTCGTGATCAGCTGCCCATCGAGTGCCTCGATCACCTGCAGCTTCTCGACATCATCGGCCGGCGCGGAAACTGCGATCTCGGGCTCCGAGAGCCGACTCGGTTCGAATTTGTTGGCGACCGCGACTTTGACCGGCGGGATCGTCGTCTTTCCGTTCTCCGCGACGAGCCGTCCGTCGATCCAGGTTCGCAGCACGTTGAACTCGGTGAGCGAGTCGATCTCGATGAAATCCGCTTTGTCGCCGACGCGGAGCTGCCCCACGTCAAGCCCGTAGTGATTGATGGGCACGATGCAGGCTGCGAGCAAGGCGTCGTATACGTCGATCCCGCGCTCGACGGCCCGTCGCACCAGCTCGTTGATGTGTCCCAAGAGCAACTGATCAGGATGCTTGTCGTCGCTGCAGAGCATCACTTCGCCGGGGAACTCGCCCAAGAGCGTGTAGAGCGCGTCGAAGTTGCGAGCGGCCGAGCCTTCGCGAATCGAAATCTTGCAGCCGGCCGCGAGCTTGTCGAGGGCCTCTTCCTTGGTGAAGCACTCGTGATCGGTGGTGATGCCGGCGGCGATATACTTGGCAGCTTCCGCCCCGCGGAGCCCCGGCGCGTGGCCGTCGACGCGTTTGCCGCGTTCATGGGCCGCCTGCACCTTGGCCAGGCACTCCGGATCGCCATAGAGGATGCCCGGGAAATTCATCATCTCGCTCAGGTAGCGAATCCGCGGATCGTCGAGCAGCTTCTCCACTTCGGCGACTGTGATCGCCGCCCCGGCCGTCTCGAAAACCGTGGCCGGCACACACGAAGGCGCGCCGAAGTTGAATTTAAACGGCACCTGGGCCGCGTTCTCCAGCATGTACTCGACGCCCGCCACGCCCAGCACATTGCCGATTTCGTGCGGGTCGCTCACCGTCGACACCGTGCCATGCACCACCGCCGCGCGGGCGAACTCACTCGGCACCAGCATCGAGCTCTCGACGTGGACGTGGGCATCGATGAAGCCGGGCAGCAGATAAGTTGCCGGCTGTGCAGTCACTGGCTTGATGGCGGCGATGCGGCCCGCCTCGACGACGACTTCCGCAGGCCGTATCGAGCGCTCGACGATGTCGACCACGTTTCCCACGACGCTAAACGATGCGGCACCGCTCATCTCAACTGATTCCTTTGCCTGGGGATCCATCTGTAAATCGTCTCGAACATCCGCGACCGCCCGCAACGCTGTCAATGCTACCGCCGCAGGCGGCCGCGAGTCTAACGGTTGCGCAAAGTTTTCCGAAAGTCTGCCCGCCGCAGGGTCGATAATTGGCGTCAGGTATTGATCCAGGGGGGATCAGGCCGGTGGCTGCGCGTGCTCACAGCGAGACGGCAGTCGATGCGGCAGCAACGATTGAGTCCTGCTTCCCCCGAAGGATCGACCGATGACACGCACCGGCACCGTGGCACTTTCGCGGATCGCCTTTCTGGCCGCGATCTTGAGCTGGCCCGCCAACGCGCTGGCGCAAAGCCCGACGCAATCGGACGACGGCGCCGACGGCTGGGAAGCCCAACGCGAATCCCACCGCACATCGCCATCGAATCGCGACCGCGCCGCAGCCGCCGCCTGGAAGCCGCAGCGCAACGAAGCGGTCCAACCAATCCCCGCCGCGCGGAAATCGGCGCCTGAAAAGAAGTGGATCACGCCGACCCAGGCCAACGGGCAAACTCGCCCAGCTGCCGCCAAGTTGAAGACAACGCACAAAGTGGAGCTCGTCGGACCGGGAGCGCCCAAACCGTTCACGCCTCCCGCTGATGCTAAGCCGCTTGCGGCGGCGGCACGGCCTCCAGTCAAGCAAAACGCTGCTGCACCGACCGTGAAAGCCGCAGCTCGCTCCGCCGCTGAACATCCCGCGGCCGCGGAACGCTCATCGCCGCGGACGCCGGAAGAGCGCGTTTCGTATCGCCCTCGCCCCGTGTCGCCCGCCAACCGGCCGTCGATGGCCAATCGAATCTTGGACGACACCTGGATTGGATCGCTGCGCCAGGTCGCCTACCAGGACGGTGAACCGGAAGAGTTGTACGCACCTCCGGGCCGGGAATCGGCCGCGCCGATGTCGGGCGGTCCGATGCTGGCGCCAGAAATGGAATCCGAAGGTGAATGGATCGGCTCACCGGGCGGTGCTTGCTGCGATGGATCATGCGGCCCCAACTGCGATTGCGGACCGATGTGCAGCGACGGCGTTGGCTGTTGCTCGAGTTGCGGCGAGTGTCGGGATGACAACTTGGACCTATGCACGATCGGGCCGCACGACGATGAGTCGTGCCACACGGTTCGCATCCGTCTGCCAAAGTTCCAGGAGCTGATGGTCTTCGGCGGCGTGCACGGCTTCAAGGGCCCCTACGATCGCAACCGCGATTCCGGCAATTTCGGCTTCCAGGAAGGCTTTAACATGGGCGCGAAGCTGCCGTTTCTCGACGCCGGCTACCAAGTTGGTTATCAGGCCCAGCAAAGCCAGCTCAACGGCGATGAAAGCACCGGCATTGCCGACGCTTTTTCGCAGCACTTCTTCACGACCGGCGTGTTCAAGCGCGTCCGCGATGGCTTCCAGGGCGGGGCCGTGTGGGACCTGCTGCTCGACGAACGGGACTCAAGCGTGGCGTTTTCACAGATTCGCGGCGAGTTTGGCTTTGTCGATTGCGGCTGCCACGAGATCGGTATCACCGGTGCAATTCACTTGAACGACAACATGTTTGCCGACGTCGGGCAGCAGACGTTCACCACGTTCCAGGCGGTCGACCAATACTTGCTCTACTACCGCATGCACGGTCCGCGCGGCGGTGAGGGACGCGTGTATGGCGGCCTGACCGACGACGTCGACGGCATCGTTGGGGCCGACTTCCACCTGCCTCTGACCGACAACTTCGCCCTGCTGCCGGCCTTCACGTACATGATCCCCGACAGCAATCATTCTGGCCCGGCCGCCAGCGAAGAAGCCTGGAACATCAGCATCGCCCTGGTCTGGCACTGGCGCGGCCACGCCCGCAGCTGCCACTCTAGCCCCTACCGGCCGCTCTTCAACGTGGCCGACAACGGCTACCTGATCATCGACAACCGGCCGTAGGCGAATCCTTCCAACTCGCCGCTTCTTCACCATCCAGCCGCAAAGTGAGGCATTTCGCGCTGCCGCCCGCTTTGACGAATTCGTCGAGCGACGTGGCGATGGGCTCGTAGCCAGCAGTCCGCAATGTGGCGTGTAGCTCGTCGCAGCCGGTGTTCGTGATCACGCGCTTGCCGATCACCACGGCGTTGCAGGCAAAGCGCTGGGCCTCGTGTTCCGCCGTCTCAATCAATTTCGGCACGTGCTCGCGGATCGCCCGGCGGCCGTAGTCGTCGAACGCGCCGGGAAACCAGATCGCCTCGCCCGGCGCGAGCGGGCAGAAGCAGGTATCGAGGTGATAGTAATACGGGTTCACCAGCTCGACAGGGATTACGCGCACCCCCAACATCCGGCCGATCGCCTGGTGGCCCGCGGCGTCGCTCCGCATGCGGTAGCCAGCGTAGAGCGTGTCGCCGCAGAACAGCGCGTCGCCCGCCCCTTCAAAGCTGAAATTCGCCGGCGGATCGAGAACTTCAAAGCCGTTTTCGGCGAGCCAGCGGCGGTCGTGCGGCTCCTCGCCCTGCCGCTGCGGATGTTTAAACCGCGCGAGAATCGCCTGATTCTCAAGCACCATCGCCGCATTCGCCGTAAAGACGAGATCCGGCAGCCCCTTCACCGGCTCGAGCAGCGATACCCGTGCGCCGCACGACTCGATGTGCCCACGGAGTGCGTGCCACTGCTGGACCGCCGTCGGATGATCGGCCTGGCGCTCGGTATTCATCCACGGATTGATCTCGTATTCGATCCCGTAGAAGTCGGGCGGGCACATCAGGATGTGTGGCTGGAGCGGCATCGTGTTGTGGCACCGGCGGCCCGCCTGTGAATTGAGTGCGACAGGCGGGCCGCCTGTACTACTCGCCTAACTTGATTTCTCGAGCGCGTCAATCTCCTGCGTCAGCGCCCGCAGAAACGGTTCGACGTCGGTCACCAGGCCGACCGTCTGGAAACTGCCACGGTCGCTGAGCTTGATTACGGTCGACGGGTTGATGTCGATGCAAATCACGGGAATCCACGCGGGCAGCAAATTGCCGACGGCCACCGAGTGGAGCATCGTGGCGATCATCAGGCAGTAAGTGACGTCCTTGATCTTCGCCCGCATCTGGTCCTGCGCTTCAAGCACGTCGGTGATCACATCCGGCAGCGGTCCGTCGTCGCGGATGCTGCCGGCGAGCACAAAGTCGACGCCGTGTTCGATGCAGGCGTGCATGATGCCCGATTTCAGCACGCCTTTTTCAACCGCCTGGCGGATTGAGCCGCAGCGGCGGATCGTGTTGATCGCCCGCAGGTGGTGCTCATGTCCGGCGTCGGCAATGCTGGCATCTTCCAGGTGCACACCGAGGCTCGTGCCGTAGAGCGCCTGCTCGATGTCATGCGTGGCCAAGGCGTTGCCGGCGAAGAGTTTGTGGATGAAGCCGCGGCGGATCAATTCGCACAGAATCGGCCCACTGCCGGTGTGGACGATCGCCGGCCCACCCACAACCAGCGTCTTCCCGCCGCTGCGTTTGTTGGCCACCAGCTCGCGGGCGATCTCGCGGACCAGCGCCCCCTTGGGCTTCTCGGTCGACACGCCGCTCGACATGAACGTGAAATCGTGCCCATGCACCTCGCCGCGATCGAGCGGGATCACGCGGACGCCGGCGTGGCCGAGCACCACGTTCATCCCCCGCCGAACATCGATCATCGGTACGCAACGAGCGGTACAAACAGGTGTCAGGTTTCGGGTGTCAGGTGTCGGATTCCCACCGACACCCGAAACCTGAGACCCAACACCTGTCTCCTCCACCACGATGCCGCAGTCCATCTCCTGATCGGCCACTCGCACCCATTCGCCGCCCAGGCGGACCTCGGTCTCCTGGTTCGTGGTGCTGTAAAAGCCTTCGGGAAACGCGCCGTCCATGTCGGCGGCCACAGTGCGGCAATCCTGCTTGGTGGTCGGCACCGCGCCGTGGTCACTGATCTGACCGAGAATCTGGGAGAGCAGTTCCGGCGACGCGGCCCGCACTTCGACCAGCGCGTAGCTCGGGTCGTGCCGCGCCTGTCCGATGGTGATTTTCTTGATCCGAAAGGTGCCGCCGCCGGCGGTGATCGTGTCGAGCACCTTCGGCAGAATCAGGCTATCGATAATGTGCCCGGCGATTTCGACCTCTTCGAGGAATTCGGAACCGGCATTGATCGGCGGAGAATGGGCGGGTTTGGCCATGGCATTTTGAACCACTGACGAGCAAAGGCGACGTCCGAGACGCCGCTGTATCGTATACGTAGCAGTGCGACTGCGGCTTTCGGCAAGCCGCCAAAAACCCTATACTGATGGGCCCGCCGGCAACCATGCAAGATCAAGGGGCGGGGCAACTTGCGGCTACGGCACAGCCGGCCGCGCACCCTCGAACACAAATTATGGACAATCAGGATCAGCAGTCGAGCTGGGACGATCTGGCCCGCTCGCTTGGCGCCGACGCTCCGGCCGAGCCGGCGCCGCCGAAGTCGGTTTACACCAAAGTAACGGTCTCGGAAGAACGAGCCAAAGCCGCCGAGGCGGCCCCGCGTGCGAAGGCGAGCCCGAAGAGCTGGGAAAACCTGGCGGCCGACTTGGGTCTGGAAGTGCCACCGCCACCGCCCGAACCCGCCCCCGTTGAGCGACAGATCGTTGAGCGACAGATCGCCGAGCGACCGCCCGTCGAGCGACCACGGGTTGAACCGCCCCGCGCCGAAGCAGCACCGCAGCGCCGCGAACGTTCGTCCGAAGAGCGACCGGCCGAGGAGCGGTCCAGCCGTCGCAGCGATGGGCGGCGTCCGCGACGAGAGCGCACGGAGCGAAGCGAAGAGTCTAGCGGCGAAGATCGGCCGCCACGTCGGGGCCGCGGTGGCCGCTCCCGCCAAGGCGGCCGGCGCGATGACCGCCCCCAAGAAGATCGGCCAAGGGAAGATCGGCCGCGCGAAGATCGACCACACAGCGAGCGTGGTCGGCAGGAACGTGGACGACGGCCGCGCGAAGAGCAGGAGACGCTGCGGCCGGAAGAACCAAAGGAGGAAATTGCGGGGATTCCCGCACCACCGGAGCCAGAAGTCGAACCGTCGGAACCGGCGGCTTCGCCAGGCTTCGGCGTGAGCCTGTGGCACAAAATCTTCGGCACTCCCGATCAACAGGCGGACAAGATCGCCGAAAGCGCCGGCTCTGCTGAGCTGGAGCGCGAGGAGGAGGCCGAGGAGGAACGCCGCGACTGGCGTCACGAGCCGCGCCGCGAATTCGACGACGGTCCCGCCGCCGTGAGCGAATCGTGGGAAGCGGAAACCGTCGAGTTTTCGCTGGAAGATCGTGGTGGTGATGCGGAGTCGGGCCCCGACGGCGCCAATGAAACAGATGACGAACGCCGACCGCGGCGGCGGCGGCGCGGTCGCGGACGCGGACGCGGACGTGGTCGACGTGACGAAGGCGAACATTCGGATGAAGAACCGTCGGCCGAATCGCCGATCGATCGCGAAGATTCGCGGCACGAACCGCGCGAGTCCGAAGAGCGGCGCGAAGGGCGCGGCCGCGGACGTGGCGGTCGCTCGGCTCGTTCACGCCGCGAAGAGCCGCGGCACCGCGAACAGCGGCACGACAATCTCGACGACGACGGCCTGGAGGAAATTGTCCTCGACGACGATCAAGACGGCGGCGAACTCGCGATTGAAGGCGAAGAAGCTGGTGCAGGCGGACGAGAATCTGCGGCCGGCCACAAGAGCATCCCCTCGTGGGAAGAAGCGATCGGCATGATCGTTGATATCAACCTCTCCGCGCGGACCGACCGCCGCCGCTCCTCGGCACCTTCGCAATCGCGCGGTTCCGGCGGTCGCGGTGGACGCTCGCGTGGTGGCCGACGGCGCCGCAAGCCTTCCTGATTCGCGCGCGACGACGCTGCGAAATTCGCGTGCTGCGCCTGCGAACGCCACGCGCCGCAAAAAATTTCTCAGCCAGTCAAAGGCCTATTTCGGCACCTCCCAGTTGCGGCGCAACTGCTTGCGGCGAAATGCTTTAGCTGCAACCTGCCGGGTGTGGCTGTGCGCTTGCTAACGATAGCATTCTGCGCAAGTCCGTGTTGCCGAACTCGGAAATTCAGCCGATACTTAATTTGCAGAAGAGGTGCGAGTCGCGCACGTGACGCGAATCGCGGCCGGGAGGGTGTCTCGGCCGACACGCCACCACCTTGCTCCACCGTTCTTTGCCAACCTCTCTTAGTTGTGTGCAATCTGGCACGCGTTAGGCAAACCATCACACGACCCGGCCGGTGGCGCTTCCCCGACGAACCCTTGTACGATTCGTTGCTGCGCGCGGCGGTTGGCCGCTGTGAAATCCGCCCAGGCGGCGGTTGATTCTGGTGGTGGTCGCCATGACAGTGCATTGCCCGGCTTCGGGCCGTTTGCTGCTGCGCAGTGAACAAACGAATCCGGCCCGGGGCAAGGTCGTACACCGACTGAAAGAGCTGGAGGGCGAACGCGGAAGATTCGGCACCAGTAACCAGGCATCAGTAATCAGGCATCCACGAAACCACAGGCCAGAAGTTAGCAGCACGATTGGGCGACGTCGATCGCCGGTAGGCCGCTGGAAGGATTCTGCGGGTCGAATGCAACTGGATTTGCAGGAATCGCACTTCGCGGTGCACGCCATTCAACGCCACTTGAGCCGAGGAGACATGCAGCCGCCACGATTCAGATCGACCGCACGGTAAGCCGGCCAGGTCGAAGTCGCTCACGGGAGATCCGAGATGAGCGACGGACGCGAGATCATAGCCTTAGTTGCCAAGAGCCAGGACTGCGACCAGTTCCGACGCAAGAATTGGGTCGGCTCGTTCGCCGAGTACCTGGACATCGTCAAGGCCCACCCCGAGGTCACGCGGACCGCGTACCAACGGCTCTACGACATGATCTTGTCGTACGGCGTCGAGTCCACGGACAACGGCCGCGAGAAGCACACCCACTATCGCTTCTTCGACGACCCGGATAACGACGGTCGCGACGCCGTTTTCGGGCTCGATGTGCCGTTGCATCACCTGGTGAACGCGCTCAAGAGCGCGGCGGCCGGCTACGGCATCGAACGCCGCGTTTTGCTCCTGCACGGGCCCGTGGGCAGCAGCAAGAGCACCATCGCTCGCATGCTCAAGAAAGGCATCGAACGCTATTCCAGCACCGACGCCGGCGCCCTGTACACCCTCGGCTGGGTCGACGAGAACGATCCGCAGGACATGGATAAGGTGCACTGGTGCCCGATGAACGAGGAGCCGCTCCACTTGTTCCCCGAGCGGTTTCGGGCGAGCGTCGAGTCGCAGCTGAACTACGGCCGCGGCGAGCATGATCCGCGCGTCACGATCACGGGCGAGCTCGATCCTTTCTGCCGCTTCATGTACTACCAGCGGCTCAAAAAGTACGACGGCGACTGGACCCGCGTGATCCAGGATGTGCGGGTGAAGCGCGTTATCTTGAGCGAGAAGGACCGCGTCGGCATCGGCACCTTCCAGCCCAAGGACGAAAAGAACCAGGACGCGACGGAGCTCACCGGCGACATCAACTACCGCAAAATCGCTGAGTTCGGCAGCGACAGCGATCCGCGGGCGTTCAATTTCGACGGCGAATTCAATATCTCCAATCGCGGGATCATTGAGTTCGTCGAAGTGCTCAAGCTGGACGTGGCATTCCTGTACGACTTGCTCGGCGCGAGCCAGGAACATCGTATCAAGCCGAAGAAGTTCGCCCAGACCGACATCGACGAGGTGATCATCGGTCACACGAACGAGCCGGAATATCGCCGGCTGCAGAATAATGAATTCATGGAAGCCCTGCGCGACCGGACGGTGAAGATCGACATTCCGTATGTCACCACGCTCGCCCACGAGCAAAAGATTTACGAAAAGGACTACAACCGCAAAACGGTTCGCGGCAAACACATCGCGCCCCACACGATCGAGATGGCGGCGATGTGGGCGATTTTGACGCGGCTCGAGGAACCCAAGCACGCGGGCCTCACCCGGCTGCAGAAGCTCAAGCTCTACAACGGCAAAACGCTCCCCGGCTTCACGGAGGAGAACATCAAGGAGCTGCGAAACCAGGCCACGCAGGAAGGCATGATCGGCATCTCGCCCCGCTACGTGCAAGACAAGATCTCGAACGCCTTGGTCGCCCACCCCGAGTCGCGGAGCATCAACCCATTCATGGTGCTCAACGAGCTCGAAGAAGGCCTCAAGCACCACAGTCTCATCACACACGATGAAACCAAGCAGGAATACCGCGAATTGCTCTCCGTGGTGAAGGAAGAATACGAAAACATCGTGAAGAACGAGGTTCAACGGGCGATCGCTGCCGACGAGGACGCGCTCACGCGGCTGTGCGGCAACTACATCGACAATGTCAAGGCCTACACGCAGAAGGAACGCGTGCGGAACCGCTTCACCGGCCAGAGCGAAGAGCCGGATGAGCGGCTGATGCGGTCGATCGAAGAGAAGATCGACATTCCGGAGAGCCGCAAAGACGACTTCCGCCGCGAGATCATGAACTACATCGGCGCGCTATCGATCGACGGCAAGAAATTCGACTACAAAACGAACGAACGGTTGTGCAAGGCGCTGGAGCTCAAGCTGTTTGAGGATCAGAAGGACTCGATCAAATTGACGAGCCTCGTGTCGAACGTCGTCGACGCCGACACGCAGCAAAAGATCGACGTCGTGAAGGGTCGGTTGATTCGCGACTACGGCTACGATGATGAGAGCGCGACGGACGTGCTCAACTACGTGGCCAGCATCTTCGCCCGAGGAGACGCCAAACCGAATAAGTAATTGATTCAGGCGAACCAATAAGTAGTAGTCGTGCGGCAAGGAAGCATGCACGCTGGTATTGCGTCAAGGACGACAAGCACCAGCCCTGTGCCTGCCACTGCTGACGACACCTCGACGAACAAAAACGCGAGGTTGGTGCGATGGGAATGAAAATCGAACGGGATCAACGCCGCTTTCGGCAAATCGTTCGCGGCCGGATCCGCAAGAATCTTCGCAAATACGTGACTCACGGCGAGATGATCGGCCGCAAGGGTCGCGATCTAGTCAGCATTCCCGTTCCGCAGCTCGATATCCCCCACTTCCGCTACGGTGACAACGGCAACGGCGGCGTAGGCCAGGGCGATGGCGACGAAGGCCAACCGGTCGGCAAGGGCGGCCAGCCGCAAGACGGGTCCGGCCAGGCCGGCAGCGATCCCGGCGGCGGCCACCTGATGGAAGTCGACATCACGCTGGAAGAGCTGGCCGAAATCCTGGGCGAGGAGCTAGAACTGCCGCGAATTCAGCCCAAGGGCGCGGCCTCGATCGTCGAAGAAAAGGCCAAATACAACAGCATCCGCCAGACCGGCCCCGAGTCGCTCAAGCATTTCAAACGGACCTACTTGAAGGCCCTCAAGCGGCAGATCAGCACCGGCGTCTACGAGCCGGACGAGCCGCGGGTGATCCCCATCAAGGCCGACAAGCAGTACCGCTCGTGGAACACGGTGCAGCACCCGCAGGTAAACGCGGCCGTGATCTACATGATGGACGTCTCCGGCTCGATGACCGACGAGCAGAAAGAGATCGTCCGCACCGAGGCCTTCTGGATCGACACCTGGCTCTCGAGCCAGTACGACGGCATCGAAACCCGCTACATCATCCACGACGCAGTGGCCAAGGAAGTCGACGAACAGACGTTCTACCACACACGCGAAAGCGGCGGCACGCGGATCAGCTCGGCGTACAAGGCTGCCGCCAACCTGATCAAAGAGAACTTCCCGCCCTCGGAGTGGAATCTGTACTGCTTCCAGTTTTCCGATGGCGACAATTGGGGCGAAGACAACGAGGAAGCGTTCAAGATTTTGGGCGAACATCTGCTGGGCATCGTGAATCTGTTCTGTTACGGGCAGGTCGACAGCCCTTACGGCAGCGGCGAATTCCTGGGCTACCTCCGCGGCCGCTTCGGCGAAAACCACGACTCGCTCGTGCTATCGGAGATTGAAGACAAGGACGCGATTTATGAATCGATTCGAACTTTCCTCGGAAAAGGAAAATGAAAGAGGAGTGAGTAAGTGAATAGGTGAGTAAGTGAGTAGGTCAGCAAACATGTGCCTTTACCTACTCACTTACTAACTTACTCACCTACTCACTCGGCCCTTCGCAGGCGATTGAACCCGGATTTCCCCGCAACACCATGACCACCGACAACCGCACCCTCGTCTCCTACCGTGTCCGCGTCGGGCACCATGAGTTCCGCGTGAAGGCTCGCGATGCGGCCGAAGCGATGGAGCTGGCCCGCCGGCAATTGGCACGCGAGTTGCCCCGGTTGTACGACGTGATTCGTTCGCTCGCCGAGAGCCGTTTCCAAGTGGAGCATGCCGCGTAATTGGGCACGATCGAACCGCGAGTAGCCGAACATGACCGCTCTCCCCAACACCAACCTGCCGCCGCAGCTGCAAAAAATGCAGGTCGAGATTGAAGGATATGCCCGCGGCTACGGGCTCGAGTTCTATCCGACGCTGTTCGAACACATCGACGCCGACGATCTTAACGCCATTGCGGCCAAGGGCGGCTTTCCGGTCCGCTACCCGCATTGGCGCTGGGGCATGGACTACGAGCGGCTCTCGAAGGGTTACCATCACGGTCTGCAAAAGATCTACGAGATGGTGATCAATAACGATCCCTGCTACGCCTACTTGATGAAGTCGAACGAGATCGTGGACCAGAAGCTGGTGATGGCCCACGTCTATGGCCACTGCGACTTCTTCAAGAACAATTACTGGTTTTCGAAGACCAGCCGCAAGATGATGGACGAGATGGCGAACCACGGCAACCGGATTCGCCGCTACATGGATGAGGTCGGCGTCGAAGAGGTCGAGGAGTTCATCGACGCCTGCCTGAGCGTCGAGGACTTGATCGACATCCATTCGCCCTTCATCCGCCGGCGTGAAGAAGTGAGCCGGTACGATTTTGCGGGCGAAGAACGCCGCCGGCAGGAAGAGGAAGAACGCGGCCGGCTGCCGCGCTTCCAGGCAAAGGGCTACATGGACCGCTTCATCAATCCGCCCGACCGGCTGGCCAAGATTGCCGCCGACCAGGAAGCGGCCCGCCGCCAGTCGAAATCCTTCCCCGAGCGGCCCGAGCGGGACGTGATGTTGTTCATCCTGGAGCATGCGCCCCTGAACGGTTGGCAGGCCGACGTGCTGTCGATCATTCGCGACGAAGCCTACTACTTCGCCCCGCAGGCTCAGACGAAGATCATGAACGAGGGCTGGGCTAGCTACTGGCATTCCACGATCATGACCCGCCAGGGCCTCTCGGCGGGCGACGTGATCAACTACTGCGACCACCACAGCGGCACGCTGGCCAGCTCGCCGACGCAGCTCAATCCGTACAAGCTCGGCATCGAGCTGTTCCGCGACATCGAGGACCGCTGGAACCGCGGCGCGTTTGGCCGCGAGTTCGACGATTGCGACGACTACGTCCGCCGCCGCGACTGGGACAAAGATGCCGGCCTGGGCCGCCAGAAAATCTTCGAGGTCCGCAAAATCCACAACGACCTCACCTTCATCGACGAGTTCCTGACGCTCGACTTCGTGCGCGAGCACAAGCTCTTCAAGTTCGGCTACAACGAGAGCACGGAATACTACGAGATCGAGACCCGCGAGTTCCCCCGCGTCAAACAGCAGCTGCTTTCGAGTCTCACGAATCTCGGCCGGCCGCAGATCACGATCGTCGACGGCAACTACAAGAATCGTGGCGAGCTGTTCCTCGAACACACGTACACGGGCGTCGAGCTGCAAATCGACTATGCCCGCGACACTCTGGCCAATCTGCATCGGCTCTGGAATCGACCGGTGCATTTGAAATCCGTCCTGGAGGATGCCGAGGCGGTGTTTTCTTTCGACGGAACGCAACACGACCTGGAGAAAGGAGAGCCCATTGAGCTGGCTGAGGGGGCTGCACTATGACCTTGCGGATGCAATTCGAACACGAACTCAATCAACTCGGCGCTGGTGGCACCGCCACGGTGGACACGTCCAGTGGCAGCCGGCGCCTCACGTGCGACCTCGTCGAGAGGAATTCGCTGGCCGTCGCCATGCAATCGTTGCGCGTCGACACCTCCGAGCTGGCGAGCGCGTCGAGCGATAGGCTGGAGCGGATGGCCAAAGAGCTCTCGTCGCGGCTGACTTACCTGATGGAACCGATCCGCCCGATCGAGATCGACGCCGACGCCTGCGTGGCCCAGCTCCGTTCGAGCCCGCCGCAGCGGGACGACGACGGCCGCAGCTACTACGAGCTGACGGTCCGCCGCGGCGGCCAGCTCGCGCTCTGCCGCTATCGCAAAGAAGGCGGCAAGCCCCGCGAGCAGATCGCCGCCCACGTGACTCGCCAAGTACTGCTGCGGCTGACGGATGATTTTGAAGCCGTACTGAGCTAGAATTATCAGGGATTGCAGTTCGAACACTCTCTCGGCATCCTTGCCGATGCGCTGATGCTCACATACGAAGACAAGTTGAACCGCGACACCCAGTGGGCGCTCGAGGAGGGAGGCATGTACTTCGAACGCCGTAGCGCGGTCCACGATACGCTGACTCGCCTCACGAAGTCGCTCGACGAGCTGGGCATCGACTATGCCGTGGCCGGGGCGATGGCCATGTTCTTGCACGGGTTTCGCCGCTTTACCGAAGTCGTCGTCATCCTGGTGACCAAGCAAGGGCTGGCCGAGATTCACGAGGCGCTCGAAGGCCGCGGATATGTAAAGCTGTTCGCGGCAAGCAAGAATCTCCGCGACGCTACAAACGGCGTAAAGATTGATTTCATTTTGAGCGGTCAATTCCCGGGCGACGGCAAGCCGGGGCCGGTTTCATTTCCTGTTCCGGACGAAGTTGCCGTTCTGCAGGATGGGATTCGAGTCGTCTCGCTACCAAAGCTGATCGAGCTGAAACTTGCTTCGGGCCAGGCCGCTCATCGACTCAAGGATCTCGGCGACGTGCAACAACTGATTGTTGAATTGAAACTGCCGCTCGAAATCGCAGAACAACTCGATCCAAGCTTGCGCGACGCGTATCGCAGGATCTGGGAAGGCGCCCAGAGCGGCGACTCAAACGAATTCTGAGGCCCCGGGCCAGATCGTGGCCGGTCCACTTCACCGCCGGCAAAAGCAGACTGCGGCAAGTGCCGTCAGCAGGATGGCGCCAACTGCCGGCTCCGGAACTGCAAGCGCATCCGAGCCGCGACCGCCCACGTACTGCACGATGCCCGACAGCGAGCTCCCATCGAAATCGCTATAGGTGAAGCTCAGGTCTCGGGCCCCGATCGCGGTGTTGTATCCCAGGCCAATTGCTTTCGAGGCAAAATTCGAGCTGCCTTCGAGGTAGAACTCGAGCAGCTGCTTGTTCGACGCAATGAGCGTCTCCCAGGACTGTCCTGCGGCGAGGCTTTGACCATACTGCTGCCGCCAGACGAGGTAATCACCCTGATCGATTGCGCCGTCGCCGTTGGCGTCGCCGCGGCCGCTGGAGCCCATCGCATCCCGCCAGATCGAATAATCCGCGGCATCGACCACGTTGTTGTTCGAAAAGTCGGCAGTCGGCGAATTGGGTGGACCGAAGTTCTGCGCGTCGAGGTTGCCGGCCTTCCAGCCGGTAGGGTTCAACGAACCGGCCGTGCTCTTGATTTCGTAGCCCGTCAGGTCGCCGGCGCCGACAATCGACATCTGCCCCGTCGTGGTATTGACTTCCAAGACCGTCGGCGTGAACACCTGCAAGTTGTCGATCGCCCACCACCAATCGTTGCCGGCGTTGATCATTCCGAACTCGACGATCACCGAGCTCGCGCCGGCCGGGTTCTGCAAATCCACCGTCACCGATTCGTTGGTGGCTCCTGGCTTGTACGACGGGCTCGAGGTGTTCGATTCCCAGCGCATGACCTGAGTGAAAGTCGATCCGCCGTTATAAGAGACGCGGATCGCCGCGGTTTGATTGTTGGTGTCGCTCGGACCGTCGTCGCAGCATTCGGGGAGCCAGCTCGAATCGAACGACAACTTCACCGAGCCGGCCGACGCGCCTGATAACGATATCGCCGGAGTGGTCATGAAGGCGTTGTAATAACCGCCGAACGGACTGCCATTGATTGGATTGCCTTTGTCGTCCCATTCATCGGGGTCGGCGACAGCGACCGTTCCCTGCCCGAGCGCGAAGTCGCCGCGGCCTTGGTTGCCGGCGGTGGCGGACCACCAGGTCTTATTGGCAAAGCTCCAACCTTTCCATTCGGTGACACCGCGCGTCGTGCTCGTAAGAAATGGCACGCCGCTGTCGTTCATCGTCCAACCGGCCGGCGGCGTATCCGTCCAGGCGTGCGCGTTGGCGAGCGATTCGTCGACGTTCGGACCCAGCGTGAGCCCGTCAAAGTTCTGCACGTAGAGCGATTGGCTGGCAACAGCCTGCCGAATGAAGGCGGGCGACAGGAACACGGCAATCGCCAGTCCCACCAGCACCAGTCGCCGCAACTTCGGCCGACGGGGACGAACGGCGACCAAGAGGACGCCCCCCGCCGCCGCGACGAACAGCAGCGTCGCCGGTTCCGGCACACTCTGCAAGCTGGCGAACGATCCCGCGCCGTTGGCCCCTTCGTAATACTGGCGAAACAGCACCACGTCCTGCAACGAATGCAGGCCGTCGAGATTCAAATCGCCGAGCACGTAAGCATCGGCCTTGGACAAACCGGCGAGACTCGTATTGGCGCCCGCTTTGAACGCGGCCCAATCATTGGTATCGATCACTCCGTCTTCGTTCAGGTCACCGGGATCTGGCGGAATCGGATCGCCCGGCTGCACGAACGTGCCCGCCCACATGAGCGCTTCCCCGGGGCGATTCAAATCGATCAGAATCTCATACGAGTTGTTGGTCTCGTTCGTCTCGTGAATGCGATTCTCCGGGTCGACGTTCTGGCGAAGCCAATAGAGCGGACCCGCGGGAATGCCCGTGATGTCGAGATACTGGCCCGACGAGCCGGCGCCATACATGTCGGCCCAGCCCACGCTGACCCGCTGCTGGATTCTCTGATCGGGGCTGGCATGGTTCGGAGTGGAGTAGCCGGGGAGCGGGCCGTGATTCGAGCTCAGCCGCCAACTCGTCTTCTGGCTGAAGGTCAGTTCATTTCCAACCGTGAGCACGCCATTCACCAGCGGAGCTTCCAGCAGCGAGAAGCGCGTGAAGTCCTCAAACCAGATCACGTTGGTGTCGCTCGGATTGGGCGAGCCGGGCGTGCCGGGAATCGGCGCGGTACCGATCGGGATGTCGACGAACTCCGAACCGAAATCGTTGTTGATGTAGACGCGTTGCAACAGTTCGTACCGGGCTGCATCGATCGTCGCGCCCTTGCGAATTTCGAATAGCCCGTCGCCCTGGTTGGCGAACAAAGTCGAGAACTGAAGCGTCGTGCCGTTGAGTTCCCAGGCCTGCAGCGATTTGAGGTCCGCCGGGGCGTCTTCCTCGACGTACGGAAACATGTCCGGGTAGAGATAGTTGACGGGATCGCCTGCCCGCGCGACGCAACAGAACCATAACCCGTGAGCGACAAACGCAAGCGCGGCAAAGGCGCGGAGAGATCGCATGGTGCTGCCCCTTCCGTCAAAAATAGTTGCAGAACGATACAATCTAATTGTCCCCATGCGTCCCGGAAAGACATGCTTTGCGCACGAAGCAGTCTTTAACTGGTTCTTCACAAGGCCGGCTGCGACGCTTTTTCCCGGCGGCGACGGACATCTGCCAATCCCGCTTGGGCCGCGACGGAATCTGGTTCCAGCCCCAGGGCCTGTTGGAACGCCTCCTCAGCCTCGTCGAGCCGATTGGCGTCGGCAAGCAGCGAGCCTACGTTGCAATGGGCGATCGCATTGCCGGGCGCCAGCGCGAGCGCCTGCTGGTAGTGTTCCAACGCTTCCGCCGGGCGATGCAGGCGTACGAGCACGGCCGCCAAATTGTTGTGGGCCGCGGCTGAGTCAGGATGTAACTCGATGCCGGCCTGAAAGCTAGCGGCGGCCGCGTCCAATTGTCCGCTGGCGACCAGCATGGCGCCTTGTCCCAAAAGCGCCTTGAGATTGCGGGGGTCAATTCTCACGGCGAACGCGAATTCGCCCAGCGCCGCGGCTGCGTCGGCCTTGCGGACGTTGATATCCCCAAGCAGGACATGCGCCGCGGCTACGAGCTTGCGGGTGCGCGCGTCCCACACGGCCGAGTCGGGTGGGTCGCCTGCGGTCGTGAGCACGAGCTCCAGTTGCTGCCGCGCGAGTTCCGTGCGGCCGTCGAGCAACCAGGCCTCCGCCAAGAGCAGCCGGCTTGCGCTGTCGCCAGCCTCGCTCGCCAGCAACAAGTGGAGTTGATCACGCGCCGCCGCGGGCGCGCCGGACATCAGATACAGCAGGGCCATTCGTTGCCGCAGGCCCCGCGGCACGATCAGTCCCCACTGGCTGGCCTGCTCGAAATGATGGAGCGCGGTCGACAAGTTGGCACCTGCTGCCGTTCGAGCGTCGCCATCCACTCCGCCGCTCAATCCGGGCAGATATCCGTCGAACTCGGACAACGAGCCGGGTTTTCCCAACGCCCTCTCACCCAAAAACGTGTGATAGCGAACGAAGCCGCTCTGCACGAGGAACATTAGCAGCACTGCCGATCCAGCCGCAAACACTCGCCCCGGCAGCGTCAAATGATCGGCGTGCTTGAGCACGAGCTGGCCGATGCTCACGCTCGAATTGCGGAGCAGTCTCAAGGCGATCACGGCGAAGTACGATATGATCGCAGCGAGCGCGAGCGCCAGGAGAAATGCAATCGCGTCGTACAGGCCGCGAAGAATCGGCAGCACCACGACAAAGACGCCGCCCATGAAGAGATCTTCGCCCAGCGAAAAGTCGTAAGGTTTTTTGAGCTTGCGTGACGCCGCCTGGCCGAAAAACAGAGGCGGCCGCGTGGCCCCATATCGCAGCGCGCCGGTCGGGCAGACGCTGACGCAATCGAGGTCTTTCATGCAATTGACGTCGATCACGGCGCCAAACTGTTTTACTTCTTCGATCACGCGGACGCTTGACTTGCAGTTGGCAATGCACAGCCCACACTGGCTGCATTCCCCCGGTCCGGCGACGATCCGCAGCGGCGCGACCTGCTCCGCGGCCGCAAAGATCGCGCCATACGGGCAGGCGTAGTTGCAGAAACTTCGTGAACCGAGAAAGTAGATCATCACGAAACCGCAAATGGCGAACGTGAATAGCGTCATGCCCACTCCGGGAAAGCTTCTCAACAGGTCGGTCGTCGTGAACGACGTCCAGCCGTCCGGATCGGTAACGACTTGGAGCGCGGGGAGCGACTCTCCGGCGAGAAGCCGCTGCACCTGCGGCCAGACGAACAGGTAGAGCGCCGCGAGCGGCGGCACCCATAGCAGCGTTCTCGACCGAATCGGCCGCGTAGGGATCTTCAGCGACCGCAGAATCCAGGCACACAAGTCCTGCAGCGCCAGAATATGACATCCCCAGCCGCAAAAGAATCGTCCGGCGACACTGGTTGCCAGGACGGCCCCCAGCATGAACAAGAACCCGACGGTGATGATCCCCAGGTGGAGCGTATCGAACGTCTCGCTCGGCTCGACGGGTGCGAGCGTCCTTCCGTAGAGCTTCCAGTGGAGCAAGTGCAGCCCGATCAGCACGTACACCGCCAGCAGACTGGCCGCGCGCCAGCGCGACATGCGCGAGTGTTTGCTGGTGGGGGACATCTGCGGCGGCCGCCTTCGATTCGAGTGGTAGGAAGCGGCAAAACGCGAAGCGAACGTTTCGGCTCAGGTGCCGGGCAATTCTCTCCTGTATAGGTTATCAGTTTGCAGCCGCTCAAGTAGCGAGCCGCCACGCCGCTACCGCCGGCCGTCGCAGGTGCTAGAATACAGGCATTGGAGGCCCTTGCCATGTCCGACTCGACGTCCGTCGCCAATCGCCCCGCGTACGCCCACGCCGCGGCGGAGCCTGCGCCCCATTCCCTGGAGCCCGCCGGCGGCGGCTGGCACTGCAACCATCTCTACTATTCGTTCGACCGCGCCGCGCTCAAGCGGCTCACCGAGGCCGAACGCACCGCCGGCTGCGAACAGCTGATGATCGAGCTCGACCCCGACATCGGCGACGCGCCGACGCGGCTGCAGACGTCGATCGTCGCCGGTCAGAAGGCCGATTTCGGCGTGCTGATGCTCGATCCCGATCCGCTCAAAATCGATCGCGTGCACCAACGCCTCTTGGCCACGCCGCTCGGTCCTGCGATCCGCCCCGCTTACTCGTTCGTCTCGATCACCGAGATCAGCGAGTACGTGCAGTCGGTCGAACAGTTCGGCGCCCGCCTGGTCGCTGAGGGAATGGACGCCAACTCGCCCGAGTACGCCGCCCGCGTGAAGGGCTACGGCGACCGGCTCGTCGACATGAACCGTCAGCGGCTCACGCCCGACCTGCCCCCCTACCCTTGCATGTGCTTCTATCCGATGAACAAAATTCGCGACCCCGCCGCGAACTGGTTCATGCTCCCGAAGGAAGAACGCGGCAAGCTGATGGTCGACCACGCCAAGAGCGGCATGGCCTTCGCCGGCAAGGTATCGCAGCTGATCACCGTGGGCGTTGGCCTCGAAGACTGGGAATGGGGCGTCACGCTCTGGGCAGCCAATCCCGAGTACCTGAAGGACATCGTCTACCGCATGCGGTTCGACGAAGCCAGCGCCAAGTACGCCGAGTTCGGCCCCTTCATCACCAGCTACATCGCCACCGCCGGCGAGATTCTCGAACACTGCCAATTAATGTAACGGCTGCGTTCGTTGGTCATCCCAAGTGTCCTTTTCGGACGTCGGGGATTTGAAGGTTTGCATGTGATACGAGGACGATGGCAACGTCGGCAGGGACTTCACTCAACCGTTCCATAAAAATGCGGCCCCGACAGCGCCTGATGCGGCGGATCCTGGCGAATCGCCCCGCCTTTCGCCGCAGCCTTCTTCCCACCCTGCCGCTTACCGGAGAGCCGTCGCAGCGCCTTTCGCCGCAGCGCCACCAGGCACACTTCCTGCCCGCCGCTCGAGAGCTGCCGCATTCGCACGTCGCGGTATCCCCACCCGCGGACCCGCGCCGCGCATTCCGCCAGCTGCTCCGCCTGCTCCCAATCGCCGAGCTTCAGCGTCAGCACCATTCCGCGGATGTGGACGCCCGGATGCTTGATAACGGCTTCGACCGCGTCTAGCGTGTAGTTCGGCGCGAGGTTCATGTCCGCCGCCAGCCAGCGGACGCCCAGAAATTCGTTGCGACGAACTTCCTTGCTCCGTTTGCGCAGATGCCGAAACCGCGGATGCGCGAGGAGCTGCGGATCGACTTCCGCCGGATCGATGCCCGTCACGAACATGCCCCGATCCAACAGCGCCTGGCAGGCGCCACCCGGAGCACAACCGAGCTCGACCCATTCGTCTTCGTCTTCGATCGGCAGGCCGCTCCAAGCCAGCGCCTCGGCCATCTTCGTATAGGCCCGGGACACTGCATGTTCGGGCGTACGAACGGGAATCGCTCCACCCGGCCAGCGCTGCTGCGGCGTCACCACGCGATGCGAGCCGATCCACCATTCGTTGGGCTCGACCAGCACGACGTCGAGCACGCGGCTATGCTTCGGCGACGGCTTGCGCCGCTCGCCCGCATCGATGTGCTTGATGCCGCTCGCGGCGGGCGCCGCGGCGCGAATCGCCTGCTCGATCTCCGCGGCCAGTGGCGAAGCGACGGCCGAATACTCGTCCTCATCACTCGTCCGCGCATCCCGTTCCCAAACGTGGACGTCTGCAAACGACGGCCCGTCGGCGAGTCGCCACACCTCGCCGGCAAGCTCCGTGAGCGACTCGCCCGTAACTTTGCCGAGCGAGAACCCGTGCGCCCGCGCGAGTGTCCAGTTTCGCTCGGCCAGCTGCTGCTCGTCGAGGGCGTTCGCCGCGGGCAGCTTGAACGTCACGAATCCCGGCCGCGAAAACGCCACGCGCCACTCCGGCTCGCAGCGCGCGATCTCCAGCTTGAGCGCAGACTCGGCACCGACGCGGCAGGTCACGAACGCGAATTGGGATGTAACTTGCGACATAGGGGCGAATTTGACTTTTCGAGATCGTCCTTCTACCTTAACTGCTGACCATGTCCGACAACATCCATAAAAAGACCGACGACGACTACCGCCGCGAACTCACGCCCGAGCAATTCCGCGTGACCCGCCAAAAAGGCACCGAAGCCCCTTTTAGCGGCGAGTACTGGAATCATACGGCCGACGGCACCTACCGGTGCGTTTGCTGCGGAGCGGAACTCTTTGCCTCGGAGGCAAAGTTTGACGCCGGTTGCGGCTGGCCCAGTTTTTACGCGGCCGCGAACGACGCCAACGTCGACACCCACGTCGACACCTCGCACGGCATGGTCCGCGACGAGATCGTTTGCCATCAATGTGGGGCCCATCTCGGGCACGTCTTCCCCGACGGCCCCCGCCCCACCGGCCTGCGCTACTGCGTGAATTCCGCGTCGCTCAACTTCCAGCCGCAGGCGGAAAAATAGGCGGCCTGCCGCCTTGTATTGTCCGCGGGCCGCACGTCGGTTAGAATCAATAAGCAACAACGTCGAATGCGTAACTTGCTTAATGGATTCAACTTCCAGCGATTGACGCAGCGTAGCTCAGTCTCAATAAGCCAGCCAATGGCCGCCTCCGCGGCCTCGCCAGCCAAACACGGTGCATCTATGTCGAACGACTTCTCTCTGGGCCAGGTGCAGGTTGCCCTCTCGCCCCAGGAACGGTTTGAGGAATATCTCCAGAGCCGCGGCAAGCGGATTACGCAGCAGCGGCGGGTCCTGGTTGACCACGTCTTTGAGCGGCACGACCATTTCGATGCCGACGAGCTCGTGGCCAGCCTCGCCCTGAAACCAGATGCGGGCGTGGTGAGCCGCCCCACGGTCTACCGGACACTCAACGAATTGGTCGAAGCTGGCCTGCTCCGCAAAATGACGCTTGGCGGCCGCGCGGTTTATGAACACGACTACGGCTACCCGCAGCACGACCATCTCTACTGCCAGATGTGCGAAAAGCTGATCGAGTTCCACAGCGACGACCTGGCCGAACTCCGCGACGCCGTGGCCCGCGAACACAATTTCCGCGTCGCCTCCCACCGCCTCACGATCTTCGGCATTTGTCGCGAATGCAGCCGCACGCGACACCGCCGGCAATCGCCGATGGACTTGATTTGAAGAAGAGGTCGGAGATCAGAGGTCAGAGGTCGACGAGTGATTACCGAGTTCGAACACCTGCGTCACTTTGACTCTCGCCGCCGCGCGCAACTAATGGAGCATAGCACCATCATTCCGGCGAGCAACAACGTGCCGGGCTCGGGCACCACCGTGATATTGTACGTATAGGACGCCGCCCCAAAGACGCTGGAGTTGAATTCGTTCTTGATCGTATGCGCGCCGATCGGCAACGGATCGAAAATCGTCACAACTCCCACGCCAAAGATTGCCGCAATGGAGTTGAGCCCCGGACCGCGCGGCTGCGGCTCGGCGTACGGAATGGGATCGGGAAATACCGTGACGCCGAACAGCCGGTCGGTAAGGTTTCCGGCAATTCCTTCGAGAACGACGCTCCCGTCGTACGTGACCTTGATCGTCGTCTCATCGAAAATGGTGTCGATGAAAGGGTCGGCCGGGTTGTCCTCGGTGCCGTTGTCATACTTCTCGCCAAAAACGGAGAACGGCTCGCTGATCACCGCTGTCGACTTGTCGATCGTCAGGCTGGCGACGAAGTCACCCCCGCCGAAATTTGGCGGCAGGTATCGTACGCCGTCCACGGTGTCCGGAAGCGTCTGCTCTCCCAGACCGGTGGCAAGCGCCCATTCGAGATAATCCAACCCCCATTCATCCAGCGACGTCCCACGATAATCGCCGGGGGGCACCAGTTGAGCTCGACCCGTTGCCGGGACCAATAGTAGCGACGCGGTGCCGGCCAACAATAGCCAGAACGACTGTCGATGATGTAGCGTCATTAGTCGGCTCCCATTTTGCAGGACTCTGGAAACACAGCTCCGCGCGAGGCCGCGGAACAGGTGGACAATTTCGACGGCGTCGCCGTTTCTCACTCCACGACGAACGAGAATAGGGCCCTGCAGCGATGACTGAACAGGGAAGTTGTCGGGAAGTTCCCCGTCTTCACGGAAGCTTTACTGGCTATCCGGCGCGGGCGACAAGCAACGACGCATGTCCGTGGTATCGACCACGATCGTGTGACGCAGGATCTTGCCGTCCTGAATCTGCAGCTCATGAATAGCCATGCCCGTAAACGACTGGCCGGTCGCGCGGACCACCGCGGTGGCCGTGCCGCGGGCAAAAACGTAGTCGCCAACCGCGTCCAGCTTGTACCGATCGGGCGTCAGTTCCTCGGTCAGAAAGGCCTCGAACGCTTCGTGCCATTGGCGGCCGATCGCCTCCTTGCCGCGATGTTCGCCGCCGCCGGGCAGGTCGTTAGCGCCGGGAATCACGACGACCGCGTCGTCCTGATAGAGTTCGAGCATGGCTTCGACGTCGCGCCGGTTCGATGCCGCCTGCCAATCGTGAAAGAGTTGCGCGTTTCGCTCAGCGACTCGCTGCGAGATTTCCTCTTCGACGATGATCGCTCGCAGAGGCAGTTCGACCACATCGGCAATCCGCTTGACGGTCGAGGCATCCAAGCGCCGGCCGCCTTCGGCGTTCCGAATCGTCTTGATATCGCACTGCGCCGAGTGCGCCAACGATTCTTGCGTCAGACCAAGTTCCTTCCGCCTGCGTCGCAACTCCGCGCCATGCACTTCTACTCCGCGCATGTCCGCTCCCCCTCAAAACCCCGGCCAGATCGCCTGCCCAGCCAATTCCGTTGCCGAAGAAAAGATTCAACCCGTGAATCTCGACTCATCAGTATAGTGGAATCGCACTAGCGGAAGCGCCGGGCGAACGGAATTCGAGTTGCACAAACGAGGCCTGCGCGACAAGGACCGGTAGGATACAGTTGGCGGAATCACGCCACCGCCGCCAGTCACCGATGGACTAGATTTGAAGGAGAGGTCAGAGGTCAGGAAGATCGTCGTAACTGACATCTGGCCTCCGACCTCTGATCTCTGCCGTCTGACCTCTTCCTAGTACGTCACCCCACCCCGCACCATCAGCGTTTCAGGCAGTTCGATCTCCTGGCCATTGCTCTGATATTCCATCTTGCGGCTGAACACATAGCCCAGCTCCACGCGCCGCGACAGCCCGCGAACGATCCGCCGCTCCAGGCCCATGAAGATTCGCCAGTCGGTGATGTCGAGCCGATCGTCCGTGCCATCCTCGCGGCGCACGGCCCACGCGCCGCCGCCGAACTCGCCGCCCAAGTAGAACCAGCGATCGTCGGTGCCCGGGTTGTCCGACCACGGCAGCCGCCAGGCGATCTTCGGCACGGGGAACACGAGGTTGTATTCTGAGTCGTCGTTCGGCGTGTAAACAAAACCCGCCACGGGAAGAATCTGCGTGCTCGCGCGGTTCACGTACGCCGCCCCCAGCACCCATCTCCATCGATCGCTCGAACGGTAGACGCCGGCCCCGCTGCCGGTGATCCGAAACGCTTCGCTCGAGTCGAAGCTGGCATCATCGGCGTACTGGCCGAGCGTGATGTCGAACATCGCCAGCCAGTGGTCATTGAGCGGCCGGATATTCTGAAACGTAATCGCCGCGTCGTGCAGTCGCGGCGGCACATCGGGCGAATCCGGCCCGTCCATGAAGTGGATTCCGTAAAAGGGCGTGATCAAGAGCGGCGTCTCGACGGTGAGAAACGGCAGCGCGAACTGGACGTCCAGCTGCATGTCGGTCATGCCCAGCGAATCGTCGCTGAACCGCGGCAGGTAGTCGCCGACGAATTTTATTTTCTGGAAAAACGTCTGCCGTCCGCCTGGAGGGAACCAGGGTTTCATGCCGCTGGGCGACACGCTCGGCTGCGGAAATTGCACGTCGCCGGGGGCAGGAATCGTGACCACAGGCGTGTTGGGCGGCGGCGTCACCGGATAGATCTGCCACGGCTCGGTCCCCGGCGGCACGGCAGGCGGCAGCTGCGACGAACTCTGGCACGAAGGTTCTAGCATCGGTCCAGAGGGTGTGGCCAGCGACGCTTGGGCCAGCGATGGCTGATAGGGAATCGGATCGACAACGGTGTACCCGCCCCAAGGCGCATTAGTCGCGGCCGCGGTCGTCGTTGGATAGGGCGCTTGAGCGATTGCCTCGGGACACGACGCGGCGACGATCCATGCCGCTGCCGACGCAAAGGTTAAGTGCCGCATCGCATTCCCGCCCTTAGAAATCGACGCCCGCACGCAGCATCACCGTGTCATCCAGACCGAACGGCCCCGGCTGGCCCGAGCGGAACAGAATCTCGCGGTCCCACACGTAGCCGACCTCGAAGTGGCCGCGAATCTGGGCCTGGGTCTCGAACTCGACGCCGCCGATCACGCGGATGTCGTTGATGTCGATCTGATCACCGAGCTCGGGGTTCGCCCCGGCCGCTGGCCGGTCGACGGTCCAGGAGCCGCCGCCATATTCGCCCGCCGCGTACCAGTACCATTTCGTGTTGCCGGTGTTTGCCCAGTACTTCCGAACCTTGGGATTGGGGAACACGAGGTACGCGTCCCACTCGGGCGTCGGCCGCCAATACACGCCGCCTGCCGGCAGAATCTTGATTTTCAACCGATCGAGGTAGACCACGCCGAACAGGATGTCGAGATTGGGCGTCGTCGACACCGACGCCAGGCCGCGACCCAGGATCCGCACCGATTCGTCCGTCACGTGATCGAAATCGCTGTACACGCCTACGCGCACGCCGAGCTCGCCGCCCAGCCACTGATTCACGCGCGGATACCAGCCGAAATCGAGATACGCGTCGTAGAGCCGCGGCGGCAAGTCCGGCCCGCGGGGCACGTCCGCAGGATTGCTGAGCGGCCCTTGCAGCCAGTTGAACGCAAAGCCCGGCGTCACCAACAGCGGCGTCTCGATGTTGTACATCATCGGGAACGCCAGCGTCGTCGAGAGCTCCAGTCGCGTGATCCCCAGGTCTTTCGGGTCGGTCTGTTTGCCGTAGAGCCAGGTAAACTCCGCGCTCAATTCCTGCAGCAGCTTCTGCGTCGTGGCATAGTAACCTTCAGTCGACGGCGCTTGGAATTGATAGGGCATGCCATTTGGATAAAGCGGCGAGGTGGCCGGTGCACCCGGAGGTGGCGGCGTCGTGTTGTAAGGCACAGCGGCCGGCGGCGCGCCCAGTGGCGCCGTCGTGGAATAAGGATCGAATGGCGGCGGCGGGCTCACCGTCCCCGGGGCCAGCGACGGCGCCGGCGTCGACAGCCCGGGTGCCGGCGGCACGGTCGTGGGGCTCGTGAAGGGAGACACACCGGGCGCCGTCGTGCTTGGGTAAGTCGGCGTGATCGGCGGCGGAGTCGTTGTTGGCAGCGTCGTGGCAGGCGGCGTGTAAATGCTGGGCGGCGTTGTCACCGGTGCTGGCGTGCCGATCGCAGAACCGTACGCCGGTGGCGAGGAATACAGCGGCGGCGAGACCGGCGGCGCGGCGAAGGCCGAATTGGTCGGCGGCGGCGCGGCGAACGTGGTCAGCGGCGCCGCGGCCAGCGGCTGCGTCGCCGTCGGAAAACGCACTTGCTGCGCACTCGCACTGAGCGCGAGCGTCATTACGAGCGCGGCAACGAGGAGTCGTACAGTCGCGTTCAACGGTTCGGCCGACAATCGGGCAAGAAGAGTTAAAGTTCCGCACGGGCGCATGCCGAGGGCGCGGAAGCAGCTAATTAACAATTCCCGAGAAATCCGTCAATCGCGCCGGCGAGGCACCGAAATCACACCCGCGTTAGCGTCGGCGGCCACGCCGAATATTCCATCAACTGGCGCGACAACTTCGCGTGACAGCACTGATGTGACAGCATCGTCATTCCGGCGAACGCGAAAGTGCCCGCACGCTTGGCCGATCCGCTGACGTTGGCACTCGCAATTGGCTCGCAGGCACGGTCACGACCGCGACCGTGTGACCGGTCATATCAAAGAATTCAACGCTAAAGCCAATTTCTGCGACACCGGCGACTTGATGGCGATCGACGATCGTCCCGACGTCGCCAGCCCGCAGCCCATCGTCCGGCAGGTCGACAGTCAGAATCGCGTCTTTGTAGAGTTCCAAGTCGGCCATATGTTACTCCGGATACATTGTAACCAATCGAGGGCTGTCGGAGCCAAGGTCGATTTGCCAGACGCTGCGAAACAGGACCGTATCACCGCTTGGCCCGGTTAACGGAGCGACAATCTCATAGCGCTCACCCCAGGCAGTTTGCCGGTTTTCAACGATGTCCGAAGTCAGATGTTCTCGCCGGAGATCGTCGGAAAGCACATTCCAGGACTCAATCTGGTAGCCCAGCGATAGGAGAAGCTTTGCCTTGCTGCCGCCGCGCCGATGGCCAATGTCGAGCAAATATCGAACAAGTTTCTGCTCTTCAATAATCGCGTGTTCCGCGTTGGGCAGTTTCATCGTTCGACGGCCGCGGCAAATCAGGCTCGCAAGTTTCGTGATGCGATCAGCTCGTCCAGCTCGGATTTGAGCTTTGCCAAAATCTCGTCGTACGGAAGCTGCCCCAGTGGTTCGCCGCCGCGTTTTAGGTTCACGTAGTTGGGGCAGCTCCACAAACGCACGTCGGCCTCATTTGATTCGTCCCGATTGCTTGGGCGAGAGCCGATTTCTAGCAGTTGGATCGGTCAGCAGGGAACTTGAAGCCCATTGCGTTGCGTTCGTTCCGTCGACATCGATCGACCAGAGACTGAAGACTGGACGAGATCTCGCGTTCCACTCGGTGCCGGCCAGGAAGAAGATCTTGGTTGCGTCGGGCGAGAATCGCGGATTTCTGTTGTAATGGCTGATCGAAGTTGCACCCAATGGTTTGATCGCGTTGTCACCAAGGCTAATAACTACCAAGTCGTACTGATACGGCTCAACACGATCAGATACCACGAGCAAGTCCTTGCCATTTGGCGACAGTGTGGGTTCCGTGGCCCAGGCTGCGTTCTTGGCGCCTGCTAGAACCGGAGAAATCTGCGTGGGTTCGGCCTTTCCATCAGACGATACGACAAACACATTGGTCGTGAGATCGTTCGGCGTTCGCCGGCTCTCCGCGGCAAAGTAAATACTCTTGCCGTCTTTGGAAAACGTCAGCCCGTTGATGCCCCGATGCTCGCCGCGCGAAACTCGTTTAAGGTTTGAACCGTCGGCGTCGACAACGTAGACATCCCAACGGTCCCACGTCGTGCCGCCCATGCTGTAGGGACGTAATAGATGTGCCCTGGCGAATGCGAGTTTCGAGCCATCTGGCGAGTAGACCGGTATCGCATCAGACACCGATTGTTCGTTCGTGACTTTTTGACATTTCTTGCCATCCAAACCGGTCGTGTAGATTGACAATCCGTCGGAAGAGGGCGTCGTGGAGCAATAAGCAATGCTCGTTCCGTCGGGCGAGAAAGCTGGCGTCACGCAAAGTGCATCCGTCTCAATAATACGATGCACTGTCTTCGACTCCAAATCAAAGACGTACAACTTGCCATCGGCTGAAGAGAAAGCGACCTGCTTTCCATCCGGCGAAATGTCGAACGCGACATATTTGTGTTCGACGGCAAAGGCCGCAGAAGAAAGCAGAGCAAGGATGAGGCCAACTGCAGTCGATATGCATTTTGCGGCGAGCATTTCTTCCCCATTCGGCCAAGTCGAGTTTACTTGTCAGTTGTGACGAGCGGCAATCAATGCATCCAGTTCCGATTTTAGTTTCCCCAGAATTTCCTCGTACGGAAACTGACCCAGTGGTTCGCCGCCACGTTTGAGGTTCACGAAATTCGGGCCGCACCAGAGACCGAGGTCGGCGTCGTCCGTTTCGCCCGGGCCATTCACACGGCAGCCCATCACGGCGATCGTGATCTTGTGGTCCTTGGCGTATTCGGTCATCCGCTTCACGTCTTCGGCGAGTTCGACGAAGGCTTCATTTTCGACGCGCGAGCAGCTGGGGCAGCTGATGATGTTCAGCGTCGAGAGGCCGAAGTCGACGACCGAGCGGACGCGGCCCGCCGCGATGTCTTCCAGAATCCCGCGGCCGGCGGCGATTTCTTCCGGCTTGCGGTCGTTGGGAACCGTCAGCGACACGCGGATCGTATCGCCGATGCCGCGGCTGATCAGCTGTTCGAAAGCGATGCAAGTTTTGATGATGCCGTCCGGCGGCAGTCCCGCTTCGGTCACACCCAGGTGAAGCGGCACATCCGGCCGGGCCTCGGCGAAACGTCGGTTCACCTCGACCACCTCCAGCGGATTCGAGTCCTTGAGCGATACGCAAAACCGCGTGAAGCCCAGCTCATCGAGCAGCCGGCAATGTTCCAGCGCGCTATCGAGCATCGGCGAGAGCTTGTCGTTCTTGTCGTACTTGGCCAGCTGCGCCGGATCGACGCTGCCGCAGTTCACGCCGACGCGAATGGCGCAATCGTTGTCGCGAGCCACGCCTACTAGGTACTCGACCTTCTCCTGCCACGGCTTGGTGCGTTCGTGGTGGTACAGGTGTCCCGGGTTATAGCGGAGCTTGTCGACGTGCGGCGCGATCCGCTCGGCGAGCCGGTAATTCTCCTGCAAATCGACCGACAGGTTGGCCGTCGTCTGCTTGCGAATCTCGACCATGGCCTCGGCCTCAGCCGGATTGTCGACGGCGATCCGCACCACGTCGGCCCCCGCCGCAGCGAGCGCATTCACCTGCGCGACGGTCGCGTCGATGTCGCGCGTCTGCGTGGCCGTCATGCTCTGCACGGCAATCCGCGCGCCGCCGCCAATCACGACGCGACCGATCCGAACGCTGCGAGTGGGATTACGAGTGACGTCCATTACCTACTTAACCGAACATTCAAAATGAATTTCACGCGAAGATGCTAAAGATTAACCACGGAGGCACGAAGTTAAATGACTAATTCCCAATGACGAATGACGTAATCAGAACTTCTGCACATTCGTCATTCGTCATTAAACATTCGTCATTTGTTTCTCAGCGTTCTCCGTGCCTCCGTGGTTCAAACTACAAACCGTATTCCTTAATTTTACGATACAGTGTCCGTTCGCCGATGCCGAGCATTTCGGCCGCTTCTTCGCGGTTTCCGCCGGTCACTTTGAGCGTCTCGCCGATGAACAGCCCTTCCAGCTCCGAGAGAGACTTGCCCACGAGGTCGTGCAGCCCCGCTTCGCCACCCGGCGCCGAACTGTTCTCGCCGACGCCCGTGGGGGCCAGTTCCGCTGGCAAATCGTCGAGGTCCAACACGCCGTCGAAGTCGACAACCACCATGCTCTCGATCACATTCCGCAGCTGCCGCACGTTCCCAGGCCAGTCGTAAGCCAACAGCCGTCGCCGGGCCGCGGTCGAGATGCCTTGGATCGACTTGCTGTGACGCTTCGTGTGTTCCTTCAAGAAATGATCGATCAACAGCGGGATGTCCTCGCGCCGCTCGGCCAAGCTCGGCAGTCGAATCGTCACGACCTTGAGTCGATGATACAAATCCTCGCGGAAGGCACCGCTCTCGACCGCCGCCTCCAGGTCGCGGTTTGTCGCCGAAAGGATCCGTACGTCGACGTGCACCGGATCATTCGAGCCGACGCGCGTGATCTCGCCGCTTTCCAGCACGCGCAGCAGCTTGATCTGCGTTGGCACCGGCATGTCGCCGACTTCATCCAGGAACAGCGTGCCGCCGTTGGCGTATTCGAATTTGCCTTGCCGGTCGCTCGAAGCGTCGGTGAACGCGCCGCGAATGTGACCGAAGAGCTCGCTCTCCAGAATGTGTTCGCTCAGCGCGGCACAATTGAGCGGCACAAACGGCCGTTTCTTCCGCGGGCTGTTTTGATGGATCGCTTTGGCGACGAGCTCTTTGCCCGTGCCGGTCTCGCCCTGGATCAGCACCGTGGCATCCGTCGGCGCGATCCGCTGCAGCCGGCTAACGACGTCGACCATCTGCGGGCTGTTGCCGATCACGCCCTCGAAGCCGAACCGTTCGTCCAGCCGCCGGTGCAATTCCGCGTTCGCCCGCCGCAGGTACTGACTCCGCGCCGCGTTCTCCACCACCGCCCGCAGCTGCTTCAAATCGAGCGGCTTCAAGAGATAGTTGAACGCCCCGCGCTGCATCGCCTCGACGGCCGACTCGATCGTGCCGTGCCCGGTAACCAGAATCACTTCGGCGTCCGGCTGCACTTCCTTGCACTTGGCAAGCACCTCCAGCCCGCCCATCTCGGGCATCTTGAGATCGGTGATCACGATTTCGTACGAGCCGACGTCCAAGTATGCCGCCCCTTCGGGCCCGGTGATTGCCACCGTGCAATCGAACCCCACGCTCCGCAAACTATCGGCCATTGCCTCTGCATGCGCCGGATCGTTGTCGATCACCAGCACCTTGATCGGCGGCCCCGCGGCCGCAGTCGTCGTTTTCGGTTTCGTCGGCATGGTGTCGATGATACGACGCCGCGAAACGAGCGAAAAGGGCAGCCATCGCCGGACAGAATTCCTTTGCGAAATTGACCCCCATCTGGACGGAGAGATAAGATAGAGATGGAGGTCAATTGCCATGTCGAACGAACTCTCGCCTGATACGGAATCATTCATCGCCAACGAAGTCGCATTGGGCGTCTACCCATCGCGTCAGGATGCTTTGGAAGCAGGAATTGCTCTGCTGAAGAGGCGCAGCGAATTGCTCGAGAAGCTGGACGAGGGCCAGCGTCAACTGGATACGGGAGAATATGTCGATTTCGACGAGGACGGGTTGCGAGAGTTCTTCGATGGGCTGAAGGAAAGGGCTCGCTCTCGCTCAGCAAGAGAATGACATGGCAGGACGAGATTATCGACTTGCAAACCGCGCAATTCTCGATTTGCAGGAGATCGCTGAATACTTGGCTGAGCGCAGTGAAACCGCTGCTGAACGCGTTTTCAGCGGCCTCCATGAAACGTTCAGCGAAATTGCTCGCAGCGAAGGGATCGGAACGAGCCTCGATCGATATCGCCCAGGACTAAGGATGTCGATCGGAAACCGGCCCGCGCAAAAATACGTCATTTTTCATCGCGCGACTGGCGATCGTGTAATGATCACCCGTGTGCTGCATGCTGCACGCAATTGGATTGCCGTGCTCGCAGAAGACGAGGAGTAGATCGCTTTCGCTTTCACTCCCCCGCCAGCCGCGCCGGCACCGGCAGCTCGATCGTGAACTGCGTGCCGCGGCCAACTTCGCTCTCGACGCTGATCCGGCCATGATGGCCGGCGATGATCTTCTGCGTCGTGGGCAGCCCCAGGCCGGAGCCACCCGGCTTGGTGGAGAAAAACGCCTCAAACATTTTCGACGCCGTGCGGTCGTCCATGCCGCAGCCGGTGTCGATCAAGTGAATCTCCACCGTGCTGCCCTGCGACACGGTGCGGATCGTGAGCAGGCCGCCGTCGGTCATCGCCTGCTTTGCGTTAAGGATCAAATTCAACAGCGCCCGCCGAAACGCCTCGCGGTCGAGCAGCACGGTCGGCAGCTCCGGATCGAGATATTTCACGATCTCGACGCCCGCGGCCTTGGCCTCCGGCGCAAAAAATTCCAGCACGTCGTCAATCTGATGATTCAAGTCCGACGGCTCCAAGTGGAGCCGCCGCACCTTGGCGTAGTTCAGAAAATCATCGAGCAGGGCCTGCAGCCGATCGCACTCCCGCCGGACGACTTCGATCCGCTTGACGGCCCGCCGCTGGGCCGGCGTTTGCGGCTCGTCGAGATCTTCGGCCAACAGCTCCATGTTGAGCCGGATCGTCGAGAGCGGATTCTTGATTTCGTGCGCCAGCCCGCCGGCGAGCCGCGCGATTTCGGTGTACTGGTCCAAGAGCCGCTGCACCGTGGCGGACGACTCGTCGTCGGAGAGCTTGGAAGTTTCTTTGGCGGCGGACATAGACGTGATCATACGCCGCGGCGGCGCAGAAAAAAAAGCCTGACGGAGCGATCGGAAATCGTCCGCCAGGCGCTCAAGGGTGGATTATTGAGTTCGGCTTCGACCGGCGAGTCGTAGCTCGCCGGCTAGTGCTTGCGTCCTCAGGCGGGCGAGCCGTTCGATTCGCCCTTCTCGGCCATCTCCGCCATCGCGGCTTTGCGGCTCAGCTTGACGCGGTCCTGCTCGTCGACGGCGATCACCTTCACGTGCATCTCGTCGCCCACGCGGCACACCTCGCCGACGCTGTTGACGTATTCGTTCGACAGCTCGCTGATGTGGCACAGGCCGTCCTTGCCCGGCAGAATCTCCACGAACGCGCCGAAATCCTTGACGCTGGTCACCGTGCCGCGGTAGATGCGGCCGACCTGCACCGAGGCGGTCATCGCTTCGACGCGTTCCAGCGCATCGCGGACGCTCGTCTCGTTCTCGCCGGCGATCGTGACCGTGCCGTCCTCTTCGACGTCGATCGTGACGCCATGCTCTTCCTGGATGCCGCGGATGTTCTTGCCGCCCGGGCCAATCAAGAGGCCAATCTTCTCGGGGTCGATCTTCGTCCGCACCAGGCGCGGGGCCGACTCGGCGGTGTTCGGCCGCGGCCGAGAAATCGCCGAGAGCATCGATCGCAAAATTTCCATCCGGGCCTCGCGCGATTGAACGAGCGTGCCGCGGATGATCGCCTCATCGATGCCGTCGATCTTCAAGTCGAGCTGGATGCCCGTGATGCCGTTCTGCGTCCCGGCGATCTTGAAGTCCATGTCGCCGTAGTGGTCTTCGTCGCCGATGATGTCGGTGAGCAGCACCCACTTCTCGCCTTCCTTCACCAGGCCGGTCGAGATGCCCGCCACGGGGTTCGTGATCGGCACACCCGCCGCCATCAGGCCCAGCGTCGCGCCACACACGCTCGCCATCGAGCTTGAGCCGTTCGACTCGAGGATGTCCGAGATCACGCGGATCGTGTAAGGGAAGTCGTCGTGATCAGGCAGGATCGGGTTCACGCTCCGCTCGGCCAGCATGCCGTGACCGATCTCGCGGCGACCCGGTCCACGAATCGGCCGCACCTCGCCGACCGAGAACGACGGGAAGTTGTAGTCCAGCATGAACCGCTTCGAGTATTCCTCGAACAGGCCGTCGACCCGCTGCTCGTCGCGACCCGTGCCGAGCGTCACCGTGATGAGCGCCTGCGTCTCGCCGCGCTGGAACATCGCCGAGCCGTGCACTCGCGGCAACACATCGACCGCACACTCGATGTTCCGCAGCGTCTTGTAATCGCGCCCGTCCGGACGCGTGCCCGAAAGGATCAGGTCGCGGATCACGACCTCCTTGAAATCGTGCCACGCGGCGTTGAAGGCGTTTTCGTCCGGGGCGCCTTCGGCGGTCGGATCGGGAACGAGCGCGGCCTTGGCCCGTTCCTTCACTTGATCCGCGGCCTCGGCCTTGGCCTGCTTGCCCTCGGTCCGCTGGGCGTTCTTGAGATCTTCGTAGAATCGCTCGCGGAGTCCGCCGCGGAGCCCGTTGTCCGGCGCCGGGACGAATTCCTGCTTCGGCTTGCCGGCCTTGGCGATGAACTCTTCCTGCAGATCGCAAATCTGCCGCACCAGCCGATGGGCTTCCATCAGCGCGTCGGCCATCTTGTCTTCCGGCAGCTCGCGGGCGAAGCCTTCGATCATCAGTACCGCCTCGCGCGTCCCCGCGACGATCAGGTCGAGCTCGCTGAGTTCCAGCTCGTCATGCGTCGGGAAGGCAATGAACTCGCCCTCCACCAGGCCCAGCCGCACCGAGCCCAGCGGCCCCTGGAACGGCAGCGGCGAAATCCCCAGCGCCGCGGCGGCCCCGTTCATCGCCAGCACATCGCCGTCCGACTGGCGATCGCTCGACATCACAAAATTTTGAATCTGCACCTCGTCGTTGTAGCCCTTCGGCCACAGCGGGCGAATCGGCCGATCGATCAGCCGCGCGCTCAGGGTTTCCTTGGTCGTCGGCCGGCCTTCCCGTTTGAGGAAGCCGCCCGGAAACTTGCCCGCCGCCGCATGCCGCTCGCGGTAATCGCAGGTGAGCGGAAAATAATCGAGCCCGGCCCGCGGCGGACCCGCCGCCACGGCGCTCAGCACCACCGTCTCGCCATAGCTCGTGAGCACCGCACCGGCCGCTTGCTTCGCCAGCACCCCCGTCTCGAAACGCAACACGCCCTTGCCGATCTGCCGTTCAACACTGATTGGATTCAACTTCTTTTTCCTTTGCTGCAAATAATTCGAGCTACGTTGTGGGAGAGTTGGAGGCTGTGCGCCGGGCAGGTCAAGCAGCTGCGGCCGATCGGCCGCAAACGGTCTCAGGCGCTCAAAGGACTCGAACGCCAAGGCATGTCGCTCGCTCTCGCCGACGATCCGCTCGTCGCCCGAGAGCCGCAAATCTAAGAGCACGAGCGACGGACCGCTACGACCAACGTGTCTCGACGACGGCCGCACAGAGATCGGACCGCCCCTCATGCCGCCTCGGCGCATCGCACCCGCGGCACAAAACGTCGCGCGACAAATGCTGGAATCTGGAGAAGACCCCACACCCGGGGCCGACAAACCCACGCGCCGGCGTTGCCACGCCGGCCGCAAATCCTTACTTGCGAATCTCCAGTCGCTGCAACAGCTCGAGATACTTCTCGGGGTTATGTTCTTTCACGTAGTCCAACAACCGGCGACGCCGGCTGACCATCCCCAGGAGCCCACGCCGGCTGGCATAGTCCTTGGAATGTAACTTCAAGTGATCGGTCATCTGGCTGATGCGATTGGTGAGCAGCGATATCTGAACCTCCGGCGAGCCCGTGTCGGACTTGCCGCGGCCATATTCACCCGCCAGCTGTTGTTTCCGCTCTTTCGTGAGTGGCATGACTATTCCCGCGTGTTCTCGGTCTGATGCGCCCGCATCGTCGCGCGATTTCCGGCGACCCTCTATCCAGCGACCCGCTTCGGCTACTTCCCGAAGCCGCCGCCGTGCTCGGCAAACACCAACTCCTACATCGTTTCTCTTGCGGCAACCGTCACTGAACTCTCGCGGCTGCCGACGACTACTTCTCTTACACCTAATAACGCAATTCGCTGCTAGACCCCTCAGTTTACTGATCCAAGCCGCCGATGCAACCGCAAACGGCAAGCCAATTTCCGGCGATTTTCCCGCTCCGCGCCAAGTCCACCTCCGCTAACCGCTTGCGGCTTATCGCCTCAACAGGCCGCCGACTGCCAACTCCGCAAACACTTCGTCCAGCCCGGAGCCATCACCTTTTCCCTCGCCTTCGCCGCCACCCACGAGCTGCCGCTCCTCCGCCTGATCGCTAGTCAACCCAATAACCCGCCGCGCGGTCCAAGCCACCAGCGCCGCATCAACGTCCGCCGCACGAACCCACCGCGCACCAGCACCACTACCACCACCACCTATAACAATAGCCGAAGAGCTACGCCTCGCCGGTCCCGCCGTAACGCCCACAACACTTAACTCACGCGCCGCCGCCGCCACCGTCGCCGTCGAGTGATCGACCGATCCGCCGCTGCCGCTCTCCCCAACCCCGGCGAGACGTAGCTCGCCGGCTAGCGCCGCACCGCCACTGCTAAGCGTTTTGACTCCCTGCCCCCTGCTCCCTGCTCCCTGCTCATATACATTTCCAAAATTCATCTTCCACCACACATAATCCTGTTCATCCACAACGCCATCCGGCGCTCCCGTCATTGTCGCGCTTGAACCATCGGCACGCAGGTCGGTCGTCGACCCCACCGTGTCCCGCCAGACCGAATAATCCGCCCCGTCCACCACGCCATTTAAGTTGTAGTCGCCCGCGAGTGGATTCGCCTGCCACTCCACCGCGCCCATGTCGATCCGCCCATCCACCATACGCCACCACGGCTCGCCGCGCTGATCGAACTCCGGCGTGCTTGGCATCGCCAGCACAAAAGCTTCAGCCGGCGCTAGTACCCGATCGTAGATCGCAAGTTCGTCGATCGATCCTTGGAATTGGTTCAGGCCAGATAAGAATCGTCCGACGGTAAGCTGTGCTGCGGAGTTAGTTGGTCCCGTAGCTCCGTGCCAAATCACCGGTCCGACTCGAATGCCGTCTACGTATAGCTGTATGTCACCGTTGGTCGATTTCCTGGTTGCGACTACGTGATGCCATTTCCCATCATTGATCGCCAAGCCCGTAATGGGACCGGAAGCATTACCAACTTCAAACGCGACACCACCGTTCCGAATTGACAATCGGAAATCCGTCGTGCTTCCAGGAACACCTCCGTCGACCAAGCCCCATCCCATTCCGGATAGGCCAGGCTGAGAAGTTTTCAGCCACAGCGAAATCGAGAAGTTGTTCGCAACACTGCCAGGAATTGACATGTAGTCGTCGACGCCATCAAGTGCTACGGCATCACCCAGCGTCACCCGTGCGCTCGATACCCCCAATACAGGGGCACCATAATAAGTTCCGTCACGTTCGCCGACACTATCCGCCGCAATCGGTCCCGCGACTTCCTCAAATCGATACCATGACCTGGGAGCTGCGATCTCCGGAATTTCAACGTCGATCGCCGGGCTGCCTGGAAGTGGCGCGTGGGTCATCATTTGGGAGCCATCCAAGAAACTCGGGCCTCCGTTGCCGGCGAGGGGACCCAACAAAGGATCGATTCGGCCTTGGCTTGTCCCTCCAATCAAGTTGCCGTACGCGTCGGGTGCACCGAGCGGTGCTTCCGTCAATCCGACCGTGCTGCCATCACCGATTAAGCTGTGGACGACGATCACGAGATTGCCAAAAATCGCAATGTCAGGCGACGTCGTTGCGGTCGTATTTCCTGCCACAATCGAATTAGCAATCGTCGAATCGTTCGCGGCGTAAATGCCTCCCCGCTGTTGCCCGCTGTAATTCCCAACGACGGTACTGTGCCAAAGTCGCAGCGACGCAGACACGTAGATGCCGCCACCTTCACCAGAACTCCCGTTCGCGAAATTTCCACTGATCGTGCTTTGCCAGACTTCAGTAGTTCCCCACGAGTGAATTCCACCACCTTGTCCAGACGCCGTGTTTCGGCTGATTGTGCTGCCTACCACTTTCACGCCGCTTACGGCCCTAATGCCGCCCCCAAAAAATCGGCTCGTATTTCGGTCGATCAGACTTTCAATGATCGAAACGGAACTCGACGAATAGACACCTCCGCCAATCCATCCCTCGTTTCGAGTAACTGCCGTCCGCACCAGCGACACCGCGCCTTCCGCATAGACGCCGCCGCCAGGACTGGAAGTTCCTGTCGTGCGATTGCCGACCAAGGCGCTATCCGTGAGAACAATCGGTCCGCCGGCAAAGACGCCGCCACCTTGGCCCCGACTACCCACGGCACCGCTGTCCTGGATGACCACGTGATCCAAATTAAGAGTGCCCAGGGAAGCCGAGCGGATCGCACCACCGCTAAAAGTTGTGTCCGAACTCGTGGCGTTGTTGCCCGTGACCAAGCCATTCAGAATGGTCATGCCGACAAAGGCCACGTCGCCAGCCGTCGCACGATTGACATGAAATATTCGCGAGCGTTCTTGCGCGTCGATCGTCAGCAACTCCGCCCCCGGCCCGTCGATGGTCAACGAATTGCTGATTGCGAATTCGCCCTGCGTCAGCAAAATCGTCGCCGGCCCTTCCGCCCACAGCGCCGGCGCAAAATCAATCGTGTCCGCGCCTGGGGCAGCGTTGGCCGCCGCGATCGCCTCGCGCAGCGACGTATGTCCGTCCCCCGCGTCGACCAAATCGGAGAGTGTGTCGACCGTGATCGCCAGCAGACGCCGCTCCTCGAGCGGCTCCAACCGCAAGGGCCGGCCAGAGCGGAGCGGCCAGCAAGAAGAAAATGATCCGATACCGCCGGACCCACGTCGCCTGCGTCGCCTCATCGGGATGTTCCTCCAACGCCCCTGACCGACACCCGCTTCCAATCGACCAGATTGATTCTAACCGCCCTTTCGGGGGACCGCAAATTTTCATATTCGCCTCTGCCTCTGCCTCTGACCTCCGACCTCTGGCCTCCGGCCTCTTCCCCCTCGTCGGTGGCCGAAAATCGGTAATTGAACTTCTGTCCACTATTTGCTAAGCTGGCCCTCGTTGTGGTCACGAGCTCGCTGGCTGCCGTTGTGCAACACCCGGCGGCGTCGACACCGTCTCGGGAGAGCGATCTCCCACGCGGAGTTTCGCGGGTCCGCTCGCCTAAGCGAGCACCTCACACGAAACAGTCTTCGAATTGAAGACTTGCGGCGCCAATGGGCCTCGAGGGGCCTGATTCCGATAAGTGACCAGGACCGAGATCGTATCGCCGGGCCGGCCTTACAAGCCCCCGGCCAGCGCTCAGAGTCCAACGACGTAGGAAGCTTCCTACTTTTTT
>JBFWSG010000018.1:0-103493 GCA_050248495.1 Pirellulales bacterium | reverse complement strand
TCAGCACGAGGTCGACTGAATTTGGCTTGAGCTGTGGGTCGACGACGGTACCTAGCACCAGCTCGATATTGTTGAGGTTGTCGGCGGCGGCGCGGTCTTTTAGAAGCCCGAGCATCTCACGCTGGATATCAACGGCGATCACTTTCCCCTTGTCACCGACCAGCCTGGCCAGCGGTAGCGTATAAAATCCGTTGCCACAGCCCATGTCGCAGACAACTTGCCCCGGCTGCACGTGGAGGGCCGTGAGCATTGTCTCGCAGTCTTCCTCGCGCTGCCGCGACTCTCGAGTGAGCCATGGCGCTCCGAGATAGTGCATGGTCGTGGCAATCCGCCGGCCGTAGTACTTCTTGAGCGGCGGGGGGAGCGAGTCCTCCGCCAACGCGATAGACTGACAACTCGCCGACACGATCCAAGTGACCAGCACCAGGCAGAACGCGCGGCGTCGACCGAGAGCCTTCATGAGGAAGCACAAACCTTCCAGCGCGCCGCGCGGAGACAAGCGCTCGCTGGCATCGCAGCAAACATTAACAGGAGCCCGTGTGGCTCGGGAACGCGGTCAATTGAATTGACGACGACGAGCTTGAGATCGTTCGGCCCCTGTCCCGGAACAAAGGGCACCAGGAGAGGCAACTCGCTGAGGGCCGGGTGAATCGAACGGGCATCGATTTTTGGCAAGGCTGCAATTGCGTCGACGACGGACATGTCTGTCGGGACGATTTCACCAAACACCGTGAAGCCGCCGTTCTGCAGGTCCAACAGCGGCGAATTGTTCACAAGATTGATAAACCATTGCGAGGTCGCGCTGTTTGGGTCGCCACTTCGAGTTGCCATGGAGAGCGTACCGCGAATATTCGGCAGAGACGATTCATTAATAATTGGCGGGTCCGCGGGAATCGGTGAAAAGTCAATTTTGAATCCGCCACTTTGAATCACGAAATCCTTTACCGAGCGATGGATGATTGTCTGGTCATAGTCGGCCTCGTCGACGTACTTCAGAAAATTTTTCACCGTGATCGGCGCGGCGGCGTCAAATAAACTTGCGCGAAAGTTGCCGAGGGACGTTTTGAAGATGACTTGCGTGGCCCTTGCGGCTCCGACCATGCCGCTGATCCAGACCATCAAGATGAATACGATCAATCGGCGCAAGCAGATTCTGAAAGGCATCATGAGCATACTCCCGGATGAATTTCACTGTTGACTCGTTGTTCGTTGCGACCATTATTGCCGAAGCCATTTGAGAACGCCAATCTTTCCTTGGAATTTGAGGTTCGAGCCGCGTTCGGCGAATAAAGGGGCGTGGCTCCGGAGTGTCTTTCGAGCTACGTTTAGAGTGAATTTGTCCAGATCTTGAAACCGGTTCCGGCCGGTGGCGTTTATTAATCGGAACACTCCTTACGGTGCCGAGCGATTTTCATGACCGACCCCGATGTTGCCCGCGTAAAAGAGGTGTTTGAGCAATGGGCCATGTACGACGCCGTGGTGCGGAACGACTACATGCATCATGCCGAGCTGGCACAGGCGCTGGGCGATTGGGCGACGGCCTTCGGCAAGCCACTGCGAATTGTCGATCTCGGGTCGAGCGATTCGTGGCTGGCGACGCATGCCCTTCGCAACTCGAACGTGGAACATTATTTGGGCGTCGATCTGGCCGAGTCGTCGATCGAGCGGGCCCGGGGCAATTTGGCGATCTGGCCCGGGCGGGCGGAGCTCGTTTGCGGGAATCTGGCCGATGTACTTGCGGACCAGCCGAGTGCCTCGGCGAACGTTGCGCTCGCCAGTTACTCGCTGCACCATTTCTCGACGGCCGACAAATTGAAACTGATCGACGAGGCGCACCGCATTCTGGCGCCTGGCGGGGCGCTATTGTGGATCGATGCGGTCCGCAATGACGACGAGAATCGCGACACGTACATCGACCGGTTGACTGATTCGATGTCGAGCCGTTGGACGGGCCTGACGGTGGAGCAGCGCGAGCGGGGCGTCACCCACGTTCGCACGTCGGACTTTCCCGAAACGAAATCATGGATGCTCGAACATGTCGTGGCCGCCGGCTTCCGGCCCGTCAGCACGCTGCTCGCTGAGGAATTCTTTGACGGCTGGGTATTTCTCAAATCTTGATTGCAGCGGGTAGACTGGGCGGCAGAGGATGCACGTCTGGGTGGAGCGCGTGAGCCAGGATTTCCAGCGAATCGACGAGCCGCGGCCCGGGGCGGCTGAAATACTCCGATCCGTCGACCAGATAAACGCGACCTCGTCGCACGCACGGCAGCTCGGCCCAGCCAGGATAGCCTTGCAGGATTGGCAGGTCGGCCCGGGTCCGCTCGATGTCGAAGCCGCAACAGGCGATCAGCATCACTTCTGGAGCGGCGGCGACGATTTGTTGCCAGTCGATCGTGCGTGACCGGCCACCCGCGACGCCAACGACTTCCTCTCCGCCCGCCAGCTGCACCAGCTCGGGGCTCCAGTGGCCGCTCGAAAAGGGCGGATCAATCCACTCCAGCACCACAACGCGGGGGCGATCGCCAACCATTTCCGAACGGGCGGCAACCGCAGCCACGCGGTCTCGCAGCTTGCCGATCTCCGCTTCAGCCCGCTGAACATGGCCCGTCGCTTCGCCGAGGAACCGTAAGCACTCGAAGACTTCCTCGAGCGACGTCGGCTCCAAGTTAAGCACGCGCGGCGAGCCCGGCAGCGAACAGGCCGCTGCCGTCACTTCCGCTTCGGCGACCGCGCACACGTCGCAGAGTGCTTGCGTCACAATCAAGTCGGGCCGCAGTTTTGCGAGCACCGGCAGATCGAGCGTGTAGAGCGCGCGCTCGGTTTGCAGTCGTTCGCGGACCAGGGAGTCGATTTCGCGGCTGGATGCGGCGGTCGGGATCAGTGTCCGCGTCACCTTGGGCAGACGCCGCACCGGTGGTGGATAGTCGCATTCGTGGGTCACGCCGACGAGCTCACGCTCCAGGCCGAGCTGGCAGATGATTTCGGTCGCGCTGGGGAGGAGGGAGACGATTCGCATGGTGCAGGCGTCAATCTCGGGGGCGAGGACGGCCCGGCTCGCTGGGCTCGCTACAAAGGTTCGTCGCGCGGTTCGTTGATTCGAGCACCGAGGTTGCCATAGCGATGGTAAACGACCGACAAGCTCTGCTCTTGAAAGTACCACAGCAACTCGACGCGGCCATGGGCGACTGGCGGCGTGTCGGCTATGTATTGCAGCGATTCGGCGGCGGCCTGCCGGATGTTTCGCGGCACGCGACTCGGCGCGGCGTAGCGGACGCGGTCCATTGCACGGGCGCGAACTAGTTCGGCCAGCTGCTCGTCGCTCTCGGTGACGAATTCAATTGATGCGCCCCAGCTGTCGGTGAGGTTGTCGAGCAGCTCAACGGCCTTTTTCGCAGAGTCGGCCACATCCGGAGGCGAGCTGACGGTCGTTCGGCAGCCGGCGGCGCGGGCGGCGGCCGCGCGGGCGAATACGTCGAACAGAGTGTCGTCCGCGTGCACGCGAATCCGCAGGTGATCGATCGGCCGATAGCGGCGGAAGTTGTCTTCGCCGAGCAGCCGGAAATGATCGTGCGCGCCGTGGAACTCTTCGCTGGCCCAATGCTGATAGCTCTCGATGGCGCGCACGACTTGCTCCAAGTCGTCGGCCGTGAACGGCGCGCTGTTTTTGGCGGCGATGCATTCGCGCAGCTTGGTGTAAAGCTCGGCCAGGAGCTCGGGGCGGTGCCTGTCGGTCGAGCTAAACCGCCAAGCGGTCGGTTGCGGCGGAGGCGCGGAATTCGATGGTAAATCGCGAAACTGCATCAAGGGCGCGACGTAATTCGGTCCGCCCGCCTTGATGCCCGGACCAACCGCGCTTTTCCCCATGCCGCCGAACGGCTGCCGCAGGACGATTGCCCCCGTCGTGGGCCGATTGATGTAGAGATTGCCCGCGCGAATCTGCTCTTGCCAGCGTTCTTGCTCGCGGTCGTCGAGGCTTTCGAGGCCCGAAGTCAGGCCGTAGCCGGTGGCGTTTACCAAGTCGATCGCTTCATCGAGGTCGCGGGCTTCCATCACGCCGAGCACGGGCCCAAAGAACTCGGTGCAATGGGTGATGCTGTTCGGCCGTACGCCCCATTTCACGCCAGGGCTCACGAGGTGCGGATTGCCATCGACATGCAGCCGCGGCATGACGGCCCATTCTTCGCCCGGCTCCAGTTCTTTGAGCGCCGCCTCCAGCTCGCCGGATGGCGGCCGAATTAACGGGCCGACTTTCGTGGAGAGCTCCCAAGCCGAGCTGACACGGAGGCTTTCCACGGCGTCGCAGAACTGAGCGCGGAACTTCGCGTCGTGATAGACTTCAGATTCCAGGATCAAGAGCGACGTGGCAGAGCACTTCTGGCCGCTGTGACTGAATGCGCTGTGGAGCACGTTTTTGATCGCCTGGTCGCGGTCGGAGAGGCTGGTCACGATCGTGGCGTTCTTGCCGCCCGTTTCGGCAAGCAGTTGCATCGTAGGCTTGTGGGCCAGCATGCGGGCCGCGGTGGCCGTGCCGCCGGTGAGGATCACCGCATCCACCGCGTCATGCGACACGAGATATTGCGCGACGTCGTTTCCGGCACAGGGTGCAAATTGGAGCGCCGTACGCGGCACGCCAGCTCGCCAGAAGCACTGTGCGAGCTGGTAAGCGATCAGCACCGTGTCGGACGCCGGCTTGAAGATTACCGTGTTGCCGGCTGCCATCGCCGCCACCACGCCGCCACAGGGAATCGCCAGGGGAAAATTCCAAGGCGAGACGACGACCACCACTCCCCTGCCCTCGACCGCCAGATTCGTCAGCTCGTGAAATTGGCTCGCCGAGTCGGAGTAGAATCGGCAGAAATCGATCGCTTCCGAGACCTCGGGATCGCTTTCGAAGAGAGTCTTACCCCCTTCAGCGAGCATCGCGCCCATCAATTCGCCGCGGGCTTTGGCCAACTCGCCGGCGACGCGGTACAGGATCGTCCGTCGCTCGGTCGCGGAGAGTTTTCGCCATCCGCTCGTGTCTTTGCGGGCAGCGACTACGGCACGATCGATATCGGCAGTCGTCGCCTGATGGAAACGAGCGACGACAGTCTTCGACCGCGAAGGATCGTAAGATTCACGCGCTGGCCCGCTGCCTTCGATCGCTTCGCCGGCGATTACCAGGGGAATGGTAGCGGCATTTTCGCCGTGTCGCGGCTGCCAGGCTTCCATGATCGACGTTGCCCACTCGCCATTCTGCGTGAGTGACCAGTCGGTGTCGGGTTCGTTGCGGAAGGGTTGAGAGTGGAGAGTTAAAGGTTGAGGGTCGTTTCGATTCTGAATGCGTCGTGGTGCGGAACTCACGGACTTCATCAGCCCGAACGCCTCGATGAACTGCTGCTCCAGCTTCTGCCAGGTCTCGCTGCCGACTTCGATGCGGAAGGCGTGCCGCAGGAAATTGTCGGGGCCCGTGTTTTCATCCAGCCGGCGGATGAGGTAGCCGATCGCGGTCGTAAATTCGTCCTGCCGGCAGGCCGGGGCGTAGAGCAGCATATTCTGCGTCAGCTCGAACAGGGCGCGCCGCTGATGGTTTGCCATCCCTTCGAGCATCTCGAACTGTACGCGGTCGAACGCCTGCGCCCGGGCTGCAAGAACCAATCCGTATGCGAGCGAAAACAGATTGTGGGACGCCACGCCGAGCCGCACCGCCGCGAGATTTTCCGGCCGGAATCCCTCGGTGAGCATCCGCAGATAGTTGGCGTCGGTTTCGAGCTTGGCCTTGTACGGCGCCTGCGGCCAGCAGCGCAAGGACGCCTCGACGCGTTCCATCTCCATGTTCGCGCCCTTCACGACGCGAATCGTCACGGGCGCCCCGCCCTGCTCTACCCGTTTGCGGGCCCAAGCGTTGATCCGAGCTTGCGTGAGGAACGTATCGGGGATGTAGGCCTGCAGCGCAATGCCGGCCGCCACTTGCTCGAGCCCCGGCCGGTCGAGCGTCCGCATGAAGACTTCGGCCGTCAGTTCCTTGTCGCGGTATTCCTCCATGTCGAGGTAAACGAACTTCGGCACGACCGTGCCACCCGCGCGCGTGAACCGGGCCTTCGCCGCCGCGCGGTAGAGCAGCTCCAACCGGTCGCAGAGCACCTCGATCGTGTGCTCGCGCGCGAGCGCGGAAATCTGCGAGTAGATCGTCGAGATCTTCACCGAAATGACCTCGATCTCCGGCCGCTGCAGCGTGGCAAGATACGAGGCGAGTCGTGCCTGAGCATCTTCCTCGCCCAGCAGCGCCTCGCCGAGATGATTGACGTTCATCCGCACGCCTTCCGTGCGGCGGGCTTCGAGATGCTCGGCCAATAGCTCCGGCTCGGCCGGCAGGACGACGTTGGCCGTCTCCTGGTGCATCTTCTCTTCGACCAGCGGCATCGCCACGCCGGGCAGATACGCCCCGAACGATTGGAAGCCCTTGAGCAGCGTGCGATCGAGCGGCGAGAAGAACCGCGGCACGCCCTGCACGTCGAGGATGTGGATCAATTGGTCGGCGGCGCGCGGCGGACGGTGCGAACGAAACGCCTGATCGGTGAGCTGCATCAGCGTCACCTTGTCGCCCGGCGAATTGATCATCCGGTCGAGCTCAGCCTGCTGCCGCCGCTCCTGCGGCGTCTGCAGTTCCGCGGCACGCCGCCCCAAGAGTCGCGCGAGCTGTACCGCCTGCTGCACCTCGACCGGATGCGCGGAGGCCGTATCGACCGCCAGCCCGGCGAGCAACGCCTCCTCACTTCGGCGAATCGAAGATTGCTGCGGCATTGAAAATCGCGTCCTCCAGCGAACGAGTCGCTATAGAACTATACCGCTCGGGGCACAAGGAGACATAGTCGCCGCACTATTCCTTGGGTTGCATCAACGCATCCAGTAGTTTCGCGCTCAAAAACAACCGATAGGGATTGCCGGGCATTTCGGCGAAATGCCATTGCTCATAGAACGACTTTGCCCGGTCGTCGATGCAATCTAAGACCACGGCGACAAACGGGAAGGTAGCGGCCGCGTCAAAACAGTCGCGAAGAGCCTGAGCGAGCAAGCGCCCGCCGAGCCCCGCTCCCCGGCAATGCTCGGCAACGCCCATCCAGGCCAGGATCGCCACCGGCAACGTGCGTCGCGGCAAGTGCCTGGCAACTTCCGGAGGTAGATCACTGCAATCAATCTGCCCACTCGCCAGCGTGTAGAAGCCGACGATGGAGTTACTCTCGTCAAGAAGGACCTTCGTGACGGAGAGCCGCTTCGTTTGATGTTGAAGTGCCTTCGTCGCCAGCCAATCGTCGACTTTCGGTTGCCCCGATCGAAAGCGGTTTCGCGGATGTTCGCGTTGCAGGCGCTGCAACTCAAATCCCGCAGGAAACTCGACGCTCACGCCTCGCCTCGCATCATCGCGCCTAATCGACGCTGAGCGGGGGTCAATTTTGGCGTTTCGTTGAGGGCGTTCCAGAAGGCAAGCTGCTCTTCGGGCGATAGACAGATCACGTTCTCGCGCGCCGCCCGCACCTCACGCTCGGCCTGCGGCACGGTCACCGTCCGCACATAGTCGCTGACGCTGATGCGGCGCAGGTCCGCGGCAGCCGCCAGACTCTGCTTGCTCTTTTCATCGAGACGGACCATCAGCGGGCTGGTCTTCTTGCGCGACGCAGAATTAGATGCACTCTTCTTGGAAGCTCGGCCGGTAGCCATGAGATTTGCCTCTTCATGAATTGTATTGCAAATCGCAATACAGTCAAATTCGGCACCGGACGAGGCAAAAATCGCCGAAAAATCACCGCAGCGGCCGCGCTTTTTCGATCCGCTCGGTCAGATACCGCAGAATATCGCGGATCGAGATCACGCCGGCCAACTGGCCCTGGAACAGAATCGGGATATGTCGGTAGCCGCCCAGGTTCATTTTATGGAGCGCGAACGCGATCTTGTCGTTCGTCTCCAGCGTCACCGGCCGCTGGGTCATGAACTGCGAAATCGGCTTGTTGAACGACTTCGCCGCGTCGACGTTGAGCTTCATCAGTGCATCGCGTTCGCTGAAGATGCCCACCAGCTGGCCCTGGTCGACGACCATCACGCAGCCGATCGTCTCCTGGACCATCTTTTGGAGCACCTCGCCCACCGTCGTGCTCGGCGAAACCGTGGAGGGCGTTTTGGGCCAGAGCCGTTCGATGCGGTCGCGGAGCAAATCGGCTTCCACGCTCGACGCGGGAACGCGCAGGCCCATGTCCGTGAGCGGCTGGCTACACTCGGCGCACTCATCGGCGCCTTCGATGTTTTCGGCCTGGCAGTAGGGACAGATCAGCATGCTCGACGTCCTTATTAGGCCAGCTGACCCGCGTTATGCAACTTGCCAGGTATCGCCCGAGTTGAACAGCTTGTTGAGATCGCCCACGCCGCGCTCGCTCACGGCCTGGCTGATCTGCTCGTTGACCATCACGTCGTACCGAGGCCGGTCGACCGAGCGGAACACGCCGATCGGTTCGGGGAAGCCGTCTTCGTACCGCATCCGCGAGAGCAGATAGGCGAGGCTCGGCTCGGCCGCCTTCTCGTCGTGAAACAAGAGGTCGTCTTCAGTGATCCCCTTGCCAAGCTCGACGACTTCCGGATCCATGCCGTTGAGCCGGATGCCCTTGTCGCGGTTCTTGCCGAAGATCATCGGCTTGCCGTGCTCCAGCTCCAGCGTGGTGTCCGACTTCGAATCGCGGTTCGTGGCATATTCCCACGCGCCGTCGTTGAAGATGTTGCAGTTCTGGTAGACTTCGACGAACGAGACGCCCGGGTGCTCGGCCGCTCGCTTGAGCACTTCGCCCAGGTGCTTGATGTTGACGTCGATGCTGCGGGCCACGAACGTCGCCTCGCAGCCGATCGCCACCGACAGCGGGTGGAGCGGATTGTCGACCGCACCCATCGGCGTGCTCTTGGTCTTCTTGCCGAGCGGCGAGGTGGGCGAGTACTGGCCTTTGGTGAGGCCGTAAATGCGGTTGTTGAACAGCACGATGTTGATGTCGAGGTTCCGCCGGATGGCGTGCATCAAGTGGTTGCCGCCGATCGAGAGTCCGTCGCCGTCGCCCGTGATCACCCAGACCTGCAGATCCGGCCGCACGGCCTTGAGCCCCGTGGCCACCGCCGGCGCCCGGCCGTGGATCGAGTGCATGCCATAGGTGTTCATGTAATACGGGAAGCGGCTGGAGCAGCCGATGCCCGAGATAAACACGATCTTCTCGCGCGGGACGCCGAGGGTCGGCATCACCTTCTTCATTTGCGCGAGGATCGAGTAGTCGCCGCAACCAGGGCACCAGCGGACGTCCTGATCGCTGGCGAAGTCAGCGGGCTTGAGAACGGGAAGTGAGATGTCGACGCTCATGGTGGGTTGTGCCTTTGGGAATAGTTTCGACCTGATTGAATTGTTTGCTGCTCTCTGGTGAGTAGGGTAGTAGGTAAGTAAGTGAGTAGGTGCAAGGCAATCTGTTTTCTACCTACTCACGTACTAACCTACTCACCTACTCACTCTTCACTCAGCCGCCGCCGTCCATTACGCCGGCCATGGCGATCTTCGGCTTAGGCGGGGCCTTGGCCGAGGGTTCGACCTTTTTGCCCGTGAGGATTTCTTCGATCTTGGCTTCTACTTCGGCGACGCTGAACGGCTTGCCTTGCACCTTGTTGAGCCCGATGGCGTCGATCAGGTACTTGTCGCGGATCACCGTCTTGAGCTGGCCGAGGTTTAATTCAGGGATCAACACCTTCTTGAACCGTTTGAGGATGTCGCCCAAATCGTTCGGCAGCGGATTCAGGTAGCGCAGGTGGCAATGGGTCACGGCGTGCCCCATCGCCTGCATCGTATGGACCGCAGTCGCGCACGCGCCATAGGTACCGCCCCAGCTCAGCACGAGCAAATCGCCCGTCGCCGCGCCGTCGAGCTTCTGGGGAGGATAATCCTTTGCCACGTTCGCCACCTTCTGGGCCCGCGTGTGGACCATGTGCTCGTGGTTCGCGGGGTCGTAGCTGACGTTGCCGGTAATATCCTGCTTCTCCAGGCCGCCGATGCGGTGCTCCAATCCCGCCGTTCCCGGCAGCGCCCACGGCCGCGAAAGCCGCTCATCGCGCTTGTACGGCAGAAACGCTTCGCCATCCTGGGCCGGACCGGGGTGCTTGATTTCGATCTTCGGCAGGGTCGCCGCATCGGGAATTCGCCACGGCTCGGAACCGTTGGCGATGTAACCGTCGGTGAGCAGCATCACCGGGGTCATGTACCGCACCGCGATCCGCCAGGCTTCCTGGGCCACGTCGAAGCAGTCGGCCGGGCCGCTCGCCGCGATCACGGGCATCGGGCACTCGCCGTTGCGGCCGTAGATCGCCTGGTACAGGTCGGCCTGCTCGGTCTTGGTGGGGAGGCCCGTCGACGGACCGCCGCGCTGCACGTTGATGATGATCATCGGCAGCTCGGTCATCACCGCCAGGCCCATGCCTTCGCCCTTGAGCGCGATGCCCGGGCCGCTGGAAGCCGTGACCGCCATCGCCCCGGCGAACGACGCGCCGATCGTGGCGGTCATCGCGGCGATTTCGTCTTCCACTTGGAGCGTGATCACGTCGAAGTTCTTGTACTTCGCCAGCTCGTGGAGAATATCGCTCGCCGGCGTGATCGGGTACGCGCCAAGAAACAGCCGTTTGCCGCTCTGACGAGCCGCCGCGATCAGTCCCCAGGCGAGCACCGTGTTACCCATCACGCTGCTGTACGTGCCGGGCGTGAGCTTCGCCTTGGCCACGTGATACTGTGTGTTGACCGCCTCGACCGTGTCGCCGTAGTGGTAGCCGGCCTTGAGCGCGGCAGTGTTCGCTTGGACGACTTCCGGTCGCTTGCCGAATTTCTCATTGATATATCGCAGCGTCGGCTCGAGCGAACGGTCGTAGAGCCAGAATGCCAGCCCCATCGCAAAGAAGTTGCGACACTTGTCGCCGTCCTTCTGGCTCAGTCCCAGGCCCTCGACCGCCAGCCGCGTGAGCTTCGTCATGTCGACCGTCAGCAGCCGATACGACTTCAGGCTGCCGTCTTCGAGCGGATTCGACTTGTAACCGGCCTGCTCTAGCCCTTTGACGTCGAATTCGTCCTGGTTGACGATCAAGATGCCGCCCGCGCGGAGATCGCTGACGTTCGTCGCCAGCGCCGCCGGGTTCATCGCCACCAGGCAGTCGACCGTATCACCCGGCGTGAAGATGTCCTTGCTGGAGAAATGCACCTGGAAGCCAGAGACGCCTGCCTTCGTGCCGCGCGGGGCGCGGATTTCGGCCGGGAAGTCGGGGAAAGTGGCGATGTCGTTGCCGGCCAGGGCGCTGGTGTTCGTAAACTGGCCACCGGCCAGCTGCATGCCGTCGCCAGAGTCGCCGCAGAAGCGGACCGTGGCCTCGTCAATATTTTGAACAGACTTTTGAACTGGGGAAGTTGCTGTGGCAGTGGACATCGTGGGGGACAATTCCTTCTCGGGCGCTGCGGTTTACGCGAGCCGCCGGCCCTAACGGTATTGTTGGAAATGAATCGTTAAAGACAAATGATTGCTGGGCTCTCTCAGGCCGGGATGCTGCGCCCGGAAACTGTTTGTGCGGGTCGCTGGCGGCCGCCGTCGGCCGACAGGTGTGGGCCATCACGCCCCTTCGCGCTCCTTGGTGGTTGGCTTGGGGTTGGGCGGCAGGTTGTACACGGTGGCCGGAAAATGGTCGACCAGATAATGGACAATTCCGTTCACGGCCACCACGCCGGTCGGTCGGCCCTCGGGGTCGACCATCGGCAAGTGGCGGTAACCGCCCTCGGCCATGGTGCGGATCGCCTCGGCCACGGTGGCCGTCGCGGGAATCGTCGCCGGCTCTCTGGACATTACTTCGCGGACCGGCCGGGAGAAATCGGCGCCGGCCGCCATCAGCTTCAGCGCGTCGCGCTCCGTCAGAATGCCGACCAGCTTCGGCCCTTCGCAGATCATCACCGCGCCGGTCCGCTGCGCACGCAGCAGTTGCAGCGCTTGGCCGACCGTCGCGTCGACCGTAGTGGCCAACGGTTGGTCCGGGTAAGCGGAGGCGACGCCTTCGCTTTCTAAGCTCAGCTGGAAGTCCACGGCAAATCTTTAAACGGCGTGCTAGCGATCGTTGCAAATCGCCGACGCCAAAACGCGCGAACCTGTCGGGCGGGATTCCGATTGCAGAACTGCCGGCCAACGAACCTCAAATCCTTTGAGGGTGGCCAAAGCAATCCGCTGCGAAACTTGATACGCAGCGACGCTTCGGCTCCGGCAACCGCAATGAGCACCAGCCAATGCGCCGCTCCTGGGAGCAACCAATGGGCGATTCAATCCGCCTGCCCACCAGTGCCAACGTCCTGTCGTCTTCCCGAGCGCAGAGCTACTCAACTCGTGCTTCCGTTCAAATTTACCACAAGCTACCGACCGGTTGAACCGCGATTTCCCCCCGATTTTCGGCCTGTTTTTTCGGGAACCCGCAGCAGCCACGCCGGTTAGTCGTCGGTCCCGGGCGGCGGAAAGTCGGGCCGCGCGTAGAACTTCGTGAGATCGATCCCGCCCCGCTGCTCCTCCTCGACCAGCTTCATCCGCGTTTCCAGCTGCTCCAAACGCCGGGCGATCTGCGGCAAAAGGGCCTGTTCGGCGTCGACCCGCGGCGGCAACGGCACCTCCGGATAGCCCAGCTGACGGTGGAGCGAGGCGAACAGATAGAGCGGGTCTTTGCGGCGATTGGCGAGCGCGATGCGGCCTTCGCGCTCGCCGAAGAGCGCGACTCCTTGAACTTCGTCCGTGCGAGGTGTGGCGTCGTCGACCCCGGGGTCGACGCTTGCACTCGGGGTCGGGGACGACCCGGCTCGCTGGCGCTCGCTGCCATTCGCTCGCTGGTGGTAGTACTCGCTGTGGACGTAGATCAAATCCGCCAGGTCGACCATGCCGATCTGCCGCCGCACGGTGCGAATCCAGTCGCTCCAGGTCTCGTCGAACGCCGGGTCGCGCGCTACCGCTTCCAATCCGCGATCGTACCCCAGCCGGTTGCGGCACAGCGCCTCGAACTGATAAAGGAACAACCCCTGTCGCGTCGGCCCCTCGGCCCGATACTCCGCCTCGCGCCGCAAAATCTCCAGCGCCACGCGCAGGTCGAACCGCCGCCGCTCGTCTTCCGCCTCCTGAATCACGTACACCTGGAACGGCGCGAAGTAGTGGGTGAGCCTCGACATCGCCGTGCTCAATACGCCCGCATGCCGGAGCTCCGAGAGCAGAAAGTCGATCGCCATCGGCAGCTTGGTCGTGGCCAGCACTTCCTCGCGCACCGAGCCGAGCACTTCCTGCATCGGCACGTTGTCCCGCAGCCGCTCGCCGAGCGCGCGGAACAAGTGGGCCTGCTCCACGTATTCTTCGCGCCCCAGCGGCGCCAGCGGCGAGTTGCCCGATTCATTGGCCATGGACCGCGTCACTTTCGCTCTGGGGAGCGTTTTTCCCGACCACCGACTGGGCCGGCGCGTCCTTGAGATTTCGATTCACGAACGCCAGCGCTGCAAGCATCGCGTCGCGGTCGACCACCGCACCCATGTGCCCGGCCTTCGGGATGGGGTGAAACTCTGCGGGGACGCCGGCCTTCTTGAGCAGCTCCGCCATCCGTTGCGGGCTGCGAATCGGCACGATGTCGTCGTCTTCGCCGTGAAAAAAGAACATGGGCGGATCGTCGGCCGAAATGTAGTTCGCTGGCGAGGCGTCGCGATACGCATCCGGCTGTTCATTCCGCGTGCCGCCGAGCCAGTACGACAACCGTCCGTTGTCGGCCGGCATCAACTGAAAATCGCAAGGTGCCCCGCCGGCCACCACCACCTGCAGCCGCGCGCTCGGCAGATCCTTGGCCAGGCCCGGCTCCTGGAAATCATCGTCATCGAGCGCGCCGAGCATCGCCACGAGATGCCCGCCCGCCGAGTATCCATATCCGCCGATGTGATTCGGATCCAATTTGAACTTCGCGGCATTCGCCCGCAGCCAGCGGACCGCCGCCTGGCAGTCGTACACTTGGGCCGGGAACTTGTCTTGCGGCGCGAGGCGATAGCTGATCGCCGCGGCAGTGAAGCCCTGCCTGGCCAGGCCCTGGGCGATGCCGGCCAGCTGCTGCTTCGTGCCCGTCGCCCAAGCACCGCCGTGGACCACGAGCATCGCCGGAAACGGCCCATCGCCCTGCGGCACGTACATATCGGCCTTGAGCGGCCCGCTCTCCCGCTCGACGTACACTTGATCGGGGATCACGTCATAGCCTTCTTCGGCGCCCTCCTCGGCAGCCCGCAGCGATGACGCGAACGCCGCCATCACCAGCGCCAGAGAACCGATCGCCCGTACTGAGTGTCTCGTCAGCATGAATGTCATCTCCCATTTGGCCCCAAGGCGGCCAATGGAGGCCCCTTCGCGGAACCCTTATAATAGGACGCTCCGGCACTGCCGAACAGCTTGGGGACTGTCCCCATTTCGGTGCAGCCCGGACTGAATTAAGTTTGGACCTGCCCTAACTACCCGTCCTCGATCGCAAAGAGCGAAATGGGGACTGTCCCCTTTTTGGATCCCGCGTGAGCAGCCGATTTTCCACTATTGAAGACGCCGTCGCCGCCATCGCCGCCGGCCGCGTCATTGTCGTTGTCGACGCCGAGGACCGCGAGAACGAAGGCGACTTCATTTGCGCCGCCGAGAAGGCCACGCCCGAAACCGTCAACTTCATGATCACGTACGGCCGCGGGCAGCTCTGCATGCCGATCCTGCCGGAGGTCGGAGAGCGGCTGCAGCTCCACCCGATGGTCGAGACGAACACCGCGCCCTTGGGCACGAACTACACCGTGCCGGTCGACCATCGTTCGACCCGCACCGGCATCACGGCCGCGGAGCGCTCGGCCACGATCCTGGCGATCTGCGATCCTGACAGTGTGCCAGCCGATTTCAATCGCCCCGGGCATTTGTTCCCGCTCGTGGCCAAGGAAGGCGGCGTGCTGCGGCGCGCAGGACATACCGAAGCCGCCGTCGACCTCGCGCGGATGGCCGGCCTGATGCCCGCCGGAGTGCTTTGCGAAGTGCTCAATGACACCGGCGACCGCGCCGACCGCGACGAGCTCATCGCGCTCGCCCGACGGTTCGACCTGCCGATCATTTCGATCGAACAGCTCATCGCTTACCGCCGCGTTCGAGAGAAGCTCGTCTACCGGGAGGCGGAAGCGCTGCTCCCCACGAAATACGGCAACGGCCGGATCATTGCCTACGGCGTGAAGTACGAGCAGCAGGAGCCGATGGTCTTCGTTCTTGGCGAGCCGGAGAAGGCGGCTGCCCCGCTGGTGCGGCTGCATTCTTCGTGCTTCACCGGCGATCTGTTGGAATCGCTTCGCTGCGACTGCGGCGACCAGCTCCACATGGCCCTCGACATGATCGAGCGCGAAGGGTGCGGCGTGCTGGTCTACTTGCCGCAGGAAGGCCGTGGCATCGGGCTCGTGGAGAAGATCAAGGCGTACGCTCTGCAGGACCAGGGCCTCGACACGGTCGAAGCGAATCTCGCGCTGGGCTATAAGGCCGATCCCCGCGACTACGGCGTCGGCATCCAGCTACTCAAGGACCTCGGCCTCCGCAAGGTGCGGCTCCTCACGAACAACCCCAAGAAAACCGACGCCTTCATCTACGGGGGCTTCGACCTGGAAGTCGTAGATCAAATCCCGATCGTCGGCCCGATCCACGAGCACAACGCAGATTATCTCGCCACGAAGCGGGACAAGCTCGGGCATAAACTCCCCGCCGATTAAACCAGAGGCGCGAGCCGGGGCGTCCTCGCCCCCGTGTACAAGCATTTTCGAGCGTGCACGACCATGCCACATAACTTCCCGCCCCAACACCTCCACCCCACCCACACGACCTGGCACATTACCTTCGGCACTTACGGCACACGACTCCACGGCGGCACTCGCCCCAACGTTGACAAACAGCACAACGAGCGCGGCACAGAATTCGTGCCGCCAATAGTTGAACGCGAAGACTCGGCCCGCGGCCGCATGAAATTCCCTCCCCGGTTTCTCACCGACGAACAGCGAAAACTTATTGAATTAGAGTTGCCGGAGATCTGCACGCGCGGCGGCTGGCTCTACCGCGTTTGTTCCGCCGCAGCGGACCACGTGCACCTGCTCTGCGACATTGTCCGGGAAGTACACGGCGAGAAAGTGCGCCGCCTCGCGAAGCGCTGGCTTGGGCAGGCGCTTAGTGAGAGATGGCCGATTCCGGCGGGGGCTTCTTGGTGGGCCGAGGAAGGTTCGAACGTCGCGATCCATGATGTGCCGTATTTGAATAACGCGTTCTCGTATATCGCAAGGCAGCGAACGATAGTTTGGACGCCTTGAACGGGGCCGAGGACGGCCCGGCTCGCGCCTCACAGAGGGCGAGCCGGGGCGTCCCCGCCCCCGTCCACCACGCATGTACCACTTCCACGTCAATCTCTTCGCTGATCCGAAAGACAGTTCCTTCGCCTGCACGTGGGAGGATGCCGCGGCGCTTTTGGAACAATTGCCGCGGATGATCTTCGAGCCGGATGGATCGTTCGTCTTCTCCGGCGGCGTCCGGGAGACACATTGGCACGTTAACGGCCACCTCTTCGATTTCGCCGGCCGACTGCATCGCCTGGAACTCCACGGCCAGTGCCCGAGAGAATCTTTTGACGCCCTGCTGCGGTGCGTCGGCTGGCCAGCGCAACCGCTACAGTTCGAATTGGTCCGCGAAGGCATCACCGTCGACGAACGAGAATTTCGCTCGCGCGTGTCGCTTTAATTACACGCCGCGGTTCGTCCAATCGACGCCCGCCATTTTCGCTAGCGCAAGCATCAGCGCATGCGTACCCTGGCGCTCCATCCCCTGGGCTGCCACTTCGCGGTAGAGTTCTTCGGCGAGCTCAACGCCGTGGAGCTTGAGGCCCATCCGCCGCGATTCCTCGAGCGCGATCGCCATGTCCTTGAGGAAGTGCTCGACGAAGAAGCCGGGATCGAAGTTGCCGGCGATGATTCGCGGGCCGAGGTTCGAGAGGGACCAGCTGCCGGCGGCTCCGGAGGCGACGGACTCCAGCACGCGGTTAAGATCGAGTCCCGCCTTGTAACCGTAGAGCAAGGCCTCGCAGACGCCGATCATGTTCGTGGCGATGAGAACCTGGTTGACCATCTTCGTGTGCTGGCCGGCGCCGGGCCCGCCCTGGTGGATCCACTTCGAGCCCATCAGCTTCCAGAGCGGTTCGAGGGCCGCGACAGTCTCTGCGTCGCCGCCGATCATGATCGAGAGCGTGCCGTTCTTCGCTCCGACGTCGCCGCCCGAGACCGGCGCGTCGATGCTCACGACGCCGCATTTCTCGGCCGCCGCCGCGATTTCGATGGCCAGCCTCGGCCGGCTGGTCGTCATGTCAATGAGCGCGGTGCCCGGCTTTGCGCCGCCAAGTGCTCCGTCGTCACCTGTCAGCACTTCGCACACATCGTCCGGGTAGCCAACGATGGAGAATACGATATTGGAGGCCGCAGCCACGTCGCGCGGAGTGTCGGCCCACGTTGCGCCACGCTCCAGGAGCGGCTCGGCATTCGACTTTGTGCGATTGAAAACGGTGACCGCGTAACCGGCGTCCAGGATGTGGCCGCACATCGAGCGGCCCATCACGCCGGTGCCGATCCAGCCGATCCGCGTCTTCTCGGGCGAGATTTCCACCTTCATTCCCACAAAACTACTCTTTCGCCGCGCTGCGGTCGAGCGCGTCGACGAGAACGCCACGGACAAATGCCGCTACGAGTGGTTCCTGCGACGCCCGCGGACCGGCCACATTCAGCCGGCCAACGCGATGCTCGGCGAGGAATTCGATCAGCTCATGCGCCGGATCGCGTCCTTCCGCGGACGCCGCCTCGCTGGAAAGATGCAATAGCGGCTTGCCTTGCTGCTCGGCGATGGCCAGCGTCAGTGCCGTGCCGCCGGTCACTTCGCTCCCGATGCTGAATACGACGGTCGCGTCGCTGTCCCGCACATTCCACCGCGTCCGCTGGTCGTATCGTGGGGAGGTCGTTTCTTGTAGCTGATACCGCTCGTCGATGACGCCATCTTCCGCCTTCCGGCCGCGCGGGCACCAGCCGCCGTGCGCGAGTCCGAATTCCAGGGCGAAATCGAGTGCTGCCCGATCGGCGCCGGTCTGACCGCCCGAAACGATCGTGATCTCTCTCACTTCTTCAGACCGTCGGGCACGCCGTTGGGAAACTCTTCGGCGATCACGTGCTTGATGTATTCGACACGGTTGGCCGGCTTTGGGTGTGTGCTGAAGAACTCCGGCGGGGCCGCGCCGCCGCTGGCGCGATCGAGCACCTCCATCACACCGATCATCGCCCGCGGATCGTAGCCGGCAAGGTAGGTGAGCCGCACGCCCCATTTGTCCGATTCGAGCTCGTCGCCGCGGCCATATTTCATTTGCACCATCTGGGCCACGGCCTGGGCCATCTGCGCGCTCTGCTGATCGCCGCCCGCCACGCCGCCGGCCGCGGCCAGTCCTTGAAACAATTGGTTCTGGGCCATTCGCTGGTTGCCATGCCGTTCGATCACGTGGCCGATCTCGTGGCCCAGGACCCCGGCGAGCTGTCCTTCGGTTTCGAGATCGCGGAATAGCGCCGCGGTAATGAAGACCTGCCCGCCGGGGAGCGCGAACGCGTTGACCGTCTGTGGATCGGCGAGCAGCGTGAAGCGGAACTTGTCGCGGTAGGGATTTTGGCGCCCCTGCTCGGAGAGCTGTTTGTCGAGTCCTTCGAGGAGCTCTTCGCCGACGCGCGAGACCATGGCCTGCGCCTCGCGGTCGCGCGACGGGCCGCCGTGCATTTGCACCATCTCCGGCGCGGCCTGCAGGCCCATCACCACTTCGTCCGCCTCGTTACTGAGCGCGACCCGTTGCTTTTCGCCCGTGATCTTATTCTCGTCGCCCGGCCGGCCGTAGTACGACACCAGGGCGAAGATGGCGATGATCGCGGCAATGATCAGCCGCGCCTTAAAACTGCTCCGCTGCGAGCTGCCGCCGAAGGCCTGGCGGCGCGGATCGTTGTCGCCGTATTGGGAATAGCGGCGGGGCAGCGGTACAGGGAATCGTGACATGATTGCACCTAGGCCGAAGAGAAGACTGGCGATACAACGGTTGGACCTGCAAGCGATCAAGCGGCCGTCGTCGCATAGCGTAACTTACCCGCTTGCCCCTCCGGTTGGCAAACCATTTTCCCGCCCATGTCCCGCTCCCCTTCTGAGAGATTCAGCCTGGCCTGGTTGTGGAAATGGCTGCTCGCGGCGTACGCCCTGGCCCTCGTGGTGGGCACGCATTTGCCGCCGGCCGCGATCCGCGTGCCGATCGAACGTACGGACAAATTGCTCCACTTCAGCGCCTACGCCGGGCTGGCGTTTCTGCTGGCAATTGCCTGGGAGACATCGACCGGCCGGCTCAATGGACGCCACTTGCGGCTGCTCTGGATGGCGATTGCCCTGTTCGCCGTATTGGACGAGGTGACGCAGCTGCTCGTCGGCCGCGACGCGACCGCGGGCGACTGGCTGGCGGATGTACTCGGCGCGGCGCTGGGCCTCGTGGTGTTTCGTGTCTGGCAGCGGTGGGTGGGTTACACTTGAGTGGCACGGTGCCAGTTTTCATTTCGCGCGGGAAGCAGTTCGTATGTTTCTTCGAGATTCGATTCGTTGGTGCGTGGCATGCTTCGTCGTAACATTGGCAACGGCGGCCGTTGCCGATGAGCTCGTCGTGCGGACCGAACCGGAGAGCGGCGTGCTTGAAATCGACGATCCGGTCATCTGGCATGTCGAATGGAAGGGCGACGGCGCGCCGCACGAGCTCGAGTACAAGCTGGAGCGCGGCTCGCGAACCGAAATTGGCCACGGCACGCTGGAACTCGTCGACGGCCGCGCCGAATTGAAAGCGTCGCTCGACGCGCCCGGCACGCTGCTCGCCCACTTTGCGGCCAAGTCGGTGGACGGCAAAGAATACGAAGCACTTGGGGGAGCGATCGTTGCGGCGGAAAAGATCGAGCCCTCCGCGCCGCGGCCCGACGACTTCGACGCCTTCTGGGACGCGAAGATCAAAGAGATTCGTGAGGTGCCCGCCAATGCAGTGCTCGAACCGGCCGAAAGCGGCCGCGACGGCGTCGAGTATTGGAAGATCACGCTTGATGGCTATCGCGGCACGAAAATCCGCGGCCAGTTGGCACGACCGAAAGCCGGTAGCGAAAAGGCGGACCAGAAACTGCCGGCGCTCTTCATTCCGCAATGGGCGGGCGTCTATCCGATTGAGAAGCCGTGGGCAGTCGATCGGGCGGCGGAGGGCTGGCTGGTGCTCAACGTGCTGGCGCACGACTTGCCGACCGACGAGTCGGCCGAGTTCTATCAAGAGCAGGCGGCCGGGCCCTTGCGCGACTACTGGGCGATCGGCAACGACGACCGCGAGACGAGTTACTTTCTGCGAATGTATCTGTCGTGCTACCAGGCGCTCGAATACCTGCGAAGCCGGCCCGATTGGGATGGCAAGACGCTCGTGGTCAATGGTGCGAGCCAAGGCGGGCAGCAAACGCTCGTCTCGGCGGCGCTGCATCCTGGCGTGACGGCGGCACTGGCGATGGTGCCGGCGGGCAGCGACATGCTGGGGCCGACGGTCGGCCGCACGGGCGGCTGGCCGGGGTGGTACGACTGCCTGTATGGCAAGGACCCGGCGAATGTCCGCGCGGCGAGCCGCTATTACGACGTGGTGAACTTCGCGCCGCGGATCAAGTGCCCGGTGTTGGTGGGCTACGGCCTCATCGACGAAATCTGTCCGCCGGAAGGGATTCAGGCGGCCGTGAACGCGATCACGACGCCGAAGGAATTCATCCCTTTGCCGCAGGGCGAACACCTCGAAAAAGACGGCTCGCACCAGGCGTACTACAAACGGCTGAACGAAACCTGGCTGCCGGCGCTGCGGGACGGAAAGCCAATTCCGCTGCCGAGGACAGAGTAGTTATGTGGGTTCACTAGTGGCCACAGGCAGTTCGGAAGCGCGCCAAGACGCCAAGGTGCAAAGAGCGCAAAGAAGAACAGGAAGGATGTGGTAGGATGGCGGCCATCGTGGCGGTGAAATTTGACCTTCGACTTCTGGGGTTTTTCCCATGGCCAAATTGACTGCGAGCGCTCCGGTGTTATTGGTAAGGGACGTCGTCGCGTCGGCCGATTATTGGCGCGACTGCGTGGGGTTTCAGTACGAGGGCTTCTATGGCGATCCGCCCTGTTTCTGCATCGCGCACCGCGACGGCCATTACTTGATGCTGGCCAAGTGCGACGACCCGAACCAGATCAAGCCACACTGGCAGATCGTGCACCAGATGTGGAACGCGTACTTTTGGGTCGACGACGCGAAAGCACTCTTCGCGGAGCTGACTGCCGCCGGGGCGAAGATCGACTATGGCCTGGGTGTAAAGCCGTATGGCATCCTGGAGTTCGGGATCCAGGATTTGGATGGGCATGATATTGGGTTTGGGGAGAAGGTTTAAGGGCAACAGGAGTTTGTTGGAACGACAGCGATCAAGATAGATTACTCACGCTGCAACACGGGAGATTTGAGGCTCGGAATGAATGATCAGCATCGCGATATCGATATTAATGAAATGTGGCGAGCTGAAAGCTGTCCAATTCTCAACGGAATTATTTTTCCCGACGGGCGAGTTCGCGAGGTGCATATTCGATCGGACCGCGTCAACGGAAAGAATTCAACCCCGATCATTCAGCGCGGAAATTGGACGCGACTTATCGACCTAAATGCCGCTAAGCCACTGCAAACGACGGGGCTGATCTCGCTTTGCGAGGCGACTGACGAATCCCGAAATCTTTGTGTCCAGGGTGGCGAAGGTGGACTCGGTGGGGATGGATTTGTCGCGGCTCTAAAATTAGACACCGGCAATCTCCTGTGGATTGCCTTTTTCACAGAATCAAATCCGTTTGTATCTATCGAGCTGTACGAGAATGAGGTCCTTTCGCTAACCAACCACGGTACATGTTGGCGATTCCCCCTGAGGTCGCCAGAAGATGTCGGCTTTCAGCGGGAATGCTAATCCATCAATCCACTCGCGCCAAAGTTGGAACGCATTCCGGCAGAGTTCGTGGCTTGAGCTGCAAGGCGAGGGCAGCATCGACCGGAGCTTTGACCGCGAGGTTGAGGCAGGAAGAGCACTGCTGGACAAGCCAGCAGTGGCACCCCGATTCCACGCCACACATTCGCTAACTCACTCCGCGGCCAAATCCACCGCCACGCATTCCTTGTCGTTGCGAACATACATCCGCTTGTTGGCAAACGCCGGTGAGCACCAGACGACGGGGCGGCCGAAGGCGTCGTTCGTGGGGTCGAGGATGTGCGCGCGGCTGAGTTCTTGGAAGCCTGCGGGCGTGAGGTCGGCGACGACGAGGTCGCCGTTTTCGGTGAACATGAAGTAGCGGTCGCCCTGGCGGATGATGAAGGCGGTGGCGCTGTTGGCGGGGCGCTTGCCGACGGGCTCGGTGGTTTCCCAGAGCCGGTCGCCGTCGGGGAGCGTGACGCCGACGAGGCGGCCGCCCTGGTCGAAGCCATAGAGATTGTCGCCGTCGAGCGTGGGCTGGACGTTGATCGGCGACATGGCATGCTTGGCGAGGTCGTTCCACTCCATATCGGCCGATTTGCCATCAGCACCGAGCTTGATGAGCATGTTCTTTTGCGAATAGCCGCCCACGAACATGTAGTCCTTCCAGATGACGGGCGTCATCACCACCAGGCCGTTGGTCGACTCGTACGGAACGGACCAGATCTCTTTGCCGGTGTCTGGGTCTAAGGCGGTGACCGCATCGGGCCGCAACAGCACGAGCTGCCGCTGGCCCATGACGTCGAGGATCGCCGGCGGCGAGTAACCCTGCTCGGGCGACGTGAGATTCTTCCACAGCTCTTTGCCGGTGTTCTTGTCGAAGGCGACGGCGTAGCTCCCCTCGCCGCCAACGATGCAAATCAGCTTGTCGCCGTCCACGAGCGGATGGCCCGCGTAGCCCCAGAGGGCGGTCTTCGCGCCGTATTCCTTGTTGAAGTCGTGCGACCAGAGGACGTCGCCCGTCTTGGCGTCGAAGGCATGCAGGTTGCCCTCGGCGCCGAGCGTATAGACTTTGCCGTCGGAGACGGTCGGGGTGCAGCGTGGACCGGCGGGATAGGAGATCGTGTACTTGACCGGGTATTCGTATTTCCACAGCTCCTTGCCGGTCGCCTCATCCAGCGCGAGCACCCGCTCGGTGCCGGTGGATTCCTTGCGCTCGAAGTTGGCGACCTTCACGTTGTCGGCGGTGACATAGTCGGCGATGAAGACCTTGCCGTCGGCGACGGCCGGACCTGCATAACCGCCAGCAACAGGAACTCGCCACACGACCTTGGGTCCGCCCTCGGGAAGTTCGGCGACGATGCCCTCTTCGCGCCAAACGTTGTCGCGCTGGGGTCCCATCCACTGCGGCCAGTCGGCGGCAAAAGAGCTCGAAGCCCCGACCAAAACCAAACACACGATCGCGCGCGATCTCATGCAATGCCTCCTCTGCAATCCTGCTATTGCGCGCCGAGACGGGCAAATAAATCGCCAACTCGGCAAGTGAATCCGGGCACGACCGAGCCGCCATCCAGCATCTCGTCAGCCTTCAAGACATGGATGTCGTTGAGACCGCGGTAGACGGTGACGGTGTGTCCCTTTGGGTAGACGACCCATCCCAATTCGACGCCAGCCGCAAACCACCGCTGCATTTTGTCGTCGACTTCATATGCGGTGTCGTTGGGGGAAACGACTTCGACAACTAGTGCAGGAGCTTCCGGAAAGAACTCATCAGGAATGCCCGTTGCTTCGAGCCGCTCTTTCCGAATGTACGACACATCGGGTGCGAGGACCGTGTCTGGGTCTCGTTCGATCCGAAATCCCGTCTCCGCGCCAAATACGCAGCCCAGCCCGTTTCGGCTGACGTATTCGCCAAGGCGTACGGTGACTTCCACAACGACGTATCCATGGGCACTCCCCGAGGGCGTCATTGTGCGCAGCTCCCCCTTAACGAGCTCGAACCGTTTGCCATCGCTTGGCATCCGAAACAGATCATCGGCTGTGGTGATACGAGTCGCGATGCTCATGCTGCAATTGTACCACGGTATGGCACCGCGAGACGACGACCCAGCCACGCCGGCGGATTTCGCTACACCATCGCATAATAGCTGACGAACTTGTCGATCGTGACGGGCTTGATCTTGGAGCCCCAGCCGGCCTGGCCGAAGGAGGTCATGCGGGCGATGCAAACCTGCTTCATGGCTTCGCGGGCGGGCTTGAGGTAGTCGCGGGGGTCGAACTTCTCGGGCGACTCGGCGAAGACCTTGCGAATCGCGCCGGTGATGGCGAGGCGATTGTCGGTGTCGACGTTGATCTTGCGGACGCCGTGCTTGATGCCGCGCTGTATCTCTTCGACCGGCACGCCCCAGGTTTGTTTGAGCTTGCCGCCAAACTGGTTGATGACGTCCTGCAGCTCCTGCGGCACGCTGCTGGAGCCGTGCATCACGAGGTGGCAGTTCGGCAGGCGGCGATGGATCTCTTCGATGCGATCCATGGCGAGCACTTCGCCGGTCGGACGGCTGGTGAACTTGTACGCACCGTGGCTGGTGCCGATGGCCACGGCCAGCGCGTCGACGCCCGTCTCGGCGACGAAGCGCTCGGCCTCATCGGGATCGGTGAGCAGCTGGTCGTGCGAGAGGACGCCCTCGGCGCCGTGGCCGTCTTCCTTCTCGCCGCCGCCGTGCTCGAGTGAGCCGAGGCAGCCCAGCTCGCCCTCGACCGAAACGCCCTTGGCGTGGGCCAGCTCGACGACTTCCTTGGTCACGCCGACGTTGTAATCGAAGTCGGCCGGTGTCTTGCCGTCGGCCTTGAGTGAGCCGTCCATCATCACCGAGGTAAAGCCGTTGTCGATCGCGCTCTTGCAGGTGTCGGGGCTGTTGCCGTGGTCCTGGTGCATGGCGATCGGAATCTGCGGATAGAGCTCCGAGGCGGCGATCATCAGGTGGCGGAGGTAATTGTCCTGGCAATAGGAACGGGCGCCGCGCGAGGCCTGCACGATGACCGGCGAATCGGTCTCCTTGGCCGCTTCCATGATGGCCTGGATCTGCTCCATGTTGTTGACGTTGAAGGCCGCGAGGCCGTAATCGTTTTCGGCGGCGTGATCCAAGAGCAGACGCATGGGGACGAGCGACATGATCGAATCTCCTCGGGCTGGCGATTCCGCAGGCGAATCAGTTTCTCTCAGGCTGACAAATTGGCGGGGCGTCAGCCACGCGGTGGGCCTGTTTTTTTTAGGACCACGCATTTTAGTGTTTTCTCCCGCGGGTGAGGAGGGGCCGCCGGGATCGGACGATTGCCGGAACAGTTTCAGAAGTCCGCGGCCGCTGCGAAAGTTTCGCTCTTGGGCACTTGGGCCAGACGGATGAGCATGATCTTCTGCTCGCGGCCGGCGGACGACTCGGTGGTGTGGAAATAGTGGCCGGGGCGGCTGCCGGAGTCGGGCAGCCCGGAGAGGATCAGCATTTCGCCCGGCGCGAGCCGCACGTTCATCCGCATCGATTCGAGCACTTCGCGGTCGCGCATGGGGAGCTGGCGCAGCACGACGTCGATGCCTTCATCGCCGCCGGTCCAGCGCATCTGGTTGGGGCCGTACTGAATTTCCGGCGTCAGCTCGACGCGAATCGTTTGGTCCGGTTGCGGATCGACCGAGAGGGCGTAAATCGCCTGGGCGTCGCGAAAGGTGCGGCCGTGGACGTCGCGGCCGCGAGCCACCAAAAGCGGCATCGCGGCGAGATTCTCCGACGCGCGAATTTCCATCCGCTCGCCGCGGCGCAGGCTGCGGCGGCTGCCGTGAATCTTGGCGTCGTGGTTCAATTCGAGCGTTTTGAGCCCGGCGGGATTCTGCCCAGAACTCGAGGTCTGGTTCTCCGGGGCTTCGCCCATGTTCAGCAGCCGGGCAATCGCATCAGGAGGCGCGCCGGTCACAACGCCGACGCGGAACCCGTTGCGTGCGAGCTCGCGATGGGCCGCCGGGTCGACTTGCGTCTCGTCGATTTCGTTCCAGACCGTATCGTTCAATTCAGCGTCGTCGAGCTCACAGCGGGCCCAGATAATCTCGATCTGCACGCTGTCGGCCGGCGCCTGCAGCGGCCGGAGGGGCGAGTTGCCCTGGACGATCGCCTCCTCGCCGAGCAGGCGGCAGCCGCCCGCCAGTGCGACCAGCAGCAAGGCGCAACTTAAGTACGAAACTCGCATGTCGTTTCGGAATGCGACGGTGAGGCGCACGCCTGGCTGTTACTGCCGGGCAGGCGCATCGGGGAGAAGAGGGGCCGCGTAGGGTAGAGGAGCGCACCGCTAGCGTCAATGCGAGGTGGTCTGCTAGCAGACAGTCGACGAGGCTCGGCGAGAGCCTCGCCCTCCCAGAATTTCAACGCGGACTACGTCGCGGCGGCGGGCTCGGCGGCAGGCGACTTCTCGCCTTCAAACGACGGGCGGACGCTGCGCTCCAACACCCGGTCGCGGACGCCGACCAGCTCGAGCATCGCGCGGGTGCCGGCGTCGCCCAGCCGCGGCTTAGCCAGCCGCACGATCCGCGTGTAGCCGCCCGGACGATCGACAAACCGCGGCGCGATTTCCTTGAACAGCACACCCACGGCCTGCTTGTCGCCGATCAGCATCAGCACGCGGCGACGGGCGGCGAGCGACGGAGCGATAGCCGAGTTCCACTTGGTCCAGCGGTCGCTCTTGCGCCACTTCTTCCATTCGTCGCTGCCGCGGGCCGAAGTGGTGCCGAATTCACGGGCCGCATCTTCCGCGAGCTGCGCCTTGCAGGCCAGCGTAATGCACTTCTCCACCAGCGGGCGAACTTCCTTGGCCTTGGTCACCGTGGTGATGATCCGGCCCTTGGTCTTCGGCGCGTTGTCGTCGAACTCGGCGTCGCGCTCCGTGAGGAAGAGCGCGCTGGCGAGGCTCTTCAAGAGAGCACGCTGATGGCTGGGGCAACGGCCGAGAACGCGGCCTTTACGTCGATGTCGCATGATTGCACGCTAAACGTTGAAGATTGATTCTGATCCCTAGAGGGCCCCGACCGTGGCCTGCGGCAACCGCATGCCGAGATGCAGCCCCAGCTCGCGGAGCTTGTCTTTGACTTCGGTGAGCGTTGTTTCGCCGAAGTTGCGGACCTCCAGCAGCTGGTCTTCCGAGCGGCGAACCAGGTCGCGGACTGTCATGATGTTTTCCGATTCGAGGCAGTTGCTGGCCCGCACCGAGAGCATCAGCTCGGACAGGCTCATGTTGAGCTTGGCTTCCATCGCCGCATCGATGCCGGCGCTCACGCCGCGCGACGGCGAACGAACCTGTGCGCCGAGCTCCGTGTACTGCACGAACGGATTGAGGTGCTTACGCAAGATCTTGGCCGATTCGACCAGCGCCATTTCCGGCGCAACCGAGCCGTTGGTCCAGATCTCGATGGTGAGCTTGTCGTAGTTGGTCTTCTGACCGACGCGGGTCTCTTCGATCCCGTAGCGGACGCGGACCACCGGGCTGTAAACCGCGTCGATCGGGATGATGCCGATTTCCTGGATGTTCTGGCTGTGCTCGGTCGACGGTATATACCCGCGGCCGTTCTCGACCACCATTTCCATCACGAATTTCACGTTGTCCGTGAGATTCGCCAGGACATGGTCCTTGTTGAGCACCTCGACCGCTTCGTCCGTCTCGATGTCTGCGGCGGTGATCGGACCGGCCGTGTTCTTCTCGACACGCAGCACACGGGTCGAATCGCTGTGATTCTTCACGATCAGCGATTTGACGTTCAGCACAATGTCGGTGACGTCTTCACGAACGCCCTGGATGGTGGTGAATTCGTGCTGGGCGTTGTGGACCTTGATCTGGGTGACCGCACTCCCTTCGAGGCTCGAAAGCAGGATGCGGCGCAGGCCGTTGCCGATCGTGGCGCCAAAGCCGCGCTCGAACGGCTCCACGACGAACTTCCCGTAGGTCGGGGTCAGCGTTGCCGCGTCGCAATCTACGGTGCTGGGAAGCTCCAAACCACGCCATCGAATATGCATCAGGTTTCTCCTCGGAAATGGACGCTCCCGACCGCGACGGGTGTATCGGCGAGTAGGTGAGCAAGCCGGCCGCTCGTCCTACACTCCCTCTGCCTGTCGCGCGCTAGCGCTCCGTAACTACCTCGAACGCTGGTCCGCGCCGTTTAGCGCGAGCAGAGCTCGACGATCAACTGGGTCTGAACCGGAATCGATACTTCATCGGCCGAGGGCAACCGGCTGACAATGCCTTCGGGAACTTGCGAATCACTGCGGGTGAGGAAGTCGGGGACGTCGCGGTGGGACTCGGCCAGGGCGGCCCGCACGACGTCGAGGCTCTTGGCCGCGTTCTTGGCCCGGATCACGTCGCCCACGCGGACCTGGTAGCTGGGGATGTCGACCCGCTTGCCGTTCACCGTGATGTGGCCGTGAGCGATGGCCTGCCGGGCCTGGGCCCGGCTCTGGCCGAAGCCGAGCCGATGGACGATGTTGTCCAGGCGGCATTCGAGCAGGGCGAGCAGAGTTGCGCCCGTATTCCCCTTGCTCTTCGAAGCATGATGGAAATACTTGCGGAACTGCCGCTCCAAGACGCCGTAATAGTGCTTGACCTTTTGCTTCTCGCGGAGGTGCACGCCGTAATCGGTGAGCTTGCCGCGGCGGCCGACGTGCATGCCAGGAGGCGCCTCGCGGCGCTCGAACGCACATTTCGGCGTGTCGCAGCGCGTGCCCTTGAGGAACAGCTTCAAGCCGTCGCGGCGGCAAAGTCGGCAAACGGGACCTGTGTATCGTGCCATGGAATCTTCTGAATTGCTAAATTACTCGGTAACTACTTCGCCGCACTCACTCGGCAATGCACGTCGTCAGTTGTCAGTTGTCAGTTGCAACTATCTACTAACCACTGACAACTAACTTCCTACACGCGACGCTTCTTGCGGGGCCGGCAGCCGTTGTGGGGCAGCGGCGTGATGTCTTCGATGGATTTCACCTTCAGGCCGGCGGCTTCGAGCGACGTAATCGCGCTTTCGCGGCCGCTGCCGGGGCCTTTGACCTTCACTTCGACTTCCTTGAGTCCGTACTTCTTCGCCTTGTCGGCGGCCTGCTGAGCGGCACACTGGCCGGCGAACGGCGTGCTCTTGCGGCTCCCTTTGAAGCCGCTGGTGCCCGCACTCGCCCAACAGAGCGTGTCGCCCTTGGTGTCGGTGATCGTCACCATCGTGTTGTTGAAGGTGGCTTCGATGTAGGCGATGCCGACCGATACGCTGCGCTTGGCCTTTTTCTTGGTCGAAGCGCCGGCCGCTGGTGCTTTGTCTTTTCCCATGAATCGATTCCTGAGTCCGTTTCCCACTGTGCCGCAGGCTGCGACACGCGGGCGAAAACTTGTGCTAAACCGCAAGCGGAAGGGCGACGGGAACAGGCAAATGGCCCGCGCGCGTCCGCAGAATGTGTCACCGCAAATCGCCGTTAACGCAGATCCTTCACGCCCTTCTTACCGGCAACCGTCTTCTTCGGACCTTTGCGGGTGCGGGCGTTGGTCCGCGTCCGCTGGCCGCGCACCGGCAAGCCGCGGCGATGACGCACACCGCGGTAGCAGGCGATGTCGCGGAGCCGCGAAATGTTCTGCGACACCTGCCGCCGCAATTGGCCTTCGACCACGTAGTCTTTGTCGAGTAGCGCCGCGATCCGCGCGACCTCGTCCTCGCCCAGTTCGCGGGCCCGCGCCTGGGGATCGATACCCGCCTTATGGCACAGCTCACGGGCCGTCTTCGGCCCGACGCCGTACAGGTAGGTCAACGAAATGACCGTCGGACGATCCGGCGGAATGTCGACACCTTGCAAACGTGGCATACGCTTACGCTCCCGAACAAACTGACAATGTCTTTGTTAATACCGAGTCGTTGCTAATACCGGGCTGTCGCTGCTACTAACACTGCCGCCGCTGACTAACCCTGCCGCTGCTTGTGGCGCGGATTGCTGCACACGACGCGGACCACGCCGCGGCGGCGAACGATCTTGCACTTGTCGCAGACACGCCGAACGCTGGCACGGACTTTCATGGCAACACACTCACTCGACAAAATGACCGACGAAAACTTCTGACGACGAACCGCAAGGCCGCGAGGCAAAACCTCCAACGACGACGCGCCGGAGTGCCGCGGGTTCCGAGCTGGCGGAAAACGGTTGAGTATAAGGCGAGCGGCCGGGGGCCGACAAGGGCTGCTGGGAACGGAATTTGCTTCGTCCCCCAGAGGCGCGAAACCCCGCACTTTTCAAAGCTCTGGCCGCGGACGGCCGCGCTTGGGCCGCGAAGTGCGGAACATCGGCCGCGGACTTCCGATCAGGCGGTCAGGCTGGCGGCCTCGGCCGGCGTGGGAGCTTCGGTCAAGCGGACCGGTCCGTCACGCGTGATGGCGATCGTGTGCTCGAAATGGGCGCTTGGCTTGCCGTCGGCTGTCGACTGCGTCCACTGATCGCGGTGCAGCTTCACGCGCTTGGTGCCCACGTTGACCATCGGTTCGACCGCGATCACCAACCCCGGCTGCAAGCGGAAATCGCCCGCCCCGCGCAAGCCGCGACTCAGAAAATTCGGCACCTGCGGATCTTCGTGCATCTGCCGGCCGATGCCGTGGCCTACGAAACACTCCACCGAGTAGTAGCCGTGGTCGCGGACGTAGATGTCCATCTCGCGGGCCACCTGACTCCACTTGGTCTTGGTGTGCATCAGGTCGAAGGCCAGCTCGAGCGTGCCGAGCGTGACATCCAAGAGCCGCTGCACGGCGGGCGAGATTTTGCCGACCGGATACGTCCAAGCCGCGTCGCCGCACCAGCCGTTGAGCCGGCAGCCGGTGTCGACGCTGACAATGTCGCCTTCCACCAGCGGCTTGTTGTTCGGAATGCCGTGGACTACCTGCTCGTTGACGCTGGTGCAGGTGGCCGCCGGAAAGGGCGCTTTGCCGGCTTCCTGGTTTGGATAGTTGAGAAACAACGGGATGGCGCCGCAACGGGCGAAATGCTCGGTAACCACCGCGTCGATATCGCCCGTGGTCGCGCCGGGCCGGACCACGTCGCGCACCAACTGATGGGCCTGCCACACGCACAGGCCGGCCTGACGCATCAGGCCGATTTCACGATCCGACTTGAGATTCAACACCGCTCACTGACTCCGTCGACCACCGAGGCGGGAGATTCCGACCTGGCGACCACGATAATTCTATCCCAATCCCCGTCCGGCTGCTAACTCGACGGCTGCCTGGCGCGGTCGACGATCTTGCGAATCCGCTCGAAGACATCTTCCGGCGCCCCGGTCCCATCGACGCGGCGGAAGATGCCCTTGCGCTGATAGTAGTCGGCGAGCGGCTCGGTGAGGGCGTAGTATTGCCGAAAACGCTCCTGGACCGCCGCGGCGTTGTCGTCCGGCCGGCCGCGGGCCGCAAGCCGCTTCAGCACCACGTCTTCCGGCACTTCCAAGGCGATCACCAGATCGAGCGGCATGCCCTGATCCGCTAGCAGCGAATCGAGCGCTTCGGCCTGGGCGGCAGTGCGAGGGAAGCCGTCGAACAGGCAACCATCGACGCAGTCGGCCTGGGCCAAACGCTCCGACACGATTCCCACGGTGATCGAATCCGGCACGAGCTTGCCGACTTGGAAGTAGCTGGCGGCCCGCTTGCCGAGCTCCGTGCCCGCGCTGTTCGCCTCGCGGAACATGTCGCCGGTCGAGAGATGGGCAATGCCAAGATGGTCTTTGAGCCGCTGGGCTTGTGTCCCTTTTCCTGCCCCCGGCGGACCGACAAACACGATGCGCATGAGTTAAAGGGTCGGCAGTGGCAGGATGGGCGTCAAGTAGCGAGGCATCAGTTTGCTTATTCGGCACAGCGAATTCGCGCGAATCCGCAATCCCTCGCTGCAATATCCGCACACAACTCTAGGGCGCAGCACTCAGGATTCAAGCAAGCCCTTGTAATTCCGCATCACCAGATGGCTATCGATTTTCTGCACCAAATCGAAGGCCACGCTCACGGCGATCAAGAGGCTTGTGCCGCCGTAAAAGCTGGCCAGCACCCAGCCGACATCGAGCTGAGTGGAAATCAGCGTGGGAATAATCGCCACCACCGCCAGGAAGCCGGCGCCCACGTATGTGATCCGGACCATCACTTTTTCCAGGTAATCGGCGGTCCGCTTGCCCGGCCGGTAGCCGGGAATGAACGAGCCGAAGTTTTTCAGATTGTCGGCCATGTCCTTCGGGTTGAAGGTGATCGCCGTCCAGAAGTAGCAGAAGAAGTAGATCAACAGCAGGTAGAAGATGTTGTAGATAAACCCGCCGCGATGGAAGACTTCGTGCGCCCAGAGGATGAAGCTCTTGAAATAGCCGTCGCTCCAGTGGACCGCGTAGGCGTTCAGATTGGTCAGAATCAAGAGCGGAAACATGAGCAGGCTGCTGGCGAAAATGATTGGCATCACGCCGGCCTGATTCACCTTGAGCGGCAGATACTGGCGGGTGCCGCCGTAGACCCGCCGGCCGCGGACGTGCTTGGCGCTTTGCATCGGGATCCGCCGCTGGCCGAGCGTGATGAACACCACGCCCATCACAACCAGCACGAACATACAGGCCAACAGCACCAGGCCCTCGATGCCCAACTTGCTGCCGCCGCCGCCCAGCTCCAACGACGCCTTTTGCAAGAGCTCCCAGCCGGCGCCGGGCATGTTGGCCAGAATGCCGGACATGATCAACAAGCTGATGCCGTTACCGATGCCGAATTCGTCGATCTGCTCGCCGAGCCACATCAGGAACACGGTGCCGGCCGTCATCGTGAGCACGGACACGATCTGCCAACTGAGAAACATCTCGGTGGTGTCGCCCACGCGGAATGCGGGCAGTACGAAGCCCTGCGGCTCGATAAACGATTCGACGTAGAACCAGCTTTGAAAGAGACACAAGATAACGGTGGCGTATCTCGTGTACTCGTTGATTTTCTTGCGTCCGGCTTCGCCCTCCTTCTGCAGCTGCTCGAGCGGCGGATAGACGCTTGCCAACAGCTGGAAGATGATCGACGCCGAGATATACGGCATGATCCCCAGGCCGAAGATCGTCACCTGGTCGAGCTGGGTCGCGCTGAGCACGGCCACCGCCTGGAGCATGTCGCCCAGGCCGCCGGAACGGGTACTGAATTTGCTGACTTCCGACTGGTCGATCACCGGCAGCTGAATCTGGAAGCCGACGCGGTAAACCGCCAGCATCAAGAGCGTCAGCAAAATCTTCTGACGCAGCTCGGGAATCTGCCAGACGACGCGAAGCTTTTCCCACATGGTATCGATCCGTCCTTGCTGTAGCGGTCGATGATCTGGCAGGCCCCTCGTGAGCCGGCCGGACTATTTCTGTGCTGCGGTCTTATTTTGAGGCTGCTTTACTTGGATACCGGCGTCTGGCGTTTCTGGTTCTTCACCACCGGCGCGGGCCCGGGGAGCACGACGATCTGGCCGCCGGCCTTTTCGATTTTTTCCTTGGCCGTTTCGCTGAAGCGGTGGGCCGACACTTTGAGCTTCTTGGTCAATTCGCCGTCACCCAGCAGCTTCAACTGATCGAAGCGGCCCTTGGTGAGGTTCTTGGCCACGAGCGCATCGGGCGTGACTTCGTCGCCGGCGGCAAAGTGCTTCTCGAGGGCCGCCACGTTCACCGCCGCGATCCGCACGGCCCACTTGTTGTGGAACCCGCGCTTGGGGACTCTGATCACGGTCGAGGCCGTGCCGCCCATGAACACGGGGTTGTACGACGTGCCGGCCCGGGATTTCTGACCCTTGTGGCCGCGGCCCGCGGTCTTGCCTTGCCCGGAGCCGATGCCCCGGCCGAGCCGCTTCTTGGCCTTGTGCTTTTTGATGCCGCGATGGACGTCACTCAGATTCATGTCAACTGCACTCCCCGCAGGCGCTCGACGTCTTGCTTGGGCCGCAACTGCTCCAGCGCCGCAAACGTCGCCTTCACCAGCGACACTGGATTGTTCGAACGGAAGCTCTTGGTGAGGATGTCGTGGATGCCAGCCGCATCGCAGACGGCACGTACGGCCGTGCCCGCGATCACGCCCGTACCGGGCGAAGCGGGAACCAGCACCACGTGGGCCGAGCCGTAGAAACCTTCGACTTTGTGTGGAATGGTGGAACCTTCCATCGGCACCGAGACCATGCTCCGCATGCCTTCCTTGCGGGCCTTCTCGACGCTCGGCGGCACCTCGTTGGCCTTGCCGTAGCCCCAGCCGGCGCGGCCCTTGCCGTCACCCACCACGACCATCGCCGCAAAGCTGAAGCGGCGGCCGCCCTTCACCACCGTCGCACAGCGGCGGATGGCGACGATATGCTCGCCAAGTTCACCTTGAACACGATCTTGTGTAGCAGCTGCCACGATTAAACCCTTGGTGAGTAGGTGAATAAGTTAGTAGGTGAGTAGGTAAGTAAGTAACGAAAAAAACTCAATTTGCTACTTACTCACTTACTCACTTACTTACCCACTCACCAAATTTCCCGCCGCGACTTCTCACGGCAAATATTGTTTCCTAAAACTGCAAACCACCTTCGCGGGCCGCGGCGGCCAGTGCGGCGACGCGGCCATGATACTTGTACGGTCCGCGGTCGAAGCAGACGGCGGTGATGCCGGCCTGGGTGGCCTTCTCGGCGAGCGCCTTTCCGACCACCTGCGCGGCGGCCTGGTTGCCGCCGTACTTGAGCTTCGCGGCGATCGACTTGTCGCGCGACGAGGCGCTGGCCAGCGTCTTGCCGTCAATGTCGTCGATGATCTGCGCGGAAATGTGCTTGTGGCTGCGGGTCACGCACAGGCGCGGACGCTCCTGCGTGCCGCGGGTCCGCTTCCGCACGCGGAACGCTCGCCGCTCGCGCTGACCGCCGATTTTCTTGTGATGTTCCATGGTAATTTGAGTCTAGTGTCGAGAGCTGAGAGTCGAGAGCCAGAGTTCTTGCTCTCGACTCTGGACTCTTGTCGCTTGACTTGTCACGTCGCCGTCTTGCCGGCCTTGCGGCGAACCTGTTCGCCGTCGTAACGGATGCCCTTGCCTTTGTACGGTTCCGGCTTGCGGACTGCCCGCACTTCGGCCGCGAACTGACCGACCTTCTGCTTGTCCATGCCCTTGATCACGATGTGCGTCTGGTCGGGACACGTGACCGTCAGGCCATCGGGGATCTGCTTGTGCACTTCGTTGGCGAAGCCGACGCGCAGCTGCAGGGTCTTGCCCTGGATCGCGCCCAGGTAGCCGACGCCCTGAATCTCGAGCTTCTTTTCGTAGCCCTGCGACACGCCTTCCACCATGTTGGCGATTAGCGCGCGAGTGAGCCCGTGATAGGCGCGAACCTGCCGCTCCTCGGAGCTCCGCGAACAGACGACGGCGTTCTTTTCGCCGTCGACTTTTACGTCGATCTCCGGGCGATGCTTGTATTGCAGCTTGCCGAGCTTGCCTTCGATGGTGATCTCGCGATTGGCGACGTTCACCTTCACGCCGGCAGGCAGCGGAACCGATTTTTTGCCGATACGGGACATTGTTTTAAGCTCTTAGCTGTTAGCTTTTAGCTCTTAGCCAATCTGCTAACCGTCTGGCTAACAGCTTATAGCTAAGAGCTAACAGCCTTTCTCACCAAACTTCGCACAGCACTTCGCCGCCCAGGTTGCGTTGCCGGGCCTCGCGGTCGCTGATCACGCCGCGGCTGGTGCTGATGATGGAAATTCCCAAACCGTTGAGCACGGGGCGCAGTCGGTCGGCCGGGCTGTAGACCCGCCGTCCCGGCTTGCTGACGCGCTTGATGTGTCGGATCACGCGCTCGCCATTCGGCCCGTACTTGAGCTGAATCGAGAGCTGCTTGCTGGGCGCGCCCTCATCTTCCGCTTCGTGCCAGTCCCAAATGTAACCTTCACGCTTGAGCACTTCCGCCAGTCCGCGCTTCACCTTCGAAAGCGGCATGACTACCTCGGGGTGCTCGATCCGCACCGCATTGCGGATGCGGGTTAGCATGTCGGAGATCGGGTCGGTCATCATGTTGTCATGGACTCCGGGAAAACGGTGAGCAAGTGAGTAGGTTAGTAAGTGAGTAGGTGGCGATTTCAGCCACCGGCCTCACTCGATCTTCCTTACTCACCTACTCACTTACTCACCTACTCACTTTTCACTCACCAACTCGCCAAACGCACACCGGGAATCAAGCCGCGATCCGCCAACTTGCGGAAGCAGATTCGGCACAGGCCGAACTTGCGATACACGGCGCGGGGCCGGCCGCAAAGCTTGCAGCGGCATTCGCGGCGCGTGCTGAACTTCGGCGTACGATTGGCCTTGGCGATTTTTGATTTACTTGCCACAGGGTGTTCTTCCCATCGAGGGACGTGATTTGACTTGGACTGTTACAAGCCCGATGCGGGCTCACATCGATTAATCCTACGAACCGCGTCTAGGCCGCCGATCCTTCGCGCTGGAACGGCAAGCCGAGCTGCTTCAACAGCTCCCGTGCCTCGTCGTTCGAGTGGGTCGAGCAGCAAAACGCGATGTTCATGCCTTGCACGCGGGTGTACTTGTCCGGGTTGAGCTCCGGGAACACCAATTGCTCGGTGAGGCCCAGGCTGTAGTTGCCGTTGCCGTCGAAGGCATTCGGCTTGAGCCCGCGGAAGTCGCGCACCCGGGGCAGGGCCAGCGAAATCAGCCGGTCCAAAAACTCGTACATCCGGCGGCCACGCAGCGTGACTTTGCAGCCCAGGTCCATGCCTTCGCGGACGCGGAAATTGGCGACGCTCTTCTTCGCCTTGCAGCGGATCGGCTTCTGACCGGTGATCTCGGTCATCGCGCTCACCGCCTCTTCCATGAACTTCTTGTCCGTTACCGAGCTCGACACGCCCATGCTCACGACGATCTTCTCGAGCTTGGGAACGGCGTTCGGGTTCGTGTGGCCCAGCTCCTTCTTCAGGTGCGGCACGATCTCGCTCTGGTAGCGCTCCTGGAGCCGCGGGGTCGGGGCGGGAGCGGTTTCTTTGGCTGCTGCTGCTTTTGCCATGACGTCACCGTGGAGCGGGCTCCACTAAAAAACTCAGTGGAGCGGGCTCCACCGTTATTCAGGCGGGGCAAGCCCCGCCGCTAAATGTTCCAGTATTCGGTTTACTTCTTCGTCGATTTACTTCTTGGCCGTTGCCTTCTTCGTCGCCTTGCCGGCGCCGGCGTGGGCTGCCTTGGCGGGGGCGATCTGTCCGACTCCCGTGCCGCACTTGCGGCAGAAGCGCTCCTTGCTGCCATCCTTGACGAACCGCGATCCGAGCCGCACGCCCTTGTCACACGTCGTGCAGTAGAACGCCAGGTTCGACAGCTGCACCGGCATCTCTTTGCTCAAGCGGCCGCCTTGCGGATGCTTCTGGCTGCGGCGGACGTGCTTGTACACGCGGGCCGCGCCTTCGACGATCGCCTTGCCGGCCGCGCGGTCGATCACCAGCACCCGGCTCTTGAGCCCTTTGTCGGCCCCGGTAATCACTTGGACGGTATCACCACTGCGAATCAACATGTTCTTAAAATGTCGAATGACCAATGACAGAATGACGAACTTCCATCGTCATTCGTCATTCAGAAATTCGTCATTCTCCTTTACACCACCTCGCTGGCGAGGCTCACGATTTTCATGAACTTGCGGTCGCGGAGCTCGCGGGCCACCGCGCCGAAAATACGCGTGCCGCGCGGGTTCTTGTCAGCGTCGATCAGCACCACGGCGTTCGAATCGAATCGCACGTAGCTGCCGTCGGGCCGCCGTGTAGGCTGCTTCGTTCGTACGATCACCGCCCGCACGACTTGCTTCTTCTTCACTTCGCTCGTCGGCAACGTGTGCTTCACGCTGCAGACGATCACGTCGCCCAGGCCGGCCACCCGCTTGCGGCTGCCGCCCAGGACTTTGATGCACATCACCTCTTTGGCGCCGGTGTTGTCGGCGACATCGAGCCTGGTTTGCATTTGAATCATGTTTATTTCACCGCGGCCCCTTGGCGGGCCAGCAACAGCGTTCGGCTTTGGAGCCGATCGCCGGTCATTCGATTACAAAGTCCCTTCGGCCGCGGCCGTCTCGGCCAGCTTCGCCGCCGCACGCATCGCCGCGATGTCCACTTGCTTGCTCTTCGACACCACCCGCACCAGGTCCCAGCGCTTGAGCTTCGACCGCGGCGGGGCTTCGACGATCTCCACCGTGTCGCCAATCTGCGACTCGTTGTTCTCGTCGTGCACGTGGCACACCGTGTGGCGGCGCAAAAACTTGCCGTACTTGGGATGGCGTACCTGGCGCTCGATCTCCACGCGACGCGTCTTCTGCGTCTTGTCGCCGGTCACCACGCCGATGATCTGTCGTTTGGGCATTGTTGGGTTACTCGTCTAACGCGCGGCTACTGGAACTAAACGGCGGCCGCTTTCTTGGCTCGTTGGTTTTGAATCGTCTTGATGCGGGCCACCAGCCGGCGATTGCGGCGCAGCTCGCTCGGCGCGTCCAGCTTTTCCGTCTGCGACTGAATCTTCAGCCGAAACAGCTTTTCCGTCGCATCCTTGAGCGTCAGCCCCAGCTGCTCGTCGCTCATGTCTCGTAGTTCGGTGCTCTTGGCCATGATTCGCTTCTTCTTGTGGGAGGCCTGCCGCGGCGGGCCGATTTCCATCCTGCAAAGGTTGCGGAATCGGCGTCGGAGACGCCTCCTACAAAATTGTTTCCTCTTATCCCGTTCGCCGTACCATCCGCACGCGGATCGGCATCTTGTGCGCCAGCCGCGCCAGGCAGAGCTTGGCCGCCGCTTCGGTCACGCCACCCAGCTCGTACAACACGGTGCCCGGCCGGACGACGGCCGCCCAGTACTCGGGCTCGCCCTTGCCCTTGCCCATGCGGGTTTCGAGCGGGATCGAGGTCACCGACTTGTGCGGGAACACGCGGACGTACAAACGCCCTTCGCCGCGGATGTATTGCGTCGCCGCAACACGACCCGCTTCGATTGTCTGGGCGCTGATCCAGCCGCCCTGCGTTGCCTGCAATCCGAACTCGCCGAAGACGACGCGGTTACCCCGCGTGGCGTTACCTTTTATACGTCCTCTTTGGCTTTTTCGGTGCTTGACCCTCTTGGGCATCAGCGCCATCGGCCTGGTCCTCGTACTCGCCTTGGTTGACCCATACCTGAACACCAATATTGCCTTGAGCCGTCGACGCTTCGACGAAGCCGTAATCGATCTTCGCCCGCAGCGTGCTCAAAGGCATCGACCCGGCAATCTGCTTTTCTTGCCGGGCCATTTCCGCACCGCCGAGGCGGCCGGAGATTTGAATCTTGATTCCCTTCGCGCCCGCCTCCATCGTCTGTTCGATGGCCCGCTTGAGCGTGCGGCGGAAGCTAGCTCGCTTCGCCAGCTGCTCGGCGATTTCCTCGGCCACTAGGTGGGCCTGGATTTCCGGACGCGTGATTTCCTCGATCTTGATATTGATCCGGCGGCCGACCAGGTTCTGCAGTTCGTCTTGCAGCTGGTCCACCTGCTGGCCCTTGCGGCCGATGATCACGCCCGGCCGGGCCGCATGCAGCACCACCTTCACTTCGTCGCGCGTCCGCTCGATTTCCACCGTCGGGATGCCGGCGAAGCGGTACTTGTCCGTCACATACTTGCGGATCTTGAAATCTTCCAAGAGCAAGTCGGAGTACTCGCGCTTCGAGGCATACCAGCGGCTTTTCCAGCCCATCATGATGCCGGTGCGGAAACCGATTGGATTGACTTTTTGACCCATGAGTATTGGCTTTCAGCTATCGGCTTTCGGCTTTCAGCCAGAAATCCGATTTTCTTCGTCTGGCTGACAGCCGAGAGCCGTCAGCCGACAGCTTGTTTACTCCACTTCCACCGAAATATGCGCAAATCGCCGCTTCACGACGTGGGCCATACCGCGGGCTCGCGGCCGGAGCCGCTTGAACATCGGGCCGCCGTCGATGCGGGCGTCGATGATTCGCAGCCCCGCCACGTTCGGCGCCCGTTGATCCTCGGCATTGCCCAGGGCGCTCTTGATCACTTTCTCCAGCAGCCGCGCGCCGCGCTGCGGCTGGTACTGCAGGATGGCCAAGGCATCGTCGACCCGTTTGCCGCGGATCAAGTCCGCCAGCGGCCGCACCTTGCGGGCGCTGATCTGTGCATGTCGATGCGTTGCTTTGTAGGCCATGTGTCTACCCGTCCGGCTTCTACCCGGTGTGCAAATTCAATTACTTCTTGCCGCCACCCGCGCCGCCGCCCGCCGCGGCCGCTTCCTTCGCCTTGCCGCCGTGGCCGCGGAAGTTCCGCGTGAGCGAAAACTCGCCCAGCTTGTGGCCGACCATGTCTTCCGTGACGAACACTTTGATGTGCGTCTTGCCGTTGTGAACCATGAACGTGTGGCCGACGAACTCCGGAATGATCGTGCAGCGCCGAGCCCAGGTCGTGATCGCTTCCTTCACGCCCGAATCGTTCTGCTTCTCGACCTTCGCGTAGAGCTTCGGATCGACGTACGGTCCCTTTTTAAGTGAACGGCCCATATCTATTTAGCCGGCCCATTTTGGGTCGGTCCTCAATCGTCCCGGCCAGGATGGCCGGGCTAACCTACTTCACATGTAACTTCTGCACGCCGTAGCGACGCGACTTGCGGCGGCGGACGATCGCTTTGTTCGAGGCCTTGCGGCGATTGCGGGTCATGCCGCCCTTGGCGCTCTTGCCCGTCGGGCTCACCGGATGGCGGCCGCCCTTGGTGCGGCCTTCACCGCCACCGTGTGGATGGTCGATCGGGTTCATCGCCGTGCCGCGATTGTGCGGCTTGCGGCCCAACCAGCGCTTGCGGCCGGCCTTGCCAATCACCACACCCATGTGGTCGCCGTTGCTCGTCTCGCCAATCGTGGCCCGACAAGCGGAGGGGATGCGGCGAATTTCACCGCTGGGGAGCGAGATCTGCGCCCAACCACCCTCGCGGGCCATCAACGTCGCATTCGTGCCGGCACTGCGACACAAGATGCCGCCGCAACCGGCCTGCAGTTCCACGTTATGAATCACCGTGCCCAGCGGAATCTGCGTCAGCGGCAGGCAGTTGCCCACCGTCGGCGGAGCGTCCTTGCCGCTCATCACCGAATCGCCCTGCTTCAACCCAGCCGGCGCCAGGATGTACCGCTTCTCGCCGTCCGCGTAGTGCAACAGCGCGATCCGGCCCGTGCGGTTCGGATCGTATTGAATCGAATCGACCGTCGCCGACACGCCGTCCTTGTTCCGCTTGAAATCGATGAGGCGGTAACGGCGCTTGTGGCCGCCGCCGCGGAATCGCGACGTGATCTTGCCCTGATTGTTGCGGCCGCCGGTCTTCGTGAGCGGGCGCAGCAGGCTCTTCTCCGGCTTGGCGCCCTTGGTGAGCTCGGCAAAGTCGCTCACCGAAGCACCGCGGCGGCCAGCAGACGTCGGTTTGTATTCGCGTAAACCCATGGTCGTAGTTCTCAGCTTTCAGTTCCCAGTCTTCAGTCACTGACGACTGAAAACTGACGACTGACAACTTCTTCCTAAAAAAAATCAATCCGGTGTTCGGGATCGAGCGTGACGATCGCCTTCTTCCACGTGTCGGTGTGGCCGAGGTGGAACTTCGTTCGCCGCGGCTTGCCCTTGCGATTCTGGATGTGGACCTTGAGCACCGTCACTTCAAACAAATCCTGCACGGCGCGCTTCACATCGCCCTTATTGGCCAGGCGATTCACTTCGAACGCATAGGCATTGTTCCGCGTCGAGCGGTGCATGCCCTTTTCCGTCACCAGCGGCCGCAGCACGATCTGGTGCGGTTCGAGGTTCAGGCTCGTAGTTTGTGGTACGTGACGTGCCATATTCGTTCTCCCGCAGCAAAATGCCGCGGCTATTTATTACTCTTCGGCCTTCTTCGTCGCCCGCCGCGTGGTGGTCTTTGTTTTCACGCGTCGTGCCCGCGCCGGCTTCTCGCCGTTCGCTTCCGCGCCGACGCCCCGCTCCTTGGCGCTGGCGACCAGCGCGTCGAGCGCCGCCTTGGTCACTAGCACGCGCTTCGATCGCAGCACGTTGTACGCGTTGAGCTCGGCCGCCGGCGATACCGACACACCTTCGATGTTCCGGGCGCTGAAGTAAACCTTCGGCTGGTAGCCGTCGGTCGCCACCAGCAGCGAGCCGCCGTCGCAGCCCACGTGCTTGATCACCGAAACCATGTCCTTGGTCTTCGGTTCGGCGAAGGCCAGCTCGTCGATGATCACCAGCTCTTCGTCCCGCACCTTCGCGGCCAGCGCCATCCGCGTGGCCGTCTGCAACGCCTTGCGGGGCAGGCGATAGCCGTAGTCGCGATTCACCTTGGCGAAGATGTGGCCGCCGCCGCGGCGGATGCCGCTCCGCTTTGAGCCGGCGCGGGCGTTGCCCGTGCCTTTTTGGCGATACATCTTCTTGGTCGAACCGGCGACCATGCCGCGCGACTTTGTCTGGTGCGAACCCTGCCGCTCATTGGCCTGGTACATCACCACTGCATCGTGCAGCAATTGCTTGTTGATCCGCGCGGCGAAATCCGTGGGCTCGACGTTGTACGTCCCCACCTTCTTCCCCTTGCGATCAAATACGTTGAGCTTAGGCATGGTTGGTTGAGAGTTGAGTGTTGAGGGTTGAGAGTTCAAAAACCCTCAACCCTCAACCCTCAACTCTGGACTCTCTACAATTTGTTCGTCTCTCGAATCACCACGTATCCGTTCCGCGGTCCCGGCACCGCGCCGCGGATCAAAATCAAATTGTTCTCCGTGTCGACGCCGACCACTTTCTGGTTCCGCATCGTCGTCTGAGCGTTGCCGTATTGGCCCGGCATACGGGCGCCCTTCACGACGCGGCTGGGGAACGCACTGCGGCCGGTGCCGCCCAAAGCCCGGTGGCACTTCTTCACACCGTGCGTGGCTCGCTGGCCGGAGAAATTGTGACGCCGCATGGCGCCGGAGAAACCGCGACCACGAGAGGTCGCCGTGACGTCGACCGCCTTCACTTTCGCAAAGGCCTCGACTTTAACTTGAGCGCCGACGGCCAGCTCACCGGCCGGACCCGCGATCTCGCGGACGAATTTCTTGGGCTCGCAACCGGCTTTGGGGAGGAGTTCGACGCCGGCGGACGCACGCTTCTTGGCGCGCTTGCTTTCGAGCTTGGCGACCTGACCCCGGTCACTGCGATTGGCCAATCGTCGCGGTTTGTCGGCAAAGCCGAGCTGCACCGCCTCGTATCCGTCCCGCTCCTTGGTCCGGACCAAAAGTACGTCGCAGGGACCGGCTTCGATCACCGTTACCGGGATCACCTGGCCCGCTTCGTCGTAAATTTGCGTCATCCCGACCTTGCGGCCGAGTATTCCGAGTGCCATCGCTGTGTACCTTGAGTCAGTTTGCCGGCCGGGAGAATCGCGACGCGTGCGTCGCGCCTTACCCAGTCAACATCCGGTCATTTTCCAATTGCTTTTTACAGTGACACGACAGGTCTTTTGTCAGTGGTCAGTGGTTGATTCCTGCAACTAACAACCAACGACCGACAACTAACCACTCGTCGCCTTGATCTTGATGTCGACGCCCGCCGGCAAGCTGAGCTTGTTAAGGGCTTCGATCGTCTTGGCGGTCGCCTGCACAATGTCGATCAAACGCTTGTGCGTGCGAATCTCGTATTGCTGGCGCGACTTCTTGTCGACGTGCGGGCTGCGGAGGACCGTGTAGCGCTCGATCCGCGTCGGCAGCGGAATCGGGCCGTGCACGATCGAGTTGGTCCGCTTCGCCGTGTCCACGATCTCCGCGGCGCTCTGATCGAGCACCGAGTGATCGTAGGCTTCCATCCGGATCCGAATTACGTCGTGCGAAGCTGCCACGATCTCAACTCCTCAAAATCAAGCAGCGTACTCGCTGCCGGCCAACCCAACCGCCAATTATCAAACAACGCGCAGTTTTGCAGCCGTTCAATCGGACCGCCTGTCGACGACAGGGCCCCATGTATCAAAACAACACGGACCCCGATTCGACAGCAGGTCGGCCGACCGCTCGCCAACCAGAAGACATGACCAAACGAAATGCGGCCACGCAACCGATACCGTCTCGCCACCAAATTTATGGCGAACTAGCGATAATACGCGCCGCAGCCGCAGGCTGTCAACGGCACCAAATCCCCGCGTTTCACAATTTCTTGAGCCATCCAACCTCACCCGTACCGCAGCTCACGGATCAGCGAGTTTCCTCCCTAACACCATCTTCCCCAACGCTTGCGGTTTAACTCAACCAAACCGATCGCAACTCCGGTTTCGCGCAACACTGCCCGCCAAACCAAAAGCCACACTACAAACTCCCCATCTTGCCATTCGTCGTGTGTATTACTACATTGATACACATGCCCGTTACCCCCATTTCCTTCGAGATTAACCCCAACTCCGGAGTTCCAATCTACCGCCAGCTCGTCGACCAGGTCCTTGCCATGAGCACTAGCGGCACGCTCCGCCCGGGCGACCTCTTGCCGAGTGTCCGCCAGGTCGCACGCGACTCGGCGGTGAATCCGATGACCGTGAGCAAGGCCTATTCGCGGCTCGAACTCGAAGGAATCGTTCGCCGAGTTCGAGGTCAGGGCATGGAACTTTTGCCGCCGTCAAAATTTGGCTCGGTCGAAGAGCGGAAGGAGCAGTTCCGCGCCGCACTCGAACCGGCGCTACATCGTGCGCATCAACTCGGTCTGTCTCGCGACGAAATGGGGGACGTGATCCTGCCACTGATTGAGGACCAATCGACATGCATTCACCAGTAGTCGACCTCCGCGGCCTCTCGAAGACGTTTCGACCCAAATGGGCCTTGGGCGGCAAGCGCGCTCTGAGTGAAGTCGACCTTTCGATCTCGCCGGGCACAGTGCTCGGGCTCGTCGGGGCCAACGGCAGCGGCAAGTCGACGTTGATGAAGTGCATGCTCGGCTTACTCCGAGCCACGCACGGCACGTCACACGTCTTCGGCGAGGATTCTTGGGACCTCTCAGCTGCGGCCAAGGCCCGTATCGGCTATGTGCCCCAAGAGATTACGAGCTATCCCTGGATGCGCGTCCGCCAGGTAATCGCCTACACCGCCGCCTTCTATCCCAACTGGAACCAGTCATTCGTCGACAAACTTTGCCGCCGCTGGTATGTGCCGATGGAAGATCGCATCGGCGAACTTTCCACCGGCCAGCTCCAATCCGTGGGCATCGTGCTTGCGCTTGGCCACGAGCCGGACCTGCTGGTGCTAGACGAGCCGGTCTCCAGTCTCGACCCTGCCGCCCGCCGCCAATTCCTCCGCACGATCTTGGAAATGCTCGAAAGCCATGAGCGGACGGTCGTGTTCAGTTCGCACATCACAAGTGACCTGGAACGAATCGCCAATCGCGTGGCAATTCTCGCCCACGGCCAACTGCGCTTCCACGGCGAAATCGATGAACTCAAGGATCACGTCAAACGCCTGCGGATCGCCGCGCGGCATGAGTTGCCCGAAGACTTTTGCGTCCCCGGCGCGCTGCGGTGCGAGGTGAACGGCGCGAGCGCCACGGTGAGCGTTGCCAACTTCGATGAAGCGCTCGTGGACACCATGCGCCGCGATTGGGACGCCGATGTCTCGGTCCACGACCTGAACCTCGAAGAAATCTTCGTGGAGATGCACGATGCGACAGCTTGCTGAGCAAGTCCGACAGGTCGCGATTGTCTACGCGACTCAAATTCGCAGCTGGATATGGGCGCTGGCGGTAATTCTCTTCGCGTTCATGTTCCTGGCATTCGTCAGAGCTGACGATCGCAGCCTAACGATCATACCTTTAGCCTTTTGCTATTCGCAGTTTTTTGGTGCTTGGATTGTCGATCAGGCCAAGCATCAATTTGCTCATTCGCGATCGCGGTTGCTGCCCGAATTCAATGTGGCACATTTGATCGTACCGCTTGCATTCATCCTTACGGGAGCCGTCGTTTGCCCCGCACTGCTTGCTGCGATTAAACACAGTGATCCCCTTCCATACGCCGCAATCATCTCGATTTCAATGGCAGTGATTCTGCTGGGAAGGTTCTTTCCTCAGATTGCATGGCTGGTCGCGATCGCGGTCATCAGCGCAATTTGGCTCACGAAAGACTCGGGTCGAGAAACCAATATCGCAAACGCTCTGTTTCAGCCCGTGATGACCATCCCACTATTCTTTCTTGGCTGGCTTGGAATCGGCTTCTACTTCTTCAAACTTTGCCGACTTGCCGAGGACGAAACTATCTATCAGCTATTGAGCGATGAAACACAAAAGGTCACGGCGGACGGCGCCGAAGGCCAGACACGGGCGAAGTATCGGAACGCCGCACGCTGGTGGGCAATTTCCGATCGCTGGCACGCCAAGATCGGCGGCTTTCATCAGTTCCGCAGGCGGCGCATCATACGTCTCTTGGGATACGGATTTAGCGCGACGCCCGTTGAACTCACAGCAATCGGCTGGGCAATTTTCATGACAATCGTTGTTGGTTGGATCGTCATCGACACGGACGACCCGTACGACATCACTCGATCGACGGACGCGATCTTTCTTCTGGTGCCTGCACTTTTCGCCTCGATGGCGCCGATCGCTGTAGCTGGAAGTGCGATTGGATGTAGAGTGCCACGACTGAAAAATGAAGTCCTTTTTCCGCTCACGCGACGCGAACTCATCGACGATTTATTGCTCGCATCTGCCTGGCAGTCGCTCGTGATTTGGCTCTTGGGCTGCATATCCGGCTTGGCAATTCTCCTCTACGCACTGCCCACCGACTCGAAGACCGCTACGCTCTTCATAACCGCAGCCATGCTCACAGGCGCAACCGCCATTGCCGCTTACGGTCTAAGCCTCCACATCGTAATGATCGAAGTAAAGCTCGCTCAATTCTTCATATTGGGGCTCTTTGTGCTCGCTTTCGGCACGTTGATGGTCACCTGGTGGTCGTCCCGCGAAGTCACCGGCGATATGCCCTACTGGATTGTCGCTGCGATCGTGTTCGGCGGCGGCTTGCTGATGACCCGCACCGCCCGCGAATCCTGGCTCAACCTCGAACTCGGGTGAAAAGAGCAGCGCGTCGGGGCGCGGGCACCGTCGCGGAGCGATGGTCGGCCCCCGTTAAATCGCTTTCAATCCTCCTCCCGGTCCGCCCCACCCTCCCCTTCAACCACTTCTTCTTCGCTTTCCAACGCGTCCCCCTCCCGTGGCCGAAGCAGTCCCCGAATCGTCGACCGGATCCGGTCCACCCGTTCGCCGATCCGGCCCGCAACAGTGGGAAACAGTTTGGTAAACGCCTTCCCCGAGGCCTGGGCGAGCACCTCGGCCAGGCCCGCAGCCAGGGGCGAGAGCTGGCCGCGAAACGCCTCCTTGCTCATCGTCGCGTCGAATTCGATCGGCAGCCGGGCGTTCGAATCGTTCAATGCCGCGAGCGCTGGCTCGAACACTTTTTGCAGTGCTTTGAGCTGCTCCGGCACATCGGCCGCAAAACCGTGGGCCACCAGATGACAATGCATTTCCAGCTCCGGGTCATTGTCGTCCGGACGCCAGCGGGTCGTGACGTCGACGTCCAGTCGCCCGTCGACGAGCCATGAAAGTGGCCCAGCGAAGTAGCCGCTCAGCACATATACCGGCAGATCCCGCGCGACCCACTGCGTCTCATGCGCCTCGCCGCCTTCCACCGGGCGATTGACGATCGAGAACGGCTGCCCGTCGAGGAGCCCCTGGCACGTCGAGCGGAACAGCATGTCGAACGCGGCCCACGTACTGCGGAAATCCGCGATCTCGAGCGACTTCACTTCCAAAGGCACGCTCACTTCCCGCGGCGGCCGCGACTGGTCCGCCACCGAGAGTGACACGTTTTCCACCGTCAGAGAGTCGATCGCAAATTGCCGCCGCGGCATCAACGGGTCCCGCTGGCCGTTTCGCGTGAAATCGCCCCGAACGCCGTCGACCTTCACCTGCTCGAAAACCGTCTGCCCCGCGAGCAGCTTCCAGACGTCGGCATCGAGGTCGAGCTTATCCACCTGCAAATCGAAGTCGGACACGGGATGCCCCCGACGCACAAAGGTTGCGTTCGTGAGATTCACCCGGCCGACAAAGAGATTGCCGTCGGCCGATTCGAAATCCGCCGCAATGCCGCTCTTCGTTTGCCCCGCCGCGAGCGCCTGCCGGACCGCCCACTCGAACGCGACCGTGTTGAGTGCCAGTAGCAACAGCATGCTCCCAACGGCGAGCGCCCCGGAAACCACTGCGATCCACAACGCAACCCGTGCCACCACCGACCTGGCGGGCGCGGCTGAAGGTTTCGCAATTTCCGACGTGCGACGCTTCGCGGCCGTAGCCACCTCGACGACACCGCTCGCCCCCAGCACCGCGGCCGCTGCCAGCAGCACCGCAATCGGAATGAGCAATACCGCCAACGCGGCGAGCACCGCAACCAGGACCTCCATTGCCGCGAATCTCCCATGGTTTGCCGAACGAATGTGGGCGAGTCGCTATGATAGAACAGCGAGATGGCGAGCCGAAGCTCCGACCCAAAAACATGCCCTTGGTACCAAGGCGCTCTGGACTGACCCGTCCGACTTCTGGGCGCCTTGGACGGCTTGGCGATTTCTCGAGGAATTCGCACCGTCGTTACCGTCCACGAGCATTCCCATATCACCCAAATAGCCCATTTATGCAGCTCCTCCGCGTCCGACAGCGGCTTGTCTCGAACCCGGTTGCCGACATTCCGGCAGCCGTCCACGCTGCCTTGGACTCGCTGAATCTCGCGGTACCTCGTGGCGATGTCGGCATCACCGCCGGCAGCCGCGGCATCGCCAACATCGCTGAGATCACCAAGGCGGCTGGTGATTGGCTCCGCAAGCGCGGTGCGAGTCCGTTTCTGTTTCCCGCCATGGGCTCCCACAACGGTGGCACGGCCGAAGGTCAGCGGGCGATGGTCGAGTCGCTAGGACTCACCGAGAAGGCAATGGGCATGCCCATTCGCGCGTCGATGGACGTCGTGAAGCTCGGCAGTGTGAGTGGAACAGCCGGCCCGGCTGTCAAAGCAGGTGAGCCGCCTGCACCACACAGCACAGTTTGGATGGATCGTCATGCGTTCGAGTCCGCGGGGGTCTTGGTGCTCAATCGCATCAAGCTCCACACCTGCTTCTCCGGCCCGGTGCAAAGCGGCCTCACGAAGATGATGGTCGTCGGCATGGGCAAAATCCCGTCGGCCGAAACCTTTCATTCGGCCCCGACGCCGACAATGCGGGACATGCTCCTCGAGATGGGCCAGGTGGTGCTCGACTCGGGCAAGATCTGGGCCGGCCTGGCGATTCTCGAAGACGGCTACGATCAGACCGCCGAGCTCCACGCCTTGCGGCCGGATGAAATCCTCACACGAGAACCGCAGCTCTTGGAACGACATCGCAGCTACTTCCCGCGCTTGCCGCTGGATGACATCAACGTGCTGGTGGTCGACGAGATCGGCAAGACCTACAGCGGCACCGGAATGGACACCAATGTGATCGGCTACCGCGGCGTGCGCGACGGCGAAGACCTGGCCACGCCGCGAATTCGCGTGATCGCGGCCCTCAATCTCTCGGCGGCCACGAAGGGGAACGCCATCGGCGTGGGACTGGCCGACTTCATCACCCGCCGGCTCCGCGATGCGATCGACGAGCAGAAGACTTTCCTCAACGCCTTCACGACCGGCCACATGGAACGGGCGAAGATCCCGGTGGCGTTCGCCGATGACGAAGAGCTGGTGGCCACGATCGCGCGCCGCTATGGCACGGAGCGGTGGCTATTTATTCCCAACACTCTCCACCTCGACACGCTGTATGCGAGCGCGGATTTGGCCGAAGAGCTGACGGCTAATCCGTTGTGCGAGATTGAAGAGGTAGCTGTGCCGTTGGAATTCGCTGCGGGGAGGCACCGTTTGACGTTTTGATTTATTGATAGCTGTGCAGCAAGACGTGCTGTGGGAGGCCTCTCCGAGGCCGATGCAGGGCTCAATTTGATAGCGAAATCGGCGTCGGAGACGCCTCCCACAGGATCAATTGCGATGCGGACCACGGTAAAAATGCGCTAGCGGCGGCCAAGCTCGCGGACGCCGTCGATGAGCCGGTCGATTTCTGACTCCGTCGTGTAGCAGGCGCAACCGGCGCGGATCAGGCCCTCCGGTGCGAGGCCAAGCCGCTCCACGACGGTCATCGCGTAGAAGTCACCGTGCGAAACGAAGATGCCGCGGTCAGCCAGCTGGCGGGCGGCATCGCTCGCTCTGACACCGGCGATCGTGAACGCGAGCGTCGAAGTGCGGGCGGCGTCTGGCTGCGGGCCGCAGAGCGTGATGCCATCGATCGCGGCGAGGCCGGTCCAGAGTCGATCGAACAGCAACATGCTGCGGGCGTGCAGCTCATGAAACGAACTCGTGAGCCGCTCTCGGCGCGACCCCGATTCCGCGGCGAGCGATGCCAGAAAGTCGACGGCAGCCGCGGTGCCGGCGATGCCTTCGTGATTAAGTGTGCCGGTTTCGGCGCGCTCGGGGGCCGTGTTCGAGGCGGGGGCCACTTTGGCAAATGGCAGCGAATCGAAGAGGCCGCGCCGGCAGTACATAACGCCGACGTGCGGGCCATAGAACTTGTAGGCCGAGCAAGTGAGAAAATCGCAGCCCATTTCCTCGACGTCGACGAGCTGGTGGTGCGCGAAGTGGACGGCGTCGACAAACAGGAGGGCACCGGCGCTCTTGGCGAGCGCGGCGGCGCGTGGGAGGTCATTAATTGTGCCCAGGGCGTTCGACGCCGCGCCGACGGCGATCAATTTGGTCCGCGGCGTGACCTTCGCTTCGAAGTCATTCCAATCAAGCTCTCCTGTGGCGTTGTCGAATCGCACCGGCTTGAGCACGATGCCGCGTTCGCGGGCTAGCGCCTGCCACGGGCCGATGTTGGCATGGTGGTCGAGCTCGGTCACGACAATCTCGTCGCCGGCGGAGAGCGTTTGGCCGACCGCTCGCGCGGTGTGGAAGGCGAGCGTGGTGGCGTTGGCGCCAAAATAGACTTCTTCCGGCGAGGAATTGAAAAAGTCGGCCATCGCCGCCCGGGCGGCAGCCAGGATCGCATCGGTTTCGCGACTGGCCGGGTAGTTCCAGTGGGTGTTGGCATTGTGATGACAGAGGTAGTCCACCATCGCATCGACAACGGCGCGCGGGCACTGCGTACCGCCGGGACCGTCGAAATAGGCGACCGGCAAGCCGGCGATTTTCCGCTGCAAGGCGGGAAAATGAGTGCGGATTTGGTCGACGGAGGCGATGGTGGAGGACCGGTCAGCGGCGACGCGCGGCCCGTGCAACACGGATGAATGGCTCACCACTCGACCTCCAAGGAATTACGACTGCATCGCCCTTCGGCCCATTGTCGTCGCCGGTCGGACGCGATTCAAGCTACGATGTGATCCGCGCTGAGATCGGCCATTCGGCACCACTAATCTTCTAACGCCGCAGAGCCTCAATACATAGAGAGCACCGCAAAATGCGCTGCGACCGACGTGATGTAGAAAGCGATGGTGTTAAGCAGCGCCCAGCCGAGGCCGCGCCAGCCACGTGAAGCGATGAGGTAAATCGGCACGGCGATGGGCCAAAACATGTACGCCAGCAACTGCGCAGCCCAAGTCATCGGTTGGCCGCGCCAGCTCGCGTCGGCGAGGCACCAGCCGGCGGAAGTGCTTGCAAGCAAGATCGCGCCGAGACCATAGACCAGCGCGTTGTTGTTTAGGGCGTTTGTCCCAGCGGCGATGGCTGTAGCCGAATAGAATGCGATGGCGACCAATCGTCGGTAGTCGTTCTTGCGTTCTGATTCTGACGTGGAAATGCTTGACGTCGTCATAGCCAACCGGGCGCCGGAGGGCTGTGTTGCGGTGTCATCGTCCCCGAGCAACAAAGCTCAGGCCAAGATAGCGCGAAGACCCGCGAGCGGGCCTCCCACTGAAGGTACGGTCTCATATTACCCCGGCATGAATGCCGGGGCTATCTGCTGCACGGCCATGAATCGCCGTTGGTTGCGCGCCGCGGTGACCAGGTTACAACCCCGCCAGAATCCGCCGCTTCTTGGGGCGACGGGGGCGGTTTGACGGCTGACCATTCGTGTTCGCAGTGGCCGTGGCAGCCGGCTTCGGCGCACCGTTCGTGCGGCGGTCATTGGCGTCTGCGCCATCGCGGCGGAATTTGCGACGACGAGGACGTTTGCCGCCGCTCGCGCCGCGGGGGACGTTGCCGGGGCCGCGGCGGCGACGCGGGCCACCTTCGCGTCGGTCCGCTACCGGCGTGGCCCCTTGCTGGGTCCACGCGGGAGCGTCGCCGATCACGTCCAGCTTGCGCTTCATCAGCCGTTCGATTTGCCGCAATTGATCCCGTTCCTCCGGGCCCACGAAACTCGTGGCCATGCCGGTGGCGCCGGCGCGGCCGGTGCGGCCGATGCGGTGGACGTACACTTCGGGCACATCCGGCAGGTCGTAGTTCACCACGTGCGAAATCGCGTCGACGTCCAGGCCGCGGGCGGCGATGTCGGTGGCCACGAGCACCGGCGGACGGTTGCCTTTGAACGCGGCGAGCGTCCGCTGGCGGACGCTTTGGCTCTTGTTGCTGTGGAGCGCGGCCGACTTGATGCCGCTGCGGCTCAGTTGCTTCACGATGCGATCGGCCCCGCGCTTGGTCCGCGAGAAGACGATCATCCGCGAGCAGGCAGTCGTTTCAATGTACTCCTGCAGCTTGTTGAGCTTCTCGCGCGGCTCGACATAGTGGACCGATTGCTCCACGAGCTCGGCCGGCGTGGCGACGGGAGCGACTTCGACGTAGGTCGGGTTGGTGAGCCATTCGTGCGCCAGTTGTTTGATTTCCGGCGGCATGGTGGCGGAGAACATCAGCGTCTGCCGCTCGCGGGGCGTCGCGGCGACGATCCGGCGCAAGGGGACGATGAAGCCCATGTCGAGCATCTGGTCGGCTTCATCCAGGATCAGGATCTCGACGTGCCGCAGGTCGATGTAACCCTGCTCCTTGAGATCCTCGAGCCGGCCGGGCGTGGCGACGAGGATGTCGACGCCATTTTGGAGAGCTCGCACCTGCGGTCCCTGGCCGACGCCGCCATAGATCACGGCCGAACGGAGGCCGGCAAATTTTCCGTAGACGTTGAAGCTCTCGCCGATCTGAGCCGCAAGTTCGCGGGTCGGCGCCAGCACGAGCGCGCGGATCGGGCGGCGGCTCTTCGCGCGGCGGCGATCGCCGTCGTCCAGTTGGGCGGCCCGCGAGCCGACGCTCAGGCGCTGCAGCGTGGGCAGGGCGAAGGCTGCGGTCTTACCGGTGCCAGTTTGGGCGCAGCCCATCAGGTCGTGCCCGGCGAGGACCGGACCGATGGCCTTGGCTTGGATGGGCGTGGCGACTTCGTAGCCCTCGGCGCGAACGGCGCGGAGGAGCGAATCGACGAGGCCCAAATTTTCAAACGCGGTTTCCGTACTCAAGACAAACTCTCTCTTTCTTGCGACGACCGTTGTGTCGTCGAACGTGGTACGCGGCATCTCCGACGCCGCTCGAAATTTGCGGCCCGAGCGCACTGCGGGCGGACACAGCGTCAGCGCCGGATGCGATCAGGCATGAGGCTCGACCGCCGAACCATTCGGCGGGAACTCTCGTCAGGAGCAAGAAAATCAGTCGCGGTCGTGAGCAAGAAACCGGGGCGAACTTTAGGAGGGAGCCCCGATGGCCGCTGCAAGCGAATTTGAATGAACCTGACGGCTGTGCGAGCGATTCGCGTGTTTGGCCGCCGGTCTTGCACCTATTGGTTAGTCCAAGGGTAGCACATCCGGAGGGCGGGTCAAGGCCGCCTATTCCTGCTCAAATGGTTTAGCTAGTGATTTTCTTGGGATCATTTTGCACGCCGCGTGTATAATCGACGCTGGGAAGTGACTTGAGCGGCCCTCTGGCCGCAGGCGGCAGGCGTGAAGCAGGCGGTTTTCTTGGCGGCGGTGGTGTCGATGCTGGGTGCGGCGACCGCCTGCGCGCAGATCTACCGCTTCGAAGCCGAGCTCGGCACACGAGGCGGCTCCTTCATCGCCAATTCGACGCCCGGCTATTCCGGCACCGGCTATGTGAGCTTCAACAACGAGACAGCCCAGTACGTCCAGGTGCAGGCCGGAGTGCCGGACGGGCTGTACGAACTGTGGGTCGGCTACAACTCGCCGTTTGGGTTCAAAGGTTACGACTACTCGGTCGACGGCGTAACGGGCAGCGGCGGCTTCGACCAGACGGCCTCCAACGGCTGGAGCACCGATCGCGCGGGGACGTTCAGCCTCACCGGCGACACGAATACGCTGCGGATCAATCGCGGCTGGGGCTGGTACAACGTCGACTATTTTGAGCTGCGTCCGTTCACACCGCCGACGCTCTTGCCGGTGACGAATCAGCTCGTCGATCCGGAAGCGGACCGGCGGACGCAGATGCTGATGAACTATCTGGTGAGCCAGTATGGCCACAAAACGCTCTCCGGGCTGCAGCACAACAGCAGCGACAATCTTTCGTTTCCGGTGAGTCAGTATTTGAGCCAGTCGGGCGGCGTGGTGCCGGCGATCCGCGGCAGCGACTTGATCGACTATTCGCCGTCGCGGGTGGCGTTCGGCGAGAATCCGCGCAATGAAACCGAGCAGACGATCGCCTGGGCGAAGCAGACGGGCGGCGTGGTGAGCGTGATGTGGCACTGGAACGCGCCGGCAAATCTGATCAATCAACCGGGTAAGGAATGGTGGCGCGGGTTCTACACCGACGCGACGACATTCAATCTGCCGGCGGCACTGGCAAATCCGTCGGGCAGCGACTACCAACTGCTGCTCCGCGACATCGACGCCATCGCGGTGCAGCTGCAGAAGTACGAGGACGCCGGCGTACCGGTGATCTGGCGGCCGCTCCACGAGGCCCAGGGGGGCTGGTTCTGGTGGGGAGCGCACGGTCCGGACACGTTCAAGGAGTTGTGGCGGCTCACCTACGATCGGCTCACCAATTATCACGGCCTGCACAATCTCATCTGGGAATTCACTTCGTCGGCCTCTGAAGGCAATCACCTCGACTGGTACCCGGGCGACGACGTGGTGGACATGGTCGGGCTCGACATCTACACCGACCCATCGGCGACGATGAACGGTCAGTGGAACGACATCCTGCAGTTCTACAACGGGCGGAAGCTGCTCGCAGTGTCGGAGACCGATACGCTCGTGAACCCCGACGTCATGGACCAGTGGGGCACAAAGTGGAGCTACGTCGCCCCGTGGGCCTGGGACTACGTGACGAGCGAATATCGGAATGCCGGCTACAGCGATACGCAGATCGCGGCAATCCTGCAGCAGTTCTTAAACCACCAGAGCGTGATCACGCTCAACGAGCTGCCGGTGCTGCCGTGGAACAATCTCGCGCCGGTGCTGCCGGGAGATTACAACGACGACGGAACGGTCGACGCGGCGGACTATAGTGTGTGGCGCGACTCCTTCGGACAGAGCGGCGGTGGACTCGCGGCCGACGGAGATGGCGACGGGGTGATCGACGACGGCGACTACGCGGTGTGGCGGCTGTTCTTTGGCGAGACTGCCGCGGGGTTGGGGAGTGCGAGGGTGCCGGAGCCGGCGAGCATTGTGAATCTGCTGGCCATCGCCCTGCTGGCGAATTGCGGCGGGCGTTTGCGGCGGGTTGCGGCGAACTGACGCCGCGACATTCTTTCGTGCGCCTGTGCGTCCAAGGGATGCTGGCGCTGGTGCAGCTGCACAGAATTTTTCTTCGCAGCGCGAAGTATTTTCTTGCGACGCGTACAAAGGGACGGTACAGAGATAGAAGCATTGGACGCCGCGCCGGTAACAACGGGAGAGCCACATCATGAGTCGCTGCGATGGGGTCGCGCTGCGCCAGAGTCTGTTATTATCGCTTTACTTCGTCACGTGTTGCGTAGCGCGGCCTGCCGCGGCGCATGTCATCATCAATTCACCCAACGGCGGTGAAACCCTCACGAGCGGGACCAGCCACACGATCGAATGGGAACCGGCCGTCGCGCCGCATGATACGCAGCGGTTCGAAGTGTTCTATTCGCTCGCCTCGGCCGACGGGCCGTGGACGTCCATCGCTCCTAACGTGCCGCCCGGAAGTCTGGCGATCGGGAGCCTGCACACGTTTTCGTGGACCGTGCCAAACGTTGCTGACGTGAGCGCCTGGATCCGCGTGCGGCAGGAAAACCTCGCGGATTCAGACTATGAAGACGTGAGCGACGCGAGCTTTGCGATTGCCGCGGCTGCGCTGGCTGGCGACTACAACAACAACCAGGTCGTCGATGCCGCCGACTACACGATCTGGCGGAACTCCGAGGGACGCGAAGGGACGGGCCTCGCAGCGGACGGCGACCACAACAATCGCGTGGATGCGGCCGACTACGCAGTGTGGAAATCAAATTTCGGCGACACTTCTGGCGCGGGTTCCAAGACAGAGAACGAGGCGATCGTTGTGCCGGAGCCGCTGGCCGGCGTATTGCTGGCGGTGGCGCTCGCCCTTTCCACGATCGGCCGGCGCAGCCGCTCTTCGCGCTGCGAAACGATTGTCGGATAATCGCCTCGCGCTCGATTGGTCCGCGACCGACGCCGGCCGGCGCATCTTCAGGCTGTTATTGTTGGGTGCGCTATGAATCCGACCGTGTCGGCGATTCTGCTGCTCGTTGGCTCGAATGTGTTTATGACGTTCGCGTGGTACGCGCATCTCAAGAACATGTCGGCCAAGCCGCTGGTGGTGGCGATCCTCTCGAGCTGGGGGATCGCGCTGTTCGAGTACATGCTGCAGGTGCCGGCCAACCGGATCGGCTTCGGCCAGATGACGCTGCCGCAGCTGAAGATGCTGCAGGAAGTGATCACGCTCTCGGTGTTTGTGCCCTTCTCGATCTGGTACATGAAGGAGCCGGTGCGGACGGACTTCTTGTGGGCGGCGTTGTGCTTGTGCGGGGCAGTGTACTTTATGTTCCGCGGCGTGCCGGGGGCGAGTTGAGACGATTGACGGCACTGGTGGCGAAGGAACAACTTCGGAAACAATAAGCCGCCGCACTCCGGCGTGGAGCGCGGCGGCGACTTTGCAAACTTGAAGCTGCGTTCACACTAGGCTACGCGACGGCGGAAGAGGACGCAGCAAGCGCCCATCAGGCTCGCCAATACGACAGTCGTCGGTTCCGGCACGGATGTGACGACGAGGTTATCGGCGTAGACTGTCGGAAACGTGGAAGATCCGCCCTGGCGGAAATTGACTGCTGCCAGCGCGGCTGGCTCCGCATTCACGCTGGTCCAAGAGTGGGTCAGGTAAGGCGCATCGTTGACCGAGACCGCAAACGTGTCATTACTTGCGCCAGCGACGAAGTTCCAGAGGACGTCAACACTATACTTCGTGCCGAAGTCTAGCACCGTCGTGCCCCACGTTGTCGTCGAACCGGTGCCGGAAGTATCTAGCAGACCAAGTTGAAAACCATTGCCAGAGGATCGTGCGAATAAGCGCTCGAGGAATATGCTGGTGGTACCCGCGGGATTGCTCAGATGAAAGAAATAGTCGCCGCCGGCGGAGGCAGCAGTTACCGTAATGTCAAGGCTGCTGAGGATTCCCTTGCCCGCGGTAGCCGGCACAGGGGCGGTGAAGGCTGCGTACGAATCTTCACCTGTATTTACTAAGGCTACCTCTTGGCTGGCGATCTGAATCGGATTGCTGGCAGCGGCAGTTGCCGCCCAGACACCGGTGCCGATATCTGGCGTGGTGCCATTGAGTGGACCGTTGGGAACATTGAAATCGTCACTAAAGACGATTGTATCCGCGAGTGCCGCGGACGAACCCGCAAGCAGAGCGGCACCGACCATCAGCGGCGCGCTGAAGAATAAGACAGACTTGTACAACTTCATTAGACTATCCCTCCAACTGAACAACCATTGCCTGTTACATCAACTGTTGCCATACGAACACTGGAGCGCACCGTCGAACCTAATGCGCCCAACCCATCGGTATTGACCCTCCAATTTATCTGTGACGTTACCGATCGTCTAACCAAAACTTGGCCAAAAATCCGAATCATTTGCGCTAGTTTCGTGCGCAAACGAAGATAGTCCTGCGGAGGGGGTCACTTGCTGCGTACCAAGTGGCGCGGCGCAACTCGAAATCGCAGTTAGGTTTCCGGCACAGGTGAATGTGCTCTTCGAAGCACCGGAATTGGCGCGTGGCGGGTGGGCTGCCGTCATCCGCAGTCATTCTGTCATCGCCGGAGTTTGGAACTGTCGTCGGATGTTCCTTTCGAGCCTGATCCACGCAGTGCCTGCAAATTGGCGATCGTCCGATCGATTCGCTTCGGATTCAGGACTCATGCACGATCACTGGGCCGCGGACCTAGACGTCGCGATCGACACCGAATCGTTGCCAAGCGCCGCTGCGTTATGGCTGTTCCCAGGCGCGTTTCTCGGCCAGCACCAGCTCCAGCACTTCGTTCCAGTTGTGGGCGCGGGGGCCGGTGAGGTGCTCGTTGGTAGAGTTGGAGAAAACAATCGTCTTCGCGCCTTCTGCCCGTAGCCGCTCGATATTGTTGGGCGAATCCTCGATGTAGAGGTCTGCGCCGACGGCGGTCTTCTGCTGCATGAAGCAGAGGTCCCAATAGGGGATGTCGTGGCGGTCGAGCCATTGAATCGTTTGCGAGACGGCAATCTGATGGAAGTACTTGATGAACAGGCGATGCGTGATGACGCGGATGCGGACGCCCTCTTTGGAGAGTCGACGCAGCGCCTGGGGCGCGCCGGGCATCGGCGGCAGCTTGAGGAACAGTTCGCGCTGCATGACCGCGAATTTGTGGAGCGCTTCGTAGCCGCCCGGCGCTTTTTCCACGTTCCATTCGACAAGGCCCCACGAGACACGCTCGGGCAACGTGTCGAGCTCGACGCCCAGCCACTCGGCCGCGATGGGCCGCAGGCCGGCGTAGAAGTCGGCGACTACGCCGTCGAGGTCGACGCCGAAGACAAAGGAGCGTTCGGTCATTTGGGAAGAAGTGGAGTGGTGGAGTAGTGCAGGACTGGAGTAGTAAAGGTCAACCGGTGCCTATCCTACTCCACTCCTCCTCTGCTCCACTACCGCTCTTGCACTCTGCTACTCGCCCAGGAACTTCTGCAGCACGTCCGACGGCGCGGGAGCGTAGTTGCTCGGTTCCATTGAGCAACTGGCGCGGCCCTGGCTCAGGCTGCGCATCGCGCTGGAGTAGCCGAAGAGGTTGGCGAGCGGGGCTTCGGCGTGAAGCACGGTGCTGGTCCCGCGGGATTCGGTTTGCTGGATGATCGCGCGGCGCTGCTGCAGGTCGCTCACCAGGTCGCCGACGTGGTCATCCGGCGTGTTGATTTCGAGCTTCATGATCGGCTCGAGCAGCACTGGCTTTGCTTCGCGCAGGGCCGTGTCGAAGGCCTGATTGGTCGCGGTGCGGAAAGCGATTTCGGAGAGGCCGGTTTCGCCGACTTCGCCGCCGAGGACCGTAGCCTTGACCCGCATCAACGGGAAACCGAGGACGCCACCTCCCTGCCCCGCGCTCTCAAGCTCTTCCAGCACGACGGTGAGCATGTCGTTCGGCAAGCCGTGGTCGAGTACGTTGGTGACCGTGACCGGGTGGAGGCCTTTGGCAAAGGGCTCGACGCGGATGCGGACCTTTGCCGCGTGCTGGACGCCCTGGATCAGCCGATTGCACTCGCCGGTGACTTCGACCATCCGCTCGATCGTCTCGCGATAGCTAACGCGCGGCTTGTGGACCTTGACGTTGAGGTTGAAGTCGCGCTTGAGCCGATGCTGAATGACTTCCAGGTGGAGCTCGCCCATGCCGCTGATGAGCGTCTGGCCGGTTTCCTCGTTTTCGCTCGCGCGGAAAGTGGGGTCCTGTTTGCGGAGCATTTCGAGCGTCTGGCTGAGCTTCTTGCGATCGTCCGTGCTCTCGGGCTCGATGGCCATCGAGATGACGGTCTCGGGGAACTCGATCGATTCCAAGAGGATCGGCTCGCGGGTGTCGCAGAGCGTGTCGCCCGTCACGGAGTCGCGGAGGCCGATCACGCCGACGATGTCGCCCGCGCGGGCCTCGGTGAGCTGCTCATCTTTTTTCGACGCATGGATCCGCCACAACTGGGCGACGTTTTCCTTTTTGTCTTTGCCGGGGTTGAGCACGCGGGAGTTGGGCTCCAAGGTGCCCGAGTAGATGCGGACCCAGGCGAGGTCGCCCGTCTTGTACGGCAGCACCTTGAACACGAGGCCGCAGAACGGCTCGGCGGGGTCGGGCATGCGTTGGATTTTCTTGGCCTGCTCCGTGTCGACGACAACGTTTGCGGCAGGGCCCTTGTGCTTGCCTTTGGTCTTCAGGTCGTAGCCCTCAACCGGCGGCATATCGAGTGGGCTGGGTAGGTACGCGGCGACCGCATCCAGAATCGGCTGCACGCCCATGCCGTGCAGGGCCGAGCCGCAGAGCACCGGCTGGATCTGCAGGTGGACGGTCGCCTGGCGGACGACTTTGTGGATCAGCGGCTCGGGGATTTCTTCCTCGGCGAGCGCAAGCTCCATCAGCTCGTTGCTGTAATCGTAGAGCGATTCCAAGAGCCGCTCGCGCCACAGCTGGGCGTCGTCGGCAAGATCGGCGGGAATCTCGCTGCGATCGATCTGGTTGCCTTCCTTGCCTTGCGGGAAGGCGAGCATTCGCATCTTCACGAGGTCGATCACGCCGCGGAAGGGTTTGGCGGTGTGGGCCGGGCCCTGGCCGACGGGAATTTGCAGCGCGACGGGCCGGGCGTGGAGCCGCGTTTCGATCTCTTCGAACACCGCGTCGAAATCGGCCCCTTCGCGGTCGAGCTTGTTGATGAACGCGATCCGCGGCACGTGGTATTTGTTGGCCTGCCGCCAGACCGTTTCGCTCTGGGCCTCGACCCCTTCGCGGGCGCTGAAGACCACCACGCCGCCGTCGAGCACGCGGAGGCTGCGCTCGACCTCGGCCGTGAAATCGACGTGCCCGGGAGTGTCGATCAGGTTCACAACCACGTCGTTCCAGGGGAACTGCACGCACGCCGAATAGATCGTGATCCCGCGCTCGGCCTCTTCGGCATCGTCGTCGGTCGTCGTGGTCCCTTTGTCGACTTCACCGGCGCGGTGCTTCGCCCCGCTGGCGAAGAGCATCCGCTCGGTGACGGTGGTCTTCCCGGCATCGATGTGGGCGATGATGCCGATGTTACGGATTTTTTCGAGGGGCGTGGCCATCGGACTATGAGCGCATGAAAAACGCCGCGGCCCTGGCGAGCCGCGGCGTGCTGTGATTCGTGCTTACCACGCGAAATGGGCAAAAGCCTTGTTCGCGTCGGCCATGCGGTGGACGTTTTCGCGGCGGGTGACCGCGGCGCCTTCACGGTTGAACGCGGCGACCAGCTCGTCGGCGAGCTTGAGTGCGGTGGCTCGGCCCTTCTTTTCGTGCACCGCCAAGAGGATCCAGCGGATGGCGAGCGATTGCTGCCGTGTGCGGTTGACCTGCATCGGCACCTGGTAGGCGGCACCGCCGACGCGCTTGCTGCGGACCTCGATCGACGGCTTGACGTTCTCGAGGGCCTGGGTGAAGACCTCGATCGGCTCCTTTTCCGGCACGCGCTGTTTGACGATGTCGAGCGCGTCGTAGAAGACGCCCAGGGCGACGCTCTTCTTGCCGCCGTGCATGAGGCAATTGACGAACTTCGAAGCGAGCAGCGATCCGAACCGGGGATCGGGCTTGAGCTGTTTCCGACTGGCAGTAATGCGAGGCATGGGGAAAATTCCGAATGACGAATGTACTAATGACGAATGTGAAGGATAACTTGCCCAGGTGACGTTAACGAAATTCTCCTCATTCGTCATTCGTCATTCGGACTTCGTCATTCCTTCTAGCCTTTCTTCGCGCCGTAGCGGCTGCGGGATTGCTTGCGGCCTTGGACGCCGAGCGTGTCGCGCGCCCCGCGGACTACCTGGTACCGCACGCCGGGGAGGTCGCGAATTCTGCCGCCGCGCACCAGCACGATGCTGTGTTCCTGCAGTGTGTGGCCTTCGCCGGGGATGTAGACCGTGACTTCCTTGCCGTTGGAGAGCCGCACGCGAGTGATTTTCCGCAGGGCCGAGTTCGGCTTCTTCGGCGTCATGGTGCGGACCAACAGGCACACACCGCGCTTCTGCGGGCACTTGTCGAGCACCGGCGACTTGCTGAACTTACGCTTGGCTCGCCGCGGCTTGCGAACGAGCTGATTCACGGTTGGCATACGGGGCCCTTTTGGCAACGCGATCTACAATACGGCACGATCTGACGAGCCACTCGCCGGACAGACAAACCGCCTGCGGCACCAAGTGGCAAACTCCCCCAGCGCAGCCGGGCGAATTATCGAGAACCAATCAGTTTACGCGATTGAGGGTGGGCGTCAAGGGCGGGAAATTGGGCGAATACCACGACAAGACAAGGGCTTTCGATGACGCCTACGGTAATGGGTCAATTTCTCCCGGTTGCTGGAAGTTAGCTGCTCGGTCGAACGCGTCGCGTAGCTCCTGCTGGTGGAGCGCCGCCCATTCCATCACTAGCGTTAGAGCCCGCGATGGCAGACTGCCATCGATGACGGCCAGCGTCTCGATGTCGATCTTCGCGATTTGCCCCGCATATCGGGCATGAAAGTGCGGGGGCGGATGATCGCCGAAATAGATCTGCACGACGATGCCGTAGAACCGCGAAATCTCAGGCATGAGACAGTCGATCGTGAATCGCGGGGAAGACCTCCTCGGCTTTTTTGCCCGTCAGCTGCAGATAGAGGGCGTCTGGGCAGAGATCGAGTTCGCCCGGCCATTGCAATGCGCCATCTTCGGTGACCGACACTCGTTCGAAGCAGCCCGGCTCGTTCCATGCAGCAAACACGCCACGGCCGACGATCGATGACAAGTCGACGATGCCCTTTAGTCCGTCGTCGAAAACGAGCTCGACACGGAATTGAGACAACGGTTTTACGGAAGCGACTTTCATAACTTCATTTTAGCATGTGCGTCGTCTCGGAAAACACACTCGGACTCTAAAGATTGTTGGCCTGCGTTCCCGTCGGCGGAGCCGCGTCGATGAACACATCGAGCTGCTGGCCGACGAACAGGCGTTTGCCGCCGGTATCGATGGCGTAGATCACCTGCAGCACGCGGGTGTCGACGCGTTCGGTGTTGTCGCCGGTGAGCGACTTCTTGGGCACCACGTAGGGCTCGATCCGCACGAACCGCAGCGGGAAGAATTCGTTTGGCTGGCCTTTGAGCGTCGCGCGAGCGGGCGCGTCGTTGATGAAGCGCGGGATGTCGTATTCGTCGATGTCCACGCGGACGTGGAGCTGGTTGACGCTGCCGAGGACGACTAATGCCTGAGTGGGCGGGGCGCCGACGAATTCGCCGGGCCGCACGTTGACTTGCAACACCTCGCCGTCGACCAAGGCCCGAATCACCAGGCGCTCGAGATCGGTTTTTGTCTCTTCGATTTGAGCGGCCGCATGTTTCATGGCCGCCGCGGCGACGCGTTTGTCTGGTTCCCAGGCCCCGGCCTTGAGCAGGTCGTAGGCGGCCACCGCGTTGTTATATCGCTCGCGGGCCTGCAGCGCCTGCTGCTTGCGCTCCATGAATTCTTCTTCCGACATCGCGTTCTGCGTCACCAGCCGCTCGCCGCGGGACCACTGCTGCTCCCAATTCTCCCAGTCCGCCTTGGCTTCGAGGACCTTCGCTTCGGCGGGAGGCAGTTCTTCCTTACGGGGCATCTCGTCGAGCTTTTCGAGCTGCGCCTTGGCGTCGGCCAGCATCGCCTCGCGAATCGCAAGCTGGGCCTTGAGTTGGCGATCGTCGAGGCGGAAGAGCGGATCGCCGGTCTTCACTTTCTGCCCGACCTTCGCCAGCACTTCGACCACCACGCCCGGCACCGGCGAACCGACGGCGATGTTCTCAGTCTCCGGCTCGACCATGCCGGCGCCGGCCACGGTGTTGGGAAACGGGCTCACTGCCGGCTGGATGGGCGGCGGCAATTCCGGCATCCGCGTCTTCGAGTGCATCAGGAAATTGACCGCAAACGCGATCATCACGAGTGCCACGATCGGCAAACCAATTTTTGTTAACATGCTTGACTGCTCTTTTCTCGAGCGATTCTCTGTTTGTTCAGGCGCGCTGCCGTTGGGCAACCGAGCCGGCGACCGCCGGCTCGCGCTCGTTGCGGCGTTCCAGCGATTCGATGTGGCCGTCGTCCATGCGGGCCATGGCGTCGGCGAATTCGAAAATGCGGCTGTCGTGGGTGACGATGATCACGGCCCGGTCGCCTTCGATCGCCACGCCACGGAGGATTTCCATGATCGTGTGGCCGGTCTTGTGATCGAGCGCCGACGTTGGCTCGTCGCAAACCAATAGGTGGGGCCGGTGAACCAATGCCCGGGCGATTGCCACGCGCTGCTGCTGGCCGCCGGAAAGCTTGCCGGGGAGGTTGTTCATGCGGTCGCCCATCCCCATTTTTTCGAGCAGCTCTTTGGCGGCGGCGACGGCCTTGCGCTTCGAGTAGCCCTGGATCACCAGCGGCACGGCGGCGTTTTCGGCGGCCGTGAGCGACGGGAGCAAGTTGAATTGCTGAAACACGAAGCCCACGTTCGTGCGGCGAAACGCGGTCCGCTGCCAGGAGGAGAGCTTCGTGAGATCGGAGCCGAGCGCATCGACGCTGCCATCGGTCGGCCGCAAGATGCCGGCAAGCACCGAGAGCAGCGTCGTCTTGCCGCAACCGCTGGGGCCGACGAGCATCGTCAGCTCGCCGCCGTAGACGTCGAGGTCCACGCCGCGGAGCGCGTGCACTTCCGCATTGCCGCTGCCGTAGACCTTCGTCACGGCGCGACAGGAAACCAGCGGATTGTCGTCGAGCATCGCCATATCGACTCTCAAATACAGGTGTCGGGTTTCGGGTGTCAGGTGTCAGTCAGACCTGAGCACTTCCTTTGATCTGACACCTGATACCTGAAACCTTCTCTCTCAACCTTGGAACACCACGGCCGGTTCCACGACCATCACTTTCTGCATGCTCAACAGGCTCGAAAGAATACTGATCGCCGCGACGGCGAGCGCCACGCCGACAAACACTTCCGCCGGCATGTAAAATGCCAGACGCGAGCCCGGCGCCGTGGCAATCTTGCCAAACCAGGTCGCCGCGCCGATGCCCAGGCCGAAGCCGATAAAGCTCACGAGCAACGCCTGCAGCATGATCATCGAGAGGAGCGCGAAATTGCCCGCGCCCATCGCCTTGAGTGCGCCGTATTGCTTGATGTTTTCGATCGTGAACAGGTAGAACGTTTGCGCGGCGATGGCCGTGCCGACGATGAAGCCCAGCGCCACGGTGATGCCGAAATTGAACGGGATGCCGGTCTTCTCCATGAAGTATTTCATCGTGACCCATTCGAACTGCTGGCCGGTCATGGCCCGCATGCCGGTCTGCTTCTGGATGCGGCGGCAAATTTCGTCGACGTTCTGACCCGGCAGCACATCCGCGAGTACGAACGAGAGCACCTTCCGCTCGGGCGGCACGAACTGCAGGGCCTGAGAATAGCGCGTGTAGACGACAGGAAAAGTCTGGAACGTGCGGCTGGCCTTGCAGATGCCCACGATTTCCGCTTCCTTGTCGTTCATTTCGAACCGCTTTCCGACGCGCGGCGCCTCGTGCGGCCAGAGCAGCTTGTACCCTTCGAGGTCCATGATCACGGCGTCCGGCCTGCGGAGATCGAAGATGTTGCCCAGCACCATTTCCGGCGGCCCGCCGACAAGCGTGGCGTCGTCAAGGCCGAGCAGAATGGTTTGTTGAAAATTGCCGTCGTCGAGGCGCGAGCGCGTGAGCCCCTTGTAAAGCGGCACGGCCCAGGCCACGCCTTCGACGCCGCGGACGCGGTATAAGTCGCTATCGGAGAGCGGCTTCACGTCGTCCGAGAACTGCACGTTAGGATCCATCACCCAGATGTCCGCGCCTTGAATGTCGCGGATCTGGCCGGACGTCTGCAGCATCAGGCCACAAAAGATCGAGGCCTGCTGGGCGATCAAGAGCGTGGCGAAGGCAATGCCGAGGATGATTCCCAGGTATTTGCCGCGGTTACCCGTCAGCATTTTCAGCGCGATCCAGGTCATCGCTTCACTCCCGCCGCCTGTTTGGGCGGAGCGCACTTGGCGTCGATCGCGGCGAGGGTGAACTTGGTTACGTGCTGCGCGAGCTTGGCGACGTCCCAGGTTTTGTACTCGCTCTCCTCGATCAAGTTGCTGATGATCGGTCCAGCCACGTGATAAAAGAGACACTGACCCACGATGCTGAACGACGTGAGGTGCAATTCTTCGTCGCTCGTATCGGCCGGCAGCAGCTCGCGGAGGATGCCCTGCAGAATTTCAAACTGTGGGCGGATGTTCGATTGGGCAATCTCGACACAAGCGCTCGACGGCTGCATGATCTCGCGCATCACGAGCTTGGTCCGCCAGGTGTCGTCCGGCCCGCCCAGCACGCGCTTGAAGAAGGTCTCGATGAAATCGGCCAGCTTTTGCCGCGGCGGAACGCTCGCGTCCCACTCCGGCAATTGGGCCTGGTCCAATCGCCAGCGATGGGCCTGCACGACGGCCTCGACGTACAGCCGCTCCTTGTCGCCGAAGTAGTAATTCACGGCGGCCACGTTGGCGCCCGCCGCCTGGCAGATGTCGCGAACCGTCGTCGACTCGAATCCCCGCTCGGCGAACATCTCGCCGGCCGCCTCCAGAATCCGCCCCTGCGTCTTGTCTAAATCGTTATCCGCCATATGGTTACCACGATACACAGTCGTTTTAAACAGATGTTTAAATCAATTGTATCATGGTACGCGGCGGGCACTAGGGGAGTTCGGCGAAAAGGGCGCGAAGTTTTGGAATGACTGCACGCCAGCGCGCAAAAACAGCCGGCGACGCATGGGTCGCCGGCTGTTAGTTACTTAACGGATTTAGCGGACGTGTCGTCAGTCCAGCGTCGGGCGGTCGTCCGGGCCGGCTTCCACATTGCCAGCACTGTCGGCTTCGTCGTCGTCATCGAAGCCGCCCGCTCCACCCATGCCCAACAGCGCATCGAGGCTGCTGGGTGCGGCGGGTTGCGGCGGGGCCATCGGCGTGGGAGCAGCGCCATCGCCGTGGGTGTGGCCGTTGCCACGATCTGCGAGAGCCGATTCCAACAGCGGGAACGACTTCTCGAGCGTCCGTTCCTTCTCGGCCGCCAGGGCTTCGAGCGCTTCGGGCCGGATGCGGACCTCTGAGTCGTGAATCTGGCGGAAACCGGTGCCGGCCGGAATCAAGTGACCGAGGATCACGTTTTCCTTGAGGCCCACCAGGTGGTCCGTGCGGCCGGCGAGCGCCGCCTCGGTGAGCACCTTGGTGGTTTCCTGGAAGCTCGCGGCCGAGATAAAGCTGGAGCTTTGGACCGACGCCTTGGTGATGCCCAACAGCTGCGTGGCCGCGGTGGCTCGCTTCGGCTTGTTGCCCTTGGCGATCGCGCCGCCGAGGGCTTCGATCTGCGAGTTGGCCTGCTCCAGCACGTCTTTCGGCACGATCGAGCCGACGGCGAACTCGCTGTCGCCCTTCTCGGTGATCTTGAGGCACTGGGCAATAGCCTCGTTCGCCTGGCGGAAGTCGAAGCGATCCATCACGCTGCCCGAGAGCAGGTTGGTGTCGCCGGGGCTCTCGACGCGAACCTTCCGCAGCATGCGAGCGACGATGATCTCGATGTGCTTATCGTTGATCTCGACGCGCTGACTGCGATACACGTTCTGGATTTCACGCACGAGGTACTGCTGCACGGCCTCTTCGCCGGAAATCCGCAAAATGTCGTGCGGTACCAGCGGACCGTCCACGAGCGCATCGCCTGCCCGCACGATGTCGCCCGAGTGGACGCGCAAGTGCTTGTTGTGCGTGATCAAGTGCTCGCGTTCGATGCCGCTTTCGCTGCGGACGATGATCGAGCGCTTGCCACGCTTCTTTTCGGAAAGCAGCTCGACCGTGCCGTCGATCTCGGCGATGACCGCCGGGTCCTTCGGCTTGCGGGCCTCGAAGATTTCCGTGACGCGGGGCAAACCGCCGGTGATGTCCTGCGTGCCGGAGGCTTCGCGGGGCGTCTTGGCGACCATCGCGCCCGGCGTGATGACCTGGCCTTCTTCGACTTCCAAGTGGGCCCGCTCGGGCATGTAGTAGAAGTCGAGAATCTTGCCGTCGGCCGGGTCCTCGACGACCACCTGCGGATGCATGTCGCCCTTGTGCTCCATGATCACGTAGCGGATGTGGCCCGACGGGTCCTTTTCGGCCCGCATCGTCTGGCCTTCGACGAGGTCCTCGAAGCGGACCTTGCCGCCGGTCTCGGCGAGAATCGGGATGCTGTGGGGGTCCCATTCGCAGAGCACGGCACCGGCCGCTGCGGTCTGGTTCTCGTCGACCTTCAAGATAGCGCCGGCGGGAACCTCGTACTTCTCGACTTCACGCCCCTTTTCGTCGACGAGCGAAACCTCGCCGTTCCGCGTGAGCACGATGCGGTCGCCCGCGTCGTTCGTCACGACCTTGAGCCGCGTGTACTTGACGATACCGCCGCGCTTGGCCTTGATGTCGCTCTGCTCGACGTCGTGCTGACCGACGCCGCCGATGTGGAACGTCCGCATCGTGAGCTGCGTGCCCGGCTCGCCGATGCTCTGAGCGGCGATGATGCCGACCGCCATGCCCTCTTCCACAAGCGCGCCCGTGGAGAGGTCCATGCCGTAGCACTTGCGGCAGATGCCCAGCGGCGCGTCGCAAGTCAGACCGCTGCGAACCTGGATCTTTTCCAGGCCCAACTCTTCGATCTTGCGGGCGATGTCGGCCGTGATCAACTCGCTTTCGCCGACGATCTGCTCGTCGGTAATCGGGTTGACGATGTTGGCGCGGCTCACCCGGCCGCGAATCGAGTCGGCCAGGCCCACTTCGACCTTTTCACCGCGGTAGATGATGCCCTTGGTGATACCCTGCGTGGTGCCGCAGTCGTCCATCGTGATGACGACGTTTTGCGCCACGTCGGCGAGCTTACGAGTGAGGTAGCCCGAGTCGGCCGTCTTGAGGGCCGTATCGGCCAGGCCCTTCCGCGCGCCGTGAGTCGAGCTGAAATACTCGAGCACCGTGAGGCCTTCGCGGAAGTTCGCCTTGATCGGCGTCTCGATGATCTTGCCGGACGGCTTGGCCATCAGACCGCGCATGCCGCCGAGCTGACGCATCTGCTCGACACCACCGCGGGCACCGGAGTGGGCCATCAGGAAGATCGGGTTCACGTACTGGCCGGTGCGGAAGTCGCTTTCCAGCGCGGTCATCATTTCTGCGGTGATCTGCTCACGGGCGTGAGTCCAGGCGTCGAGCACCTGGTTGTAGCGCTCGCCCTCGGTGATGATACCGCGTTGGTAGAGCTTGTTCTTGCGGAGCACTTCCTTTTCGGCCGCGGCGATGATGCGGCCTTTCGCTTCCGGCGTAATCAAGTCGTCCGTGGCAAAGGATAAGCCGCTGCGCGTCGCCTGGCGGAAGCCAAGTTGGTTCATGTCGTCCAGGAGCGAGATCGTCTTCGATCGGCCCAGGAACTGGTAGCAGTCGCTGATGACCTTCGCCAAAGCGCTCGACCGCAGCGCGATGTTGTAGTAGGGCATGCCCTTCGGCAGCACCATGTTGAAGATCACGCGGCCGACGGTCGTGGTAATTACCGCGCCGTACGCCTTGTCGTTATCGAGCTCCTCGCGGAGGCAGCGATACTTCGGCAGGCGGACCTTGATCCGGGCGTGGGTGTGGACCTTGCCCGCGGAGTAGGCCATTTCGACCTCTTCCATCGAGCTGAAGACCATGTCGTCGCCGGGCGCGCTGGGCACGCTCATCGTCAGGTAGTAGCAACCCATCACCACGTCCTGCGACGGGCTGATAATCGGGGCGCCGTTGGCCGGGCTGAAGATGTTGTGCGTGCTCATCATCAGCGTGTGGGCTTCGACTTGAGCCTCGATCGACAGCGGCAGGTGGACTGCCATCTGATCGCCGTCGAAGTCGGCGTTGAAGCCCTTGCACACCAGCGGATGGAGCTGGATCGCGTTGCCTTCCACCAGGATCGGCTCGAAGGCCTGGATGCCCATGCGGTGGAGCGTCGGGGCGCGATTCAGCAGCACCGGATGATTGCGGATCACCTCTTCGAGGATGTCCCACACTTCGTCATCCTTGCGCTCCAGCATCTTCTTTGCGCTCTTGATCGTGTCGGCGTGGCCGAGCTCTTTAAGGCGGCGGATGATGAACGGCTGGTACAACTCCAGCGCGATCTTCTTCGGCAGGCCGCACTGGTGCAGCTTGAGGTACGGACCGACCACGATCACCGAGCGGGCCGAGTAGTCGACGCGCTTACCCAAGAGGTTTTCGCGGAACCGGCCCTGCTTGCCCTTGATCATGTCGGTGAGCGACTTGAGCGGGCGGTTCGAGGAGCCAAGCACCGGGCGCTTGCAGCGGTTGTTGTCAAACAGCGCGTCGACCGATTGCTGCAGCATCCGCTTCTCATTGCGGATGATGACTTCCGGCGCGTTGAGGTCGACCAGCTTCTTGAGCCGATTGTTGCGGTTGATGATGCGGCGGTAGAGATCGTTGAGATCACTCGTCGCAAAGTTGCCGCTGTCGAGCAGCACCAGCGGGCGCAGATCCGGCGGGATGACCGGGATCACATCCAGCACCATCCACTCCGGCTTGTTGTCCGAATCGCGGATCGCCTCGACCGTCTTGAGGCGGTTGATGAGGTCCTTCGCCTTTTGCTTCGAGCCGGTTTCCTTAAGCTCGACGCGGAGCTCCTCCGAGAGCTTCACCAGGTCGAGCGACTGGAGCAACTTGCGGATCGCTTCGGCGCCCATCGCGGCCTCGAAAGAGCCCTCGCCGTATTGCTCGCGGGCGGCGCGGTACTCTTCTTCCGTGAGTAGCTGTTGCGGCTTGAGCGCGGTGTCGCCCGGGTTGGTGACCACGTAGTCCTGGAAGTAGATCACCTTCTCGAGGCTGGTGGTCTTCATGGCCAAGAGGCTGCCCAAGCGGCTGGGCATGGCCTTGAAGAACCAGATGTGGACGACCGGAGCAGCGAGCTCGATGTGGCCCATCCGCTTGCGGCGGACGCGGCTGTGCGTGACCTTCACGCCGCAGCGATCGCAGATCATGCCCTTGTACTTCATGCCGCGGTACTTGCCGCAGGCACACTCCCAGTCCTTTTCCGGTCCGAAGATCCGCTCGCAGAACAGACCGTCCTTTTCCGGACGGTAGGTGCGGTAGTTGATGGTTTCGGGCTTCTTCACTTCGCCGAACGACCAGCTGCGGATATCGTGCGGCCGGGCGAGGCTGATCTTCACCGACGCGTAGTCGTTGATGCGATCGTAACTGGCGGTTTCTAGCATGCTCATATTCTACGCTCCTGGAACAGGGCGAAAGTTGATCGGATCGATGCGGATATGGTTTACACCCGGCGTTTTTCGAGCTGCATATTCAGCCCCAAGCCGCGGATTTCGTTGGTCAATACGTCGAAGCTCGCCGGCGTCCCCGCTTCCAGGGTGTTCTCGCCCTTGACCATCGACTCGTAAATCTTGGTCCGGCCTTCGACGTCGTCGCTCTTGACGGTCAATAGTTCCTGCAGGATGTAGGCGGCGCCGTATGCCTCCAGCGCCCAGACCTCCATCTCGCCGAACCGCTGCCCGCCGAACCGCGCCTTGCCGCCCAGCGGCTGCTGGGTGATGAGCGAGTACGGGCCCGTGCTGCGGGCGTGGACCTTGTCGTCCACCAAGTGATGCAGCTTGAGCATGTAGATGTAGCCGACCGTCGTTTCCTGCTCGAACGCCTCACCCGTGCGGCCGTCGAAGAGCTTCGCCTTGCCGTGCTTCGGCAAGCCAGCCTCGTCGAGCGCCGTGTTGATGTCGGCCTCCGAGGCCCCGTCGAACACCGGCGTCACCGCGCGGAAGCCGAGCTTCGCGCCGGCCCAGCCCAGGTGGGTCTCGAGAATCTGGCCCACGTTCATGCGGCTCGGCACGCCCAGCGGGTTGAGCATGATCTGGATCGGCGTGCCGTCCTCGAGGAACGGCATGTCCTCGACCGGCAAGATCTTCGAGATCACGCCCTTGTTCCCGTGGCGGCCGGCCATCTTGTCGCCGACCGAGATCACCCGCTTCGTGGCGATGTAGACCTTCACCATCTGCAGCACGCCGCTGCGGAGCTCGTCGCCGCGCTTCATCGAGTTCAGCTTTCGGTCGCGGGCGTCGATCGCTTCTTCGACGCTCGGCCAGAGCTGCTTGTAGAGCTTCTCGGCGTCCTTCTTCCGCTGCGGGCTTCGGATGTCGATCGCGTCGAACTTGAAGGTGTTCGCCCGCTCGGCGACGTAGGCGGGATCCTGCTCGTGGACGAGCGAGTTGCCGTCGTCGTCCGTGATCTTCCGCTCCAATACCTTTTCCAGCTCGCTGATCATCGCACCGAAGGAGGTGGCGATCGCTTCGTTGCCTTCCTTTTCGGCCACCTTGAGCGAACGCTCGAACTCCTTGCGTTGATCCTCCGAAAGGCTCATGCGGCGCGAGAATCGCTGCGTGTCGATGACGATGCCCTCGACGCCGGACGGCACTTCGAGCGAATCGTTCTTCACGTCTTCACCGGCCCGGCCGAAGATCGCGTGGAGCAGCTTTTCTTCTGGCGTGAGTTCGGTCTTGCTCTTGGGCGAGACCTTGCCGACCAGGATGTCGCCCGGCTCGACGTAGGTGCCGATCTGGACGATGCCGTTCTCGTCGAGGTTCCGCAACATCTTTTCGCTGACGTTGGGAATGTCGCGGGTGAATTCCTCGCGGCCCAGCTTCGTTTCGCGGATTTCGACGTCGAACTCCTCGATGTGGATCGAGGTGTAGGTGTCGTTCTTCACCAGCTCTTCGCTGATGATGATCGCGTCTTCGAAGTTGTAGCCTTCCCACGACATGAAGGCGACGAGCACGTTGCGTCCCAGGGCCAGCTCGCCCTTGTAGGTGGCGGCGCCGTCGGCGATGACCTGGCCCTTCTCGACCTTGTCGCCGACCTGGACGATCGGTTTCTGGTTCTGGCAGGTCCGTTCGTTGAGACCGACGAACTTCCGCAGCCGGTGCACCTCGGGGCCGATCTCGATGCGGTCGGCGTCGACGTAGGTGACCGTGCCCTTATGGCCGGCGCGGATGATCATGCCCGAGTGGAGCGCGACGTCCGTTTCCAAGCCGGTGCCAACGATCGGCGGCTCGGTGATCAACAGCGGCACGGCCTGCCGCTGCATGTTGGAGCCCATGAGGGCCCTGTTCGCGTCGTCGTGCTCGAGGAACGGAATCAAGCCGGCCGACACGCCGATCATCTGCGACGGCGTGACGTCGATGTACTCGATCTTGTCGACCGGTACGAGCACGAAGTCGGCATGCTGCCGGGCGACGATCGTTTCGCCCTGAATCTTTCCGCCCTCGATCGGCGCGTCGGCCGAGGCCACGACCGCGTTCGCTTCCTCATCGGCGCGAAGCCAGATGACTTCTTCCGTGAGCTTGCCGCCCTTCACCTTGCGGTACGGCGTGATCAAGAAGCCGTATTCATCGACGCCCGAGTACATGGCGAGGCTCGAAATCAAACCGATGTTCGTGCCTTCCGGCGTCTCGATCGGGCAGATGCGGCCGTAGTGGGAAATGTGGACGTCGCGGACTTCGAAGCCAGCCCGCTTGCGGTTCAAACCGCCCGGGCCGAGCGCCGACAAACGGCGTTCGTGCGTGAGCATCGAGAGCGGGTTCGTCTGGTCGACGACTTGCGAGAGCTCGCCGCGGCCGAAGAAGTACTCGATCGCCGCCGAGATGCTCTTCGGGTTGATCAAGCTCCGCGGCGTCATGTCCTCGATGTCCTTGAGGCTCATCCGCTCCTGCACCGTGCGGCGGAGCTTCAAAAAGCCCTTGCGCATTTCGTCGCAGGCCAGCTCGTCGATCGTTCGCAGGCGCCGGTTGCCGAGGTGATCGATGTCGTCGACCGCCGAGTTGGTGTCGCCGACCGCCAGCCCGAGCACGTACTTCACCGCGTTGATCAAGTCCTCGGGCCGCAGGACCATCTCGTCCTCCGGCACGTTGAGACCCAGCTTGCGGTTGATGCGGAAGCGGCCCACGCGACCGAGCCGGTAGCGGTTCGTGTCGTAGAACTTCTCGTGGAACAAGGCCTTGGCCTTTTCCAGCTGCGGCGGATTGCCGGGACGCAGCCGCTGGTAAATCCTGAGCAGCGCTTCCTCGTGGCTCGCCGTGTTGTCGTCGGCCAGTGCGTTCAGGAGCAGCGGCGTCGGCGGCGGGTCCATCACTTCGACCAGCTTCACGCCCGAAGCGGCGATCGCTTCGGCGTTGGCTTTGCTGACTTTGTGGCCGCTCTCGACGATGATCTCGCCCGCGCGTTCGGTGCCGGGCGGATAGACGATGTCGTCGACCGCGTACTTGTCCTCGATCTTCGCGGCGCTGCGGCCGTCGACGATCTTCTGCTTGTTGGTTTCATAGAACGTGCGGAGGATCTCGGCGTCCTGTCCGTACTTCGGGTCCATCGCCCGCAGCAGCGTCATCACCGAGAACTTGCCGCTCTGGTCGATGCGGACCGTGATGCTGTCCTTCTTGGTGGTGTTGATTTCGATCCAGCTGCCGCGCTCGGGAATCACCCGGCAGCTGTGCATGCGGCGCTCGCCGGCTTCCATCTCGGAAACGAAGTCGATACCGGGGCTGCGGTGGAGCTGGCTGACCACGACGCGCTCGGCGCCGTTGATAATGAATTCGCCGCCGCCGAGCATGATCGGCAAATCGCCCAGGTAGACTTCTTCCTCGATCGGCTGCTCCTTGTTGAGCCGCAGCCAGATGCGGAACGGCCGCCCGTAGGTCAGCCGCAGCTGGCGGCACTCATCCGGTTCGTAGCGCGGCTTGCCCAGCTCGTATCGCAGATAGTCGAGCGTGAGCTTCTTGTCGTAGCTCTCGATCGGGAAGATTTCGCGCAGCACGCCTTCGAGCCCCTCGTCCTTCCGCTTGTCGGCGGGGGTATCGTATTGCAGGAAGCGGGCGTAGCTCTCGGTCTGAATCTTCGTCAGATCGGGGATCGCGAACGCCTCGCGGATGCTGCCGAATTGGCGGGTCGTGGTGGGTTCCAAACGTCGTTGGGCCGTGACTGCCATAGGATTCACTCACTCCAAGGCCAATGGATAGAAACCTGACCTGTCGAAACGATGGCGCGCACGCGCCCCCTTGCGCGCAGCAGCAAACCCTGCGCTAAACCTGACAGGCAGAAATGATATGCAAGCGATCGAAAGAGGCTCATGCAATTCGCTGGCCGCATTCACGCAAGACCGAATGACACCGCGCCATTCGCTCCTGCGCTTGAAGAATGGGACACACGGCAGCCGCCATTTCGGCGATTCGCGCCATCGCGCGCCGCCGAGGAAGCCGCCGTCACAACGACGGCCTCGATCTACTTGATCGCTACCTTCGCGCCCGAATCTTCCAGCTCTTTCTTGAGCTTCTCAGCGTCAGCCTTCGAAATGCCTTCCTTGACCTTGCTGGGAACGCCCTCGACCAGGTCCTTGGCTTCCTTGAGGCCCAAACCGGTCGCACCGCGGACGACCTTGATCACGGCGATCTTGTTGTCGCCGAAGCCTTCCAACACGACGTCGAACTCGGTCTTTTCGGCGACGGCTTCCGCCGCTCCGCCGCCACCGCCGCCGCCGGCAGCCATCACAACAGCGCCGCCCGCGGCCGGCTCGATGCCGTACACTTCCTTCAAATAGTCGCTGAGGATCTTGGCGTCCTTCAGCGTGAGTCCCGCAATCTGATCGCCAAGCGTCTTCGTGGCGGCCGGGAATTCTGCAGTTTCGGTCGACATGGCTGGTCTTTCCCTTTCTGGTGGAAGGGCCCTTTCTCGTTACTGGGTCTGTGGATTTTGTGGGCTCGCGCCGGCCGGTGAGTCGGCGGGCGAATCGTGATTGGTCGTCTTGTCTCTAAACTCACTTACTCAGACGGTGTTCGGTTGCAATGCCTGCTGCCACGGTAATTATCCCGCGGCAGGCAAGGTTACTCGGCGGCCGGGGCGGGAGCGTCTCCCGCGGCAGCTTCCGGTGGGGCGGCTGCAGCAGCCGGGGCTTCGTCCTCGGCGCCTTCGCCCTTCTTCTTGATTTGGCTGTTGAGCTTCTTGCCGGGGCCCAGCAAAGCGGCCGACAGGTTCGCTCCCGGGCTCAAAATCTGGCCCACCAGGATGCTCAGCTGCTCGGCCCGGCTGGGCCACTTGCTGACTTGGGTGACTTCTTCCGGCGAGAGCTTCTGGCCGTCCATCACGCCGCCCTGCGGCTTGAACGGCTCGAACTCCTTGAGGCCGGCGATCCGCACGACTTCCTTGGCCAGGGAGACCAAGTCTTCGCCGCCCCAGATCACGGCCAGCGTACCCGCGGCGCCCTCGAACGCCGGCGCGAGCGAGGTGCCTTCGGTGGCCCGCCGTGCCAGGCTGTTCTTGATCACCATCAGGTTGATCTTCTTCTGCCGCAGCTGCCGGCGCAGCGCGACGTTCTGTTCGTTGGGCATCCCCACCACGTTCACCAACAGCGCGTCCTCGACGCCGTCGAGCCGCCGCTTGAATTCCGTTGTGATCAGGTCTTTGACGTATTTGCTCATGACTGGATGCTCGATATTCGATTCTCGTCGCTGGCAACTAACGCTGGACAACTAACATCCAGCATCTAGCACCCAGCATCAAACTGCCAACCGCACGCTGGGGCTCATGCTCGCGCTGATGTGAGCACTTTTCACGTAGGTGCCTTTTACCGAGTGCGGCTTCAGGGCCAGCACTTTGTCGACGAAGGCCTGGATGTTGTCGATCAGCTTCGGCGCGTCGAAGCTGAGTTTGCCGATCGCGGCCTGGACGTTGCCCGCCTTGTCGTTGCGGAACTCGACCTTGCCGGCCTTGTATTCCTTCACCGTGTTGGCGACGTCGGGCGTCACCGTACCCGCGCGGGGCGAAGGCATCAGACCACGGGGGCCGAGCACTTTGCCCAACGGGCCCACTAGCTTCATCATGTCCGGGGCCGCGATGCAGACGTCGAAATCAGTCCAGCCATCCTTGACCTTGTTCGCCAGCTCGTCTTCACCGACATAGTCAGCGCCGGCCGCTTTGGCTTCGTCGGCTTTCGGACCCTTGGCAAACACCAGGATTCGCTGCGCCTTGCCGATGCCGTGTGGCAGGACGATCGAGCCGCGGACGATCTGGTCGGCCTGGGCCTGATCGACGCCCAACCGGATGGCGATCTCGACCGATTGATCGAATTTCGTGCCGCCGTAGTTCTTGAGCACGTTCACCGCCTCGGCGATTGGCAGCGCGTCGTCCTTCTTTTTCTCGGCGAGCTTACGATATCGTTTGGACTGAATGGGCATATGCCACCCCGAAAATGTCTGTCGTTGTCTTGCCGTGCGGAGCAAGCTCCGCCGCTAAATCTGCGATTAACCTTCGACGTTCAAACCCATGCTGCGGGCCGTGCCGGCGATCATGCGGGCCGCATGCTCGACGTCGCGCGAGTTAATGTCGTTCATCTTGATCTTGGCGATTTCTTCCAGCTGGGCCTTGGTGACCGTGCCGACCTTGTCCTTGTTCGGCACCGCCGAGCCCTTGGCGAGGCCCACTGCTTTCTTCAAGAGCACGGCCGCGGGCGGGCTCTTGGTGATGAATTCGAAGGAACGGTCGTTGTAAACCGTCACCACGACCGGGATCATCATCCCGCCGGCTTCCTTCGTCCGATCGTTGAACTGCTGGACGAACTGGCCCAGGTTGATGCCGAACTTGCCGAGCGAAGTACCCACCGGCGGCGCGGGCGTGGCCTGCCCGCCGGGGATTTGGAACTTCGCACTACCGACCATTTGTTTTGCCATGGCTGCAGATGTCAGGTGTCAGGTGTCAGGTATCAGAATGCTTACTGACACCCGACACCTGACACCTGACACCTTTCTCCTCACATTGCTTCAATTTGCCAGTATTCGAGTTCCACCGGGGTGCTGCGGCCGAAGATGTTGATCATCACGGTCACGCGGCCGCTGGCCTCGTCGATCGAGCCAACTTCGCCTTCGAAGCTCTCGAAATTGCCTTCTTTGACCTTCACCTTGTCGCCGGTCGTGAACTTGATGTCGAGCTTCGGCGCTTCGGTCGTTTCTTCCGCCTCGGTCTGCACGATGCGATTGACTTCGCTCTGCAGCATCGGTGTCGGCTTGCCGCCGGCACCCGTGAAGTCGCCGACGCCCGACGTCTCCCGCACCGCAAACCACGTGTCGTCGTTGATGTGCATGTGCACGACGATGTAGCCCGGGTAGAGCTTTCGCTCGACGATCTTCTTCTTGCCGCCTTTGAACTCGGTCACCTTTTCGGTCGGCACGATGATCTGATCGCAGTACTTGCTGAGGCCTTCGATCGCGAACTTCCGCTCCAAGGCCTCGGCGATCGACCGCTCGCGGTTCGACTGCACCTTGAGGATGTACCAATCCATGCGGATCTCATCATCCTCGGGCGGAGCCATGTAAACCGGTCCCTTGTCGGTCTCCGGCTCTTCGACAGCTTCCTCTTCAGCCGCCTCCGCCTGGTCCTCCTCGATGGCCTCTTCCGCCTCTTCGTAAGCAGCCGCTTCTTCGGCGATCGGCTCCTCGATGCTCGACATGCGGACGTCGGTGTCCTCGGCGTAACCGTCCGGCAAGTCGCTCTCAACGGCTTCGATCGGCGCGGAATCGGCGGCCGCGGCGCCATTGGTGGCGACGTCTTCCGCGACTTCCTCGGCCAATTTGTTCGGTTCGTCGGTCACTTTGGATCGGTCCGAAGTCTTTCCCGCTCGCCCAGCGCTACTTCAAATGCAACACGCGCTCGAGCAGGAACTTCCAGGCAAAATCGTAAAAGAACAACACGGTCGCCAGGATGAAAATCATCAGGATCACGACGATCGAGGACCGAATCAGCTCGGTCCAGGTCGGCCACGACACCTTGTTCATCTCGGCTTCAACGGAAATCAAAAAATCGGCGAAGCTCGGCATCTGCACAGCCCGGAAGCTGACCCACAGGCCGCCCACGAGCAGCGTCAAAGGCACGACGTACTTGCTGAAATTGCCGCTGCCCACTCGATTTTCGTAAAAATCGTTGAGACACCAGGCCGCCAGCACGATGATCAGCGCCAGCGCAGCAAACGTCACCTGCCGGGCGATCTTCCCCTGGCTCCGCTTGTACAAATCAAAGCGAAACAATTCCTGGACAAAAGCGCCCACGTCGCGTCCTCGTACGTTTCCGTCGCGGCCATCCTGGCTGCAGACAACCACAGCTGCAAACAATCAAACCGCCCGCAAACAACTTAACTAGCAGGGGCGGTGGGATTCGAACTCACAACCCCCGGTTTTGGAGACCGGTGCTCTGCCAATTGAGCTACGCCCCTAGGCAAATGACCAATTCCCGAATGTCGAATGACGAATTGTAGAAAACTTCGTCCCCCACATTCGTCATTCGTCATTCGTACTTCGTCATTTACTCTACGATCTTCGTCACGACGCCCGAACCGACCGTCTTGCCGCCCTCGCGGATGGCGAAGCGGACGCCTTCGTCCATGGCGATCGGCTTCGAGAGCTCAACGTTCAGCCGTGCGTTGTCGCCCGGCATGCACATTTCGGCGCCGCCCAACAGATTGGCCGAGCCGGTCACGTCCGTCGTGCGGAAGTAGAACTGGGGCCGATAGCCGCTGAAGAACGGCGTGTGGCGGCCACCTTCTTCCTTCGAGAGCACGTACACTTCGGCCTCGAACTTGGTGTGCGGGGTGATCGAGCCCGGCTTGGCCAATACCTGGCCGCGCTGGATGTCTTCGCGCTTCACACCGCGGAGCAGGCAGCCGACGTTGTCGCCCGCCTGGCCCTGATCGAGCGTCTTGTTGAACATTTCGACGCCCGTGCAGGTCGTCGACTTCGGGGCAGCTTCGAGGCCGATGATGTCGACCGTGTCGCCGACCTTGACGATGCCGCGCTCGATACGACCGGTGGCCACGGTACCGCGGCCTTCGATCGAGAACACGTCTTCGATCGCCATCAGGAACGGCTTGTCGACTTCACGAACCGGTTCCGGAATGTAGGCGTCGATCGCGTCCATCAGCTCGCCGATGCACTTCGACGCTTCGGGGTCCGAAGGATTGTCGTAAGCACCCTTGGCGGCGCCGCGGATGATCGGCACCTCGTCGCCGGGGAACTCGTTCTTGGTGAGTAGCTCGCGAACTTCGAGCTCCACCAGGTCGAGCAGCTCTTCATCGTCCACGAGGTCGCACTTGTTGAGGAACACCACGATCCGGGGCACACCGACCTGGCGGGCCAGCAGGATGTGCTCGCGGGTCTGCGGCATCGGGCCGTCGGCCGCCGACACGACCAGGATCGCGCCGTCCATCTGGGCGGCGCCGGTGATCATGTTCTTGATGAAGTCGGCGTGGCCCGGGCAGTCGATGTGGGCGTAATGGCGCTTCGGAGTTTCGTACTCGACGTGGGCCACGGCGATGGTCACCGTCTTCGTGGCATCGCGGACCGTACCGCCCTTGGCGATGTCGGAATACGACTTGAAGTTGGCCAGGCCCTTGGCGGCCTGCACCGCCAGGATCGCGCCTGTGGTCGTCGTCTTGCCGTGATCAATGTGACCGATCGTGCCTACGTTGACGTGCGGCTTGGTCCGTGTAAATGTGTCCTTGGCCATGTTGCTCCCTAACTCAACAACAACGGTTAATCTGAAACCTACAACAAATCGCTTGTCACAAACTCATCTTCAGTCGTCTTGCGTCCGGCCGGCAGTCCTTGGGAACTACCTCGCCGAGAGCTGCTGATCAGACTTGAACTGATGACCTCGTCCTTACCAAGGACGCGCTCTACCAACTGAGCTACAGCAGCGAGCAAAGCTGTTAGCTATCAGCCGTTAGCTATTAGCTCGAATTCGGTTGTCCTGTCCTCTTCTTCTGGCTAGGAGCTAAAAGCTAATGGCTAACAGCTGTTCACAAAGCGGGTGAAGGGAATCGAACCCTCGTCATCAGCTTGGAAGGCTGTTGCTCTACCATTGAGCTACACCCGCATGCGATTTCGGATTGCCGATTTCGGATTGCGGATTTCTACTGATCGCCTTCCGTTTCACCTTTCCCAAATCCGCAATCCGCAATCCCAAATCCGCATTCAAATATGGGGAGTGCAGGATTCGAACCTGCGAAGGCATAAGCCATCAGATTTACAGTCTGACCCGTTTGACCGCTTCGGTAACTCCCCGCGCTTCGTTCGTCGAACACGTCGCTGCTGACAACGCCGCGCGCCGCAGCCACAAATCCATTTCCCTCCAGCGCGCAAATCGCAACGTACGAACAAACCAAACCGTGCTACGCGTAAGTGGTCCGAACCAGCTTGCCGAGGCCTCTCGCAAACTGTCGCTGCAAACCGTCTTCCGGCTCACCGCCACGAACTCAGCGCTTGACCACGGCTAGCGGGCAATTGGACGACGAGCTAGCGGAGGGACTTGAACCCACAACCTGCTGATTACAAATCAGCTGCTCTGCCAATTGAGCTACGCTAGCCGAGGCGGGCGACCGAGTGCGAATCAGTTAATATAGTGGTTCTCGGCCCTGCCGCAAGGCCGCCCAAAGCGGGATTTTCGCCCCTTTTCGGGCAATCAGCCCGCTTTGGCACCAAATTCGCCCGCGCGGCAATTTCCTTCTCAGGACACCTTCTTTTCCGCCCTGGTTCGACGACGCTGGACAGTTTCACCAGTTTACCAAATCAAAACACCGTTAGCCGGCGGGCCGGTCATCGCACAACCGACGCCGCGGCGCTCACTACGGCTCTGTTCCTTCTGCCGGATGGCTCGCATCGCCCGCCAATTCATCCCATCGCGCCAACCGCGGATCTCGCTGGCCGAAAATATCAGCGATGTGCGTTCTGACCCATTCGCGGTTCAGGCGGGGTCCCTGTACCCGCAAAACCTCCTCGACGTCTGCCAGATCCTTCAGTCGAAAGAACATCATTTTGAACACGCAGAGCGTCTCGGCGTCCCAAATCTGCACCGTCTGCGGGCCAAATTCGACCGACCTTCTTCGTTGCCGCGCTTCTTCATAAAAAGCAATGAGCGGAAGGAACACGTCCACCCGCCCACCGGAGAACTCGACCTGGCAAAAGCCATGCTCCGTGAGATGTCGCGTTGCCAGCCCGGGGTCGAACTTGCACCCGACGGACTCAAGCATGTTCACACAAGCCGACACGTCGTTCGGCGGAAGGAACAACGTGACGTCCACGTCCAAAGTGCCGCGGGGCGCGCCCCAGAATCCCAACGCCAGCGCGCCGCCGATCGCGTACTCACAACCGGCCGCGTCCAGGGCTGACGCCAACTGACTTGCGATCTCCGGAGCGCTGAGCCAATTATCTTGATTCTCGGACACGACGGCTCCAATCCGCAAGGCAGCGCCAGGTCGATTCGGGCCACGGTGCCGGGCGAGACGGCGGCAAACCCATTCGCAATCGACTTGCTTCAACCTGAGCAGCGCCCCGACACGCTGCGGCGACAAGTTCCGATCGCTGTTGTATCGACAATTCACCCATATCGCTCGTCGCCGACCTTTCCATCGCGATCGGCCGAGCGAAGATAGAAACCGGTGATTGTGTCGACGATGAATTTGGCATGTTGCTCGCGATTCCTTCCAGTCGACGAGTTGCAACTTTGTGTAAGTATACATCTACAACAGGGCGCGACCCAAACAGCGATATTGCCCTAAAAACACCGTTAGCCGGCGGGCTCGACCGGACGCATCACTTTGCGTCGGGCCGCGCCTACCGGCTAACGGATCAATCGTTCTACCATCCACGCGCTTATTCGAGCGCGATCTTTTCTTCCTGGGCCGCAAGTCGCAGCTTGTTCAGTGCCCGGGCTTCGATTTGCCGAATCCGCTCCTTCGTCACGCCCAGCGACGCGCCGACCTCTTTCAAGGTCTGCGGTTCCTGGCCGCGCGACAAGCCGAACCGGCCCATGATGATCTTCTGCTCGCGCTCGTCGAGCCGCCGCAGAATCCGCTCGACCTGTGCCTCGCGGGTCTGCTGCGCGCCCTCCTCGTAAACGTGGTCGGCGCGGTACTCAGGAGTCGCGGCAAACAGCTCGTCCTGGCTCGTGCGGTAGCGATCGCGGTGCTTGAACTCGCCCGGAATCGTCCGCGCGAAGTTCTTCATGATCGCCCAGCTGGCGTAGGTGCTGAACTTGTTGCCCCGCGCGAAGTCGAACTTCTCGATCGCCCGCAACAGCGAAACGTTGCCGTCGCTCACGAGCTCGAAGAAATTCTGATCCGGCGTGACGTGCCGCTTGGCGATCGAAACCACCAGCCGCAGGTTCGCCCGGGCAATCTCGTTCTTCATCTCGATCGCTTGCTGATAGAGCGCTTCGATCTCGTCCATCAGCGACGACTTCGGCGCCGCAGCGTCCAGCTCTTCACGCAGCTTGGCAGCGCGGTACTTGAGGAAGTTGTACTTGCGGAACAAGTGCTGTTCCTGCTCGCGGGTGAGGAGCGGCATCTCGTACAGGCTCGCCAGGTAAGGCGGCAAACCCGACGGACGACGCACCTTCCGCGCCGGCGTATCGCTTTCGGGCATCGGGCCCAGGCAAGCGGCCTCGGCCCCCTTGCGAGCGAACCGCGGATTCGGAATGAAGTCCAGCGGCAATTCCACGATCCGCTGCGCGCGAACTTCGTTCAGCACGCGGTAGATCGTCGTCTTGGTGCGGCCAAACTGCTTGACCAGCTTCTCGACGCTCACGCCGCGCTTGAACGCCTGGTAAATCCGCGTCTTCTGCGCTTCGTTGAGCGGCCCGGTCAAATCCGGGAACACGGCCAGCTCGGGATTTTCCTTGTCGAACTGGCGGATCGTCGAACGAATCGTCTCGACGCTCCGTCCGGTCCGCTTAGCCAGGCGCCGGGCAATTTCCGACTGTCCACCGCCGGCTGCAGCCATTCGGCGAGCGCGGTCGATGATCTCTTGCCGCTGTTCGTCGGTCAGTTGGCTGAACCGCGCACCGCGGACCACACGTTCCTGGTTGTTCTTCACGAACCGGTCGACGCTCGACCGCAGGAACCCGACGCGCTTCCGGCCGTCAAACACTAGCCGTCGGCTCACCAGGCCCAACTCGCGCCACCGGGCGATGGTCTTGGTCGAGACGTTGAACTGCTTGGCCAGCTCTTCGACCGTCAGCACCTGCTCGCCGATGTTCTCGACCTTTTGTTCGGTCGCATCGGACAGATCCTCGACAAACAAGTGCAGGTCGTGCAGCAGGTCGGCGCCGGTGATTTGCGTCCGGGCATACGCATCCGGTCGATAGCCGGTGATGCGGAAGCAAATGTATTCGTAGGTATAGACCTTCTGCGGATCGATCTCGCTGATCAGGCGCTCCGCGACCTCCACCTGTTGAAGGCGCTGGTCATTCGGCGCGAAGCGGATCTGCTGGTCGCATAGATCACGCAAAACTGGGCTATGGTAAGTTCGTTGCATGGCACACCTCTTTCTCTGCTACTGTCTTCCTGCGCTCGTGTGGTGTTCCTTGCGAATCCATCGCCCACTTGCTCGCCCCTTCGTCCCAAAACTCTTCCCGGGCGGGCCTACGTGCATTCGATAAGCAGCAATCTCTGTTCCGGTCTCCAATCTCCTTCCGATTTTCTACTACGGCGGAAGTTCCGCGCGGTTGTCACTTAGACCGCCAAACTCGTAATTCGTTACGCGCAGCCAAAACTTGCTTCGCACAAAAGCGCTCAGGACGCGGCAATTCGCCGCGCCGGATAGACTTCTGCCCCAGAAGAGTCAAGGCTTGCAACGCCACCTAGTACTACGCAAGTAAGTCGTTTTGGATCGAGAGAAAGTTCGCGCGAATTCGGGGATTTTAACGCCAGTAACTGCTATCACGCCACTTCAATTGCATCGCATGTCGTTTGCAGAGAATAACTTACAACGCACAGAGGTGCCAGCCCGGCCACCCTAATCGCAGAAAGTACACCAAACCACTCATATTACCAAGTTTATCTTATTCCCCGCCCCGAATTCCTCGGACATTTCGGCACGGCTTTGCGCTGGACAGTCGGGCGGTCGGCGGTCGATTTTACCGGATACGGCCGCGGCGCTGCCCAGGTGTCCTCCATTTGCCCACTAACCGCGACCCGTGATTTCCTGTTAACCGAGGTATGCGATGACTGCTGTCCTTCGCCGTGCGACGCCGCTGCTGCTCCTTTTGGCACTCGTCACGCCCAAGTCGCGGGCAGCCGAGGTCGCGGAATCGACCGTCGACCTCACGCCACGCGTTTCGGAGCGCGACTTCGCCGAGGTGACCGTCGAGCTGGAAATGGGCGGCACAATGAAGCTGCGAGAACAGTCGGAGAAACAAGCAGAAGAACGCGATTTGCCGATGAGCGTCTCGGCGAAGCTGGTCTATGACGAGCACCGCACCGCGCCGACCTCTGGCGCCCTCGCCACGCGATCGGTCCGCTACTACAAGGAAGCCGGGGCAGTGCTGAAAGTCGACAAGTCCGGCAAGACTCCCCAGCTCTCCGACGACCGGCGCCTGGTCGTGGCCCAGAATCCGGGCGGCCGACTCAGCTTCGCCGCGGCTGGCGGACTGCTCAATCGCGAAGAGCTCGACCTGATCGACGTCACGGGCGACTCGCTCGCGCTCGATGCCTTGCTTCCCGGTCGAGCCGTCGCGACAAACGAGAATTGGCCCGCCGATCCGAACACGATGGCCGCGATCCTCTCGATGGACTCGGTCGCCGCCACGGAAGTGCAAAGCACGCTCGACAAGTTCAACCATGATTTTGCCCTGGTCCGCCTGGCTGGGGCAGTGGTCGGCACGGCCGACGGCACTGCGACCGAGATGGAGGTCCGCGGCGTCTATCTCTTCGATCGAAAACTGCGCCGCGTGACTCGCTTCAACCTGGCGGTCAAAGAAAAGCGTTCGATCGGCGCCGCGACGCCCGGGCTCGAAGGTGTCGCCAAGCTCCGCGTCAACCTGAAGCCGCTCGAATCGTCACCGCATCTCTTGCCGGCCACGATCATGCCGCTGCTCTCTCGAAGCGATCTGCAGCTGGACACGCTCCGCCTCGAACCGACCAAGCAGGGCTACCGCCTGCAGCACGACCGTCGCTGGTACGTCACCCGAGAGGGCCGCGAGTCGACGGTTCTGCGCCTGGTCGACCGCGGCGATCTTCTGGCCCAATGCACGATCACCAGCCTGCCGTCCAAAAGCGCCGGCCGGCAGACCACGCTCGAAGAATTCGAGCGCGACATCCGCTTCGCCATGAAGGATAACTTTGGCGAGCTGGTCTCCAGCCGCCAATGGACCAACTCGTTCGGCAACCATTGCCTGGAAATCGTCGTCCGAGGCGCGACGGAAGAAGTGCCGCTCGAATGGCACTACTATCTGGTGGCGCCCGAAGCTGGCAACCGCGTGTCGCTGGCCGTCACGATCCAGGGCGAGATGGTCAATCGCCTCGCGGCCGCCGACCGTCAAATGGTCAACGCCGTCGAACTGCTGACCGCGGCACCGCCGGCCAAAACCGCGATCAAATTTGCGCCGCGGCGGTAGGCCATGCTACTCCCAGACCGCACAAGCGCTTCTCATTCCCGCCAAAGCAATCCACGCTTTGCGCAGCAAACCCTCTCCCTTGCGGATGGCCTGCGCGTTGTTCTTGGCACGCAACGCGCACGCCCCCTTTGCTCCCGCAAGGAGTCGCTGCGAAAATGCAGCTTTCATGCCGGAACGTGTAAATCCTGGGGTGACAGTTCGTACAGTAGGTGGAAAATTGTGACGCAGCAACGTGTTATAGCCGCAAATCGCGCCGGCACAAATTTGCTCTTACTACACAACCCTGCTGAAGAGGCCTTCACTGCTGCCGCGCATACGTGCAGTTGTCGCGGCCGTTCGATTTGGTTGACCCGGCCCTGACGCAGTGTTACGGTAGGTTGCACACGTCAAGTGGCGACTCTCGCTGCAGCAGGGTGCGCCTCACTGGGAAACAGGCTCCATTCCGGCCCTTTGCCGCCGTTCGACGAATGAGGTCGAGGCCGTGAAAAAACCGATTTTCCAACGTTGGCCAGTGGCAGTCGCGCTGGCTGCGGCCGGAGCCGCTCTGGCCGGCCTCGCTGCCTATATCATGCCGGCAGAGTCGCCGACTCAAGTTGCCGCGCGTCGGCCGCACGAATCGATCATCTCGCAACTGGCGGACACACAAAGCGCGAATCTATTGCCCGCGTCCTATCGCGAGCTTGCGCTTAATACACCGATCGACGCCGCGCCGTTGGTGATTGGCATGGCGCAGCAAGAAGTCGGCCTCAATCTATTCGCTCCCCGGTCGCTGGCGATCGTGCCGGAGAACTGGCCGCACGCCCGCATGAAATATGTGATCGGCGCCACCGCGACGGTCTACGAAGCGCAAAGCGACCTCGAATTTCAGGCCCGTGTCGACACGGGCGCACACACTTGCTCGCTGCACGTCGATGAGTATGTCATTCCCCACGAAGCCCATTCGATGCTCGACAACGTCGGCAAGGAGATTCGCTTCAAGGTCACGAACCACGAAGGCGCGTCGCAGTGGATCGAGAGCGTGGTCGATTGCTGTGCGCTGGTGCGCACCTCCGATCACGCGGAAGAGCGGTACAAGGTGCCGCTCTCCTTCCGCTGGAACGATTTTGAACGAATGGTGCTGGTGACGCTGAACAATCGCGGGAAGATGAACTATCCGCTCCTCTTGGGCCGCAATTTTCTCCGTTCCGATTTTGTTGTCGACGTCGCCGTCGACGGCGATTGACGAGTTGGCCGGCACGCCGCGCGACGCACGATCCACGACGAACGAAACTTAAGCGTCGAGCCACTCCAACCGCCGAGGCGAAAAGCCGAAAGTGGCCTTCGCTTTGGCATTCGACGCGCCGCGGAGCTTGGTCGCATAGTAAACCGCATCTTCGCCGAGCGCCCGACGGGCCTCTTCCTCTGTGATCCGCGGCGGCTCAGGCGCGCTGACGAAACGCGCGAACGCCGGTAGCCACTGGTTCTGCGGCAGCGGATCGTCGTCGACGATCTGATAAGTGCCGGGTGGAATTTCGAGCGCCGCCACGGTCGCCGACGCCGCATCGTCGATGTGGATCCAGGACCAGACCCCCTCCCCCGCACCGACAATCGCAAGTTGCCGCTGTCGCGCCGCTTCCGCGCATGCTCCGGCGGGATCATACCACGTGCCTGGACCATAAAAGAAACCATACCGCAGCGCGACCCCTTCCATTTCGCCGGGCTCAAACAACCGCAGCTCGAGGCGACTGTAGGTGTCGGAATTCGCGGCAATCGCCGGCGTCGCATCCGTCGCCAGGCGTTCCGACTCTTCGGCCAATCCGTTGCCGGCCGCGAGAAAGAACCCGCTCGACTGTTGAATGTAACGGCGGACGCCCGCGGACCGCGCAGCGCGGCGTAAGTTGGCTCCGCCTTCCAGTCGCAGTCGCCGATCCTCTGCCAGCGCGTCGACAATCTCCGCGTGACTCGCCGGTAGCCTGGTCAATTCGTCGATGACCACTTCCGCCGCCGATTGCCGCACGGCGGCCGTCATCCCTTCCCGGTCGTAAGCACTTGCCCGCGCCACCAGGGCGCCCTGCTCCTTAAGTTTCGCCGCGCCGCGCTCAGAATTCGTAAGACCCGTCACTGTGTGACCACGTCGCAACAATTCGGCAACCAGCGGCCGCCCGATCGCCCCGCTCGCGCCCGCCACAAAGATTTTCATGGAACCATTCCCTCCGCGACGAACTGACTACATCTCCTGCAAGCCATGATGCTCCCGCCAACTTCCCGTCTACCTCTTTCTCGTGCAAGACCACCCGCGACAACTCGCCGGAGACCCGTAAATCAAGAAATCAGAATTATCTGTTGACATGGCTACACGATGTAGCCATAATGCCGACGAAGAGTAACCGATTCCCGCCGCGGCCATTTCGCTGGAGTCCCGATGAAACTGCCCGACGAGCCCCTCTCGCCCGCCCAGCGCGAGATCATGGAAATCATCTGGGAACATGGCGAGGCGGCCGCCATCGAGATCAAGGAGCGGCTCGCCGACGGCCGCCATCTGGCCAAGGAGACCATCCGCACGATGCTCCAGCGCATGGAAGAAAAGGGCTGGCTGAAGCACCGTGTCGTAGGTCGCACGTTTTTCTATTCCGCGGCAGTGCCCAAGAGCGGCGCCGTCGGGCACAGCGTGGTCGAGCTGCTCGACACGGTCTGCGGCGGATCGCCCGAGCGGCTCGTGACCGCGCTACTCGACTATCGCGGCCTGAGCGCCGCCGAGTCCGCTCGGATCGAAGAACTGCTGCAACAAGCCAAGAAAAGCCGGACCAATCGACAGAGGTAATTTCATGAACCTGCTCAACGATTTCGCTCTCCGCACGGCCCCCGATCTACTGGTACGCATCACCGTGATTCTCGCGGCCGCCTGGCTGCTGGCCGGCGGACTCCGCCGGCAGGCTGCCGCCCGCCACGCGATTCTCCTCTCGGGCGTCGTCGCGGCATTCCTGCTGCCGCTGGCGATGTTGGCGACGAGCGCGTTATCTGTTCCGCGCTGGAATATCGAGGTGGCGCCTGCTGTCACGCCTGTTTCCACCGCGCAAGCGGATGAGATCTGCTTGATCACCACCCAATCGCAAGAGAACTACGTCGTACAAACGATCAGCGCGACACCCGCGGGAGCGACTACGACTGTTGAGCCCGTCGAATCAGCCTGCCCGCAAGCGTCCGCCAGCGCGATCCCCAGCGGACCATCCGTCGCATCGACTGCCGGCTTCGACTGGCACCGCGTCGCGCAAATTGTCGTCGCGCTGTGGGCGATCGTCGCCGTGTTCCGCTGCGGCGGCCTCGCGCTGTCGCTCGTCCGTTTGCGAAACATCGTCCGGCGGGCACGCGCCATCGAACCCCAACCCGCCGAGTCTTTGATGTCCCGCATCCAGCGTCGCGTGGGCTTGCGCAATCCGCCTGAACTTCGCGAGAGTGCTGACGTCGCGGGACCCATTGCCGCCGGCATCGTGGGCAACTACATCCTGGTGCCTGCCGGCTGGATCAGCCGGCTCACGCGCATCGAACTTTACTCCGTCCTCTGCCACGAAGCCGCCCATCTCGCCCGCCGCGACCACCGCGTCGTTATTCTGCAGGAAATCCTCACCAGCGTGCTCTGGTTTCACCCGCTGGCCCACCTCGTGAGCCGCGCGCTCGTCCGCGCCCGCGAAGAAGTCTGCGACAACTACGCGATTCGTTCGCTCGACCGACCGTCCTATTGCGCGGCCTTGTTCCGCCTGGCCGGCGGAGGCAATCGTGAGCCGCTCCTGGCCGCGACCTCGCTCTCGAGTCGCCACTGGCCGCTGGAAGAACGCATCCGCGGCATCCTCGACGACAAGCGACCGACCGTCACGGGCGTCTCCCGTGCGACGCGTTTCGCTATCGGAGCGCTCGCCGTTGTGCTCGGCGGCCTGACGACGCTCCCGGCCATCACCGCCGCCGAACCGGAGCACGAATCGCACGAATCGAGTGCCTCCGCGTCGGCGAGCGCCACGACAGGCGACGTCGAAGTCCGCCGCGCGAGCGAAGTACGCCCTCTCGAAAAGGAAGTGCATTCGATACTGATCACTTCCCGTGTGGGCAGCCTCACGATCGACCAGGCCAACGACGACAAGCTGCACATCGAGGCCACGGTGCGAGTCGACACCCAACAAACCGACCCCGCTTCGATTGGCGACAAGCTCGAGGATTTGGTCGAGCTGAAGCTGGAAAACGGCGCCCTCCTGATCCAGCCGCGCGTCAAAGGCGATCGACCGAATCAGGCGTTGCCGATCGATCTAGCGCTCTCTGTGCCCGCCGGCCTGGCGATCGAAGCTCAGACGAGCGACGGCGACATTGTGGTCAAGGACCTTGAAGCGAAGCTGGCTCTTAACACACACGATGGCGACATCGCCGTCAAATCGCACACTGCCAGCTCGCTCGCCGCAACGACCCACGACGGCGACATCGCCGTCGACACTCAGACGACGTCCGACAAGATCGCCCTCACTGCCCACGATGGCGACGTCACGCTCCGCGCCGGCGTCATTCGCGGCGAGCTCAGCGCTCAGTCGTTCGACGGCGACGTGACGATCGCCGCGGGCAGCGTCGCCGCACCTCTGAGCGCCGAGTCGCACGAAGGCGACGTGACCGTCAAGCTGACCGACGAGGAACCGGGCGCCGGCCCCATCAGTCTATCGTCGCACGAAGGGAGCCTGGTGCTGGAGGCGCAGGCGGCCTCGAAGGTTGCGGCCAACACCGCTCAAGGCTCGATCGTGCTCCGCCTCACCGGCAGCGGCGTCCAGGAAGGCCTCGCCGCCTCGACTTCCGACGGCGACGTCACGCTCGAAGTCGCCCGCGAGACCAATGCCGATCTGGCCCTGGTGACGCGCGACGGCGAAATCACGATCGCCGGCCAATCGACAAGCGGCAACATCATCAGCACGCGCCTGGGCCAGGGCGGACCCAAGTACGCCGTCGCCACCGATCGCGGTTCCATCACCATCAAGCAAATTGAAGAGTAGGCATCGCGTCGCCATGTCGCCCCTCTGGATCATGACGCCCACCATCGAAGACGTCGCCCGCCGCGCGAAGGTGTCGATCAGCACCGTCTCGCGCGTGCTCAATCGCCCCGGCATGGTCCGCCAGGACACGCGCGAGCGCGTCGAGCAGGCAATCGTGCAGCTGGGCTTTCGGCCAAACGCCTACGCCCAGGGCCTGATGCGCTCCCGCAGCGACCTGCCAAACCTCGGCGGCCAGCCCCGCCGCCGCAAATAGTGGCCACATCGGAGCGCCAGCACGAGCGAAACCGCCGCCACCTGCCCTTCGGCCCCCACCGCGTTCCTGCTACCATTGCCGCCCCTTTTCCATCACCAGCGTTCCACACCGCTTGCGGTTTAGCTAACCGGTTGAGTCCGCAGCCGCGCACACCCATCCTCATGTCCCTCAGCCCCCTCACCCCCGTCACCGACTACCAGTCGATGCTCAACCGCATCTTCTGGTTCACCACCGCGGCGGCGCTGGCGGGCGTCTGGCTCCTCCGGCTCCATTTGCCCGAGCTCGATCGCCTGCTCAAGCAAATCGATTTCACCGTGGCCTTTGGCGACGACAAGATCCTGCCCATTCCCGGCGGCTATCTGCTGCCGGCCCTCGCGGTCGGCATGACCACCCGCATCTACCGCCTGCACGCCCGCATCTCCGACTGGCTGGCTTTGCGCGAATGCTTCGACGTCGACGTGATCATCGCCGAGTTCGCCGCGCAGCTCGAGATCGACCTCACATCCGTCCCAGAAGACGAACTCCGCGCCTCGCGCCATCACATCATGCGTTTGGCCTTCTATCCGTTCGTGAGCGGCCCGCAGCCGCACATCGACCACGGTCTCGTGCTGCAAGCCCTCGACGCCTGGAGCTGGTTCTGGATCGGCATCGAAGCGACGCTCGTCGCATTCATCACGGGACTCGTCCTGATCGCCGGCGGCGCGCAGCAGCCGGGCCTGGTCACGATCGCCGCCACGCTCCTGCTCTCCGCCCTGGCCCTACCGGCAATGCGGACCCAATGTGCCCGCTACGCCATCGCCCAGGTCCGCGCGATCCTGGCCGATCCGTCGCGCGAAGACTCGGTCCGTGTGGCGTTCGCCGAATTCGCCATGCCTCTTACCGTCCCCCGCCGCGCCGCGTAAACATCGGGTCTTGGCCCGCTGCTACTTGGTCTTGAACTCGTAGACCACCGGCTCGAGCGGCACGCCGGCTGTGCTGGCGAAGTTGTGGAAGCTGCGGCTGTTGAGGCCGAGGCGGTACTGCTTGCCCGGCGCGAGCTCGACCGGCAGCGTGCAGGTCTTGCGATCGGCGGACCAGCGCGGCTTGGCACCCTTTGGGATCGTTGGAAACATTTCGCCGCCGCCAGTCCACGAGAAGCCTTCCGCCATCGGCCGGTCGAATGTCACTTCCAGTTTCGTGAGCGCCGGGTCGACGTCCGTCGCGCCGTTTTCCGGAGTCATCTTCACGATCTGCGGCGCTCCGCCCGGATCGCTCGCGGCGTCATTTGTCGCCGTCGCATCCGCCACCGGTTCGCCCGAAGTCGAGAACGTGTATCGTACTGGCGCAAGCGGCACGCCCCATTTGCTCGTGAAGTTCTTGTGCGAGATGCTGTTGAGGCCGAGCTTGTACTCGTGCCCCGGTGTGAGCGCGACCGGCAACAGGCACGTCTTGCCGTCGGCCGACCACTTCGGCTTCGTGCCGTCGGGCGCGCCGGGAAAACTCGGTCCGCCGCCGGTGAACGAATAGCTTGATTCATCCATCGGCATATCGAACGTCACGCGGATCATTCGTGTCGTGGGATCGACGCCCTTCGCCCCGTTCTCCGGCACGAGCTTCACCAACTTCGGCACCCGCACGCGGTTCGCCACCGCCCGATCTGCCCCCTTGGTCGCGAAATAAATCGCCGCCGTCTCGGCCGGCACTCCGCTCGCGCTCTGGAAGTTGCGGTGACTGGATGAGTTGATGCCCACGCGGTAGAACGATCCGCGCTTCAAATCCACCGGCAGCGTGCAGGTTCGCTGATCTTTCCACACCGGCATCGCCCCGTCGGGGCTCGGCGGAAAGAATTCGCCGCCGCCCGTCCAGCTGTAGCCGCCGGTGCTCATGTCGCGGTCGAACGTGACGACGATCTCTTTCAAACCGGGATCGACGTCGGTCGCGCCGATCGCCGGCTCCGTCTTTACGATCACCGGCCAACTTGTCTTCGCCTCGGGTGCAACCGCTGCCTCCACCGCCGGCGCCGCCACTTCCGCCGCCACTTCCGCCGCCACTTCCGCCGCCACTTCCGCCGCCACTTCCGCCGCCACGCGCGGCGCCGCCATCGGCAACAGCACTAGCGCCGCCGCCACCAGACCGGCCCGCGACGCCCAACCAAACCGTCGCTTTTGTGGATCGAAGCTCATGATTTCCTCCAATCGCATTTGCAGCTGCGAGCCCCGTTCAAACACACCTACCATGTTTCCCATTGCCAACGACCGCCCCCGCGCCGCGGTGACCACCCGCACGATCGTCTCGCCGTAGCTGTCTCGATCGCTCTGTGCCTCGCGGAGCACCATCTCGTCGCAGGCACACTCTCGCTCATGCCTCAGCCGCGTGTTGGCCCACCACACAAACGGATGGAACCAGAACACGCCCTGCACTAGCACCTGCAGCCAGCCAATCCACGTATCACGCCGCCGCCAATGCACGAGCTCGTGGGCCAGGACCATGCGGATTTCATTCGGATCGAGACGCGCGAGTACGCCTTCCGGCAAAATGATCTTCGGCCGCACGACGCCCATCAGCATTGGGCTCGTGGCCCGCTCGGTTGCGAACAGCTCGGGCACGCGTCGCACGCCCAGCCGCTCGGCGAGCCGTTCCAGCTCGACCCGCGCCGGCCCTTCGTCGATCGGCCGCATCGACTGCACGCCGCGCACCAGCCGCCAATAGCGCCAGGCGACCATCAGCCACAACAACACGCACCCCGTCGCCCAGAGCAGCACGATCAAGCTCGAGATCGAGATGCCGCGTTGAGCAGCCAGCGCCGCCGGAGCTGCGACGTCGCCGGTCTGTGCGTCGCTCACTTCAGTGTCGCCCAATTCCGTGTCGCTTAGCTGCTTGCCGCCGCCCTCCGAGTTCATGACCACCGCCGGCCAGTCGACGCTCGCTACCGGCGCTACGCCCCACGAGCCCACGCCCCAAAACGCTGTGAGCGTGGGCGGCAAGAGCGCCTTCACGAGCACCAATAGCCACAAACCGTAGCGCAGCCGCGGCGACGCATCTCGCAACAGGAAAGTCAGCACCCCAATCACGCACGCCAGGAGCGCAATCTGCCAGCTGGCCGCCACAATCCAATCCCACCAGGCGCCGATCAGCTCTGCGAGGGCGTTCATTTTGTTTTTCCCCGCCGTTTGGTTCGCTTCGCATCGAGCAACTTCTGCAGCTCGCGGATTTCGTCGTCCGAGAGCTCCGCCTCGTCGATGAAATGGGCGAGCACCGGAGACACCGCCGCCCCGACCACGCGCTCGAAGACGCTCCGCACTTCCTGCCGGGTCACGTCCTCCCGGGCCGCCGCCGCCCGATACAGATACGAATTCCCGACCTGGTCATATTCCACGGCCCCCTTCGCCACCAGCCGGCTGAGCAGCGTCTTCACGGTCGGATAAGCCCAGTCCCGCTCCGCTCCAAGCGCCGCATACACACTCCGCGCATCGAGCGGCCCGCGCTCCCAGAGCGTCTTCATCACTTCCCATTCCGCCGGCGCCAGCACCGGTGACTCTTCCGCACGCGACATTTCCAAAACTCCTCCTGCGCTGCGCGATACAACCATAGCGTAGGCATTAGACTACATTTGTAGTCGTCTGTCAATCCACCGGCTTTAGACGGCCTAAGATAACGGTTGGGGGCTCAACGGCGGGAGCCGACGTCGGTGGGTCGACTGCGTGGTTTCGGTCAACGGCTGATCTTAGAATCGCCGCCCCAGCAGCTCGCGCGTCCGGGCGCCCATCGCGTTGTCGATGTCGCGGATCAGGCTGAAATCGGTCTGGTAGACGATCGGCACGAATTGCGTGGCCCCGATCGTGGAAAACATCTTGTCGAAATCGGTGTCTTGCCAATCGAGTTCGAGCATTCCCTGCCGCAATTTGTCCGCCAGCTCGGGCTTCAAATTGTACGGGCAGCCGAAGGTATTGTTGCAAAACGGCGCCGATTCGTAGATCACGCGGTAGTCTTTTGGCGCGATGATTCCCTTCTCCTCCGCCAGTTGCAGCTCGTCGCTGGCCACGGAGACCACCACCTGCTCACCCGCCACCAGCGCCTCGATACTCTTGGCATGATCGCCGGTCGAGGCGATGTCGTAGTCGACGATCGGCTTGAGATCGAATTTGCGGAGCAGGAGCAACAGCGGCGCCTTCCAGCCCGAGTTCGACGTGGGGTGTGTCAGCGCCAGCCGCTTACCGCGCAAGTCGTCGACCTCTTTGATGTCGCTATCCGAGCGGGCGATGATCTTCATCGTGTAGGTCGCCAGCTTTCCGTCCTTGCCGAACGAGACCAGCGGCCGGAAGCCGCATTGATTCACAGCCACCGGCACCGACCCGGAATTGATCCCCACCAGGTGCAAGCTGCCGTTTTGAATCGCCGCCAATTCGTCGTCGGGCGATTCGTGCGTGACGAACTCGATCGGCCGCCCGCAAGCCGCGCTCAATTTATCCAGCACCGGCTTCCACAACTCGGCGTATTCTTTTTGATCCGCCGCCAGGTACGCGAACTGGATCGTCGGCGGATCGAGCCATTCGGCCGACTCGGTCGGCGGGTCGGCTACCAGGTCGCCGTCCGCATCTCGATAATTTTTCTCCAGCTTGTTCTCGCCCGGCTGGTTCATCCCCAGTTCGTACAAGGGTGCCTTGGCTGGCTGCTGATACCCGCTGATGCCCAGCCAATAGGCGATTGCCGCGACAACAAGAACGAGTGCGACCATCCCCGCCAGGCGCGGCAGATCAACGGTGGGCGATTGGGACGCGTCGGTGTGATGGTCCATTTTTCTGCGGCCTCACGATTCGAGAAGTTTCCTGTGGCGGCACCCCAGCTCGACGATGCACGCCGAATTGGACGACGACAGAAGTTCAGCGCAGTTGCCCCGGTGCGCAGCACGCTTTACCGAGGGCAAAGAAGATTCACACTATAGCCGCGCCGATTGGCAACACAAGCAAGGCGCATTGCCAACCGCCGATTTAATTCAAACTTCACAAACCGGCAAGACTTTTCCGCCGGGCCTCGCAAAGATCGTCCACGCCGAGGCTGTTGATTGGCTTAGATTTTCGATTGGCTTGGACTTTTGGCGATTGCCGACTCAGTCGCTGAGCTTGTCGATCGGCGCGAGCTCCAATTTGCGGAACTCGACTTCGGAGCCTTCGGCCTGCAGGGCGATCTGGCCCTTGTCCGTGGTGCATTTCGCGCCGTGATTCACGAGCTCGCCGTTGACCCAGACCTTGATCTCGTCGCCGACGCACTCGATGACCATCGTGTTCCACTCGCCGGGCGGTTTTTCGCTGCCGTCGGTGAGATTGAGAATTCGCCGCTCGCGGTCGCCGTCGATGCCCCACTTCTCCTTGGGCCCGCGGCGCTTTTCCATGTCCGGCACCGTGATGTCTTCCTTGATGCACCAGAAATCGCCCGCCTCGCCCGCTTGCATCTGCACTTCGAGCGACTGCGGGAACATGTCGTACAGCGCCCGCGGCTTCGAGGCATGCACCAAGACGCCGCAGTTTCCAGGCTTGCCGGCAAAGCGATACTCGACCTCCAGTCGGTAGTTCGAGTACACGTCATCCGTGATCAGATGCCCGCCCGGCGTGCCAAGGCTGACCAGCATCCCGTCGCGCACGACAAACGGCCCCTTGGCGCCGGGATCCTTATCGAGCGCCGGCACATCGGCATGCCAACCCTTGAGGTCCTTGCCGTCGAACAACGACTTCGACTCGGCGGCATACGCTTGCGCCGCGAGTACAGACATTGCGATTGCCGCCAGCCAGATTGAACGCCTCATCGAAGAACCCCCTACGTTGTCGTCTCAAAGTATCTGCATCATTTGCTCAAATATTATCCGCCATCACCGGCTCGAAGCTTTCGGCTTTGGCGATCACGATCACGCCGCTGGGCGTCACGGTGAAGCCGTGGGCGAGGTCTTCCTCCTCGTCGAAGCCGATCCGCATGCCTTCGGGCACGTGAACGCCTTTGTCGATGATCGCGCGGCGGACCTTGGCGCGGCGGCCGATGTTCACGCCGGCGAACAGGATCGAGTCCTCGACCTCTGAGTAACTGTTGACGCGGGACACCGGGCCGACGATCGTCCGCGCCACGCTGCCGCCCGAGATGATCGCGCCCGCGCAGACGATACTGTCGTGCGCGACGCCGCAGCGGTCCTTCGAGTTGAACACGAATTTTGGCGGCGGCAGGTTCGGCTGGAAGGTCCGGATCGGCCAATGGTCGTCGTACAGATTCAACAGCGGCTCGACGGCGGTGAGCTCCAGGTTCGCGTGATAGTACGAATCGATTGTGCCGACGTCGCGCCAGTAAGCGTCCTGCTTGCGGTTTTCATCCAGGAACGGGAACGCGTACACTCGCCGCGTGGCGACCAGGGCCGGAATAATATTGCGGCCGAAGTCGTGCGCGCTCTCGGAGAGGGTTGCATCGCGGCAGAGCTGGTCGAACAGGAAGCGGGCGTTGAACACGTAGATGCCCATCGACGCCAGCGCATATTCCGGGTTGCCGGGGATCGTCTTCGGGATGGCCGGCTTTTCCTCGAAGCCGACGATCTTGCCGCTGCTGTCGATCTGCATGATGCCGAAGTGGCGCGACTCGCTGGCCGGGACGCGGAGGGCTGCGATCGTGAGATCGGCGTTCTTCTCCTGATGGAACTCCACGAGCTTGGCGTAGTCCATCTTGTAAATGTGGTCGCCGGCGAGGATCACCACGTACTCGGGCCGCTCCTTCTCGAGCGTGTAGATGTTCTGGTATACCGCGTCGGCCGTGCCCTGGTACCACTTGTCGTCGATCCGCTGCTGGGGCGGCACGACGTCGATGAACTCGCCGAGCTCGCGGCAGAGATAGTGCCGCCAACCGAGCGTGATGTGGCGGTCGAGGCTCATCGCTTTGTACTGCGTGAGCACGAGGATCCGCCGCAGTCCGGAGTTGATGCAGTTCGACAGGGTGAAGTCGATGATGCGGTAGGTGCCGCCGAAAGGCACCGCCGGTTTGGCTCGATCGCGGGTGAGCGGCCCGAGGCGTTCGCCCCGCCCGCCGGCCAAGACCACTGCTAGCACATCCTTCATCAACACGATCGATCCTCCCTGGGGTGCGACTTCGAAGTAGCCGCCCGATTATCCGCAAATGCCGCCCCGCAACGAATGTTCGGCGACAGACTTTTCATTCTAACGCTGGCGTGCGGCAGGCCATAGGCGAATCTCGACGGGCGAGATGCGATTGCGTATCCGCGAAAACCACGCGTCGAAGAGCGGCCGTGGCGGTCGGTGCGGCATCGTGTGCGACGTGTCGAAGCGCGAATTATTTTGCGGCGTTTGCAGAATTCCCCTGCAGCCGGTCTTTCCAGAACTCGCTGGCATCTTCGAGCGGCAGCTTGACGCGCGGGGCATCCGGACCGTCGATTTCTCGGAGACTGGCCAGTGGATCTTCGGTTAGCCGCAGAAACTTGAAGCCGACCAGCCGCGCCTTTCCGTCCTTGTCCAGCGTCTCGATCTTCTCGGTCGAGCGACGGATGTACTCGGTGAGGGGTTCTTCCCGGACGTGCGGAACCGACGAATGGATCATGTGGAGTGTGCCATCGGGCCCATGTGCCACGAGGCCGACGTGCCCAACGAACACAGTTCCATCGACCGGCTTCGACGGCGGGTCGCCTGGCTTCACGACCGCCCGCACCACGTTGATGCAGTCGCCGTCCTGGAGCTGATCGCCGATGCGGCCGATTTCGGAGTAGGGCAGGTAGAGGTCGTGATGCTCTTCGACGGGAATGTCGACGTCGAGCTTGTAGCGACCTTTTAGGAATTTTGCGCGGTCGATCTTTTCGGAGAATTTGACGCCGGCGTCACCGGCAATCTCACTGGTGATGTCGTGCACCAGCCAGTCGTTCGACTTGACCCAATCGGCCTCCGTGTAGTGGTTCCGCGTGGCGACGCCGATCTGGCCGTCGCGGTAACGAATCCGCTGCAGCAGCTTCATAAACGACGGCCAGTCGGACGTCAGCGCCATCGCGTAGGTGTGCTCGGCGAAGACAACGCAGTCGCTCTTGGTGAGCGAGTACATCGGCTGCGGGTCGTACGTCTCGAAGGGGAACTCGCCCAGAAGATAAATGTCGTATAGCTGGCCGATGTTCTTGCGAGCGAGGTCCATGATTCGCCGCCGCAAGTTCGGCTCGTTGCCGTTCAGTTTGTGAAGATAGTCGCCGACCTCCGCTTCGCTCAACTCGTAGAGCGGTTTCTCTTTCGGCTCAGCGATCGTGTCGCCACACTCAGGCCGGGCGGCGTGCGCGGCGGCAATGAAGACAAAGAAAACAGTACCCGTAAACAATAACAAACGCTGCATCGGTCTGCCCTGCGGATCGAGTCTCATCATAGGTTGCCAAGCGTCCATTGTACTTCGAGGCGTGGAAGCAGGATGCGGGGCACAGGGATACAGGAGAAGCTGCAACGCAAAACGATGATTCGGCAGAGGTGGAACGCTGATCTTCGCTGATCGATGGAACGAATTTGGCCCGCGGCCAGCAGCCTGCTCTTCCTGGTAGGCGCCGCGGCGCTCGACCTTCCGCCGATAGGCGGGCTAAAAGTCGGTGAGTTCTTTCGGCCGAATCGCGACGCGCAGCGCGTTCACAACCACTACAACGTCGATGACTTCTTGAGCGATCGCACCGGCGACGGGTGGCAGGTGGCCGGCGGCGGCCAGCAACATTCCTACCACGCTCGCCGCCATGCCGCCGATGGCGCTTTGGAGGGCGATCCGGCGCATCCGCTGGCTGATGTGGAGGAACTCGTCGACTTTGGCGAGGCTGCTGTCCATCACGACGACGTCGGCCGCCTCGGTGGTCACGTCGCTGTTCTGGCCGAAGGCGATCCCAACCGTGGCGGCGACGAGCGCGGGAGCGTCGTTGATGCCGTCGCCGACGTAGATGGTTTTGGCGCGGGCCGTTTCTTCGCGGACGATCTCGAGCTTTTCTTCCGGGCTCTTGCCGCCGAGGACTTCCGGGATGCCCACGAGCTGAGCCAGGTATTTCACTTCGGCCACGCGATCGCCGGAGAGCAGCATCACGCGGTCGATGTGGTGCTGCGGTTCGAGGTGGCGGATGAAGGGTTTTCCTTCGCGGCGGGGACGATCGCGGAAGCGGTACGTAGCGACGTACTGGCCGTCGACGAGGATCACGCATTCGAGTCCGCCCGCGGGTGGCGGGAGTTTTTGGAAGATGGCCGGAGCTTCCTGGCTGAGCTGCTTGCGGCTCGTGAGGCGGACTTCGTGACCGGCCACCGTGCCGCGGAGGCACTGTCCCGGCGGCTCGCTGATCTCGGCAACCTCGCGGAAGACGGCGCCGTGCTCGCGGCCGGCGCGGACGATCGCCTCGGCAAGCGGATGCTTGGAATACTGTTCGAGGCTGGCGACGAGCGAAAGGATTTCGGCGGCGGACAATGCGGGGCCGCCGGAGTCCGAATTGTTGGCAACGGGAGCAACGATCTCGTCGGTGAGCTCCGGCTGGCCGTAGGTGAGCGTACCCGTCTTGTCGAAGATGATCGTGCGGCAGGTGCTGACGGTTTCCAGCACCGCGGGGTCGCGGACGATGATCGCCCGTTTGGCGGCCAGCGAGATCGAGCCGATCACCGCGACGGGAATGGCGATCAGGAGAGGGCACGGCGTGGCGACGACCATCACGGCGAGGAACCGGACCGCGTCGCCGGTGGCGAGCCAGGCGAGGAGGCCGATGGCCACGGCCAGCGGTGTGTAAAAGGCGCCGAGCTGATCCCCGAGGCGTCGGATCCGCGGCTGGTGCTGCTGCGAGGCCTCCATCACTTGCATGATTTTCGCGTAACGCGAGTCGACCACTAGTTTGTCGGCGCGGATCGTGAGGGCCGATTCGCCGTTGATCGCGCCGGAGAGGACCGCTGAGCCGGGCGTTTTCGAGATCAGGTAGGGCTCGCCGGTGAGGTACGACTCATCCATCACGCCGTGGCCTTCGACGACCGTGCCGTCGATCGGACAGACTTCGTGCGGGAAGACGAGCAGGGTGTCGCCGATCGCCAGTTCCGCCAGCGGTACATCAGCGATCGTGGAATCCTGCTTGCGGTGGGCCAGCGTGGGCATCCGCTTGGAGAGGGCTTCCAGCACGCTCGACGCACTGCGGACCGCGTAAGCTTCGAGCGTTTCGCCGCCGGAGAGCATCAGCACCACCAGCGTGCCGGCGAGGTATTCATCCAGCAGCACGGACGTGACGATCGAGATGCCGGCGAGGAGGTCGGAGCCGAACTCGCGGCGGACGAGTTTCACCAACAGTTCCCAGACAAGCGGCACGCCGCCGAGCGCAAGCGCGATCCAGAGCGGAATGTTCTGCGCGGTGGTCGAGGCGGCGGTACCAAAGCGGAGAATGAGGTGGATCACGATCGCCGCGAGCGCGAGCGCAGCGATCGATGCTTGTTTGCGACGAAGGAGAGAGTTGGAGGACATGGAGCTACTGCCTTGCTCCATTGTCGCTCGCGATGACGTCCGCACGATAGATGTGCGGTTTGGCGCCACCCAACGATGAAACTGCTTGACGGCTTGCAAACGTGCTATAATTGGCGCATGGTATTCCAAGGTCACATCGAGAATGGCGTCGTCGTTCCGCACGGCACGTTTCCGCTTCCGGACGGCACGCAGGTGACGATCACAGTGCGCGAGGCGAGCGCGGCCACCAAGGATGCGATGTCCGACGCCGACCGCCAGCGCTACCTTGCGGCCCTCGCACAGATTGATAATTTGGCCAATGAGAATCCGGGCGACGCAGCGAGCGGCGCCGAACATGACCGCTATCTGTACGGCGAGCGGTCATGATCTTCGTCGACACCGGCGTGTGGTTCGCGCGGTTCGTGGCGGACGATCCCGATCATGGACGCGTCGCGGCGTGGTTTGCGGCGAACGCCGAACAACTGGTGACGACGGACTATTGCGTTGACGAAACCTTGACGCTGCTTGCGGCACGCAAGCGTCCCAAGCTGGCCGCTTGTTGTTTGAAGAATCTATCGCCCGGTTGCAATTTCTCGACGCGTCGCAGATCCACAGAGCCTGGATCTTGTTCCAGCAGCGGGCTTCATCTGGCTGGAGTTTTACTGATTGCACGAGCAAGATCGCAATCGACGATCTGAAAATCGATTCCGCGGCTGCGCTCGATCAGCATTTTCTGCAGTTCGGCATTACCATCGTTCCCTAGCGCACTACATGGGAGCGAAATTTGAAGCGCAGTTGTCAAGCGGTCCGTTCTCGGCGTCGTGGACCGCCGGTGAACGGCAAGCTCCTTCTAGAGCGCCTTTCCGATTGCTGTTCTGCTAGCTGGTTCGGATAGATTATTCTGAGCGGATCCAGGAGGGTCCGTGATGCGAGCTTATTCGATTGATCTGCGAGAACGGGTATTGCTGGATTGG
>JBFWSG010000017.1:0-106368 GCA_050248495.1 Pirellulales bacterium | reverse complement strand
GCGGATCGCGGCCCACTGTTCGTTCGTCAACGCATGTCGCTTCGACATCCAAAGTCCTCCTTGAACTTCACGAAGACTCCCACAATCGCTACTCTGCGTCGAGATGAATGTCCGTACTGCCTAGAGCTCTATCTCTGCGTCTATACTTGGTGACGGCATGTCATTCGACGCTGCGCTGTTTCCCTGGAGCGAATTTCTGATTGTCGGCGGCCTGGCGATTTTCGCCGCGCTTGTCTACATCACGGTGCGTGGTTTGCGCGCCGTGTATGTCGTCGAGGGGCGGCGGTTCTCGCGGTGTCGGCTCACGGGACGCGAAGTGGCCGCGCGGTTGCTGGGGCACCTGAGGCTGCCGACCGACCGGATTGATGAAGGGGCCAAGATTGATCATTACGATCTGTGGCGGAAGCGCGTGAGGCTGCGGACCGAGACAAGCGTTGCCTCGTCGGTGGCGGCGCTGGCGATCGCGGCGCACGAAGTGGGGCATGCCGAGCAGTTCGCCAAAGGGTACTGGGCGGCCCGCGCGACGCGCTCGCTGCTGGTGCTGTTGGGGATCAGCGCCGCGGTGCTGTTCCTGTATCCGTTCACCGCGATTGCCGTGGGCGGAGTAGAAGCGAATCTCACGTTCTTGCTGGCCGTTTTGGCAATCTTCCCGATCCTGCGATTGCCGATCACGATCGCGCTCGAGCGGGATGCGACCAAACGTGCCAAGCGCTTGCTCGCTGAAACTGGCCTGGCCGACGCGACGGAGCGGGAGGGAATCACCCGACTGCTGGCGGCGGCGTTTCGCACGCACCTGGCATTCAGCGTGGGGCTGATCGTGCTGGTCGGCGCGTGCGTGGCGACCGTTTCGATGGTCGAGAGCGGACTCAGCCTGCCGCTGCCCGCAGAGTTGCAAGTCGCCGTGGCGCCGGAGTTCAATCCAAACGGACAGTTGCCGCCCATCGGACCGGCCGACCTGGATGATCTTCACGAAGTGAATTCGTATCCGTACATGGTTGCGGCGTTTTCGCTGCTCCTGGTCTGGTGGGCATTTCGCGGTTCGCCGAAAAAGAATTCGGTTAGCTCGGCGATCGACGCCAACAACCGGGGCATGTCGCGCTTCATCGCGGGCGATGTGCAGGGGGCGCTCGCGCTCATCGATCAGGCGGTGCGACAGGATCCTGGGCTCGCGTCCGCACACTACAACCGAGCCGTCGTGCTCTATTCGCAAGGTCAGAGCGAAGCGGCACTGGCGTCTCTCGTCGCGATGTTCAAGAGTCGCCGTGAGGAATTGGAGCCGCTGCTGGCGGTTTCCGATCCCTGGTTCCTGCGCGGCACGTTGCGACTCGATCGGGACGATTTTCAGGGCGCTGTGGAAGACCTCTCGCGAGCGTTCGACCTGGGCGCGTCGGAGCCGGCCGTGTTGCTCCGCAACCGCGGACTCGCGTGGATTCGCCTCGGAGAATTCGGTCGGGCACTTGCAGATACGGACGCGGCCCTGGCGATTGCGCCGGACGACGCGGTGGCTTGCAACAATCGCGGCGTGATCCACCGCGAACTGGGAGACCTCGAGCAAGCCGAGGCCGATTTGCGCCGCGCGATCGAGCTTGATCCGACGCTGCCGAATCCGCGCGAGCACCTGGCAAAACTGCTGGAGTGCGATGAAATTGAACTCGTCGAGATCCGTGCCGGTGTGGCCGATGAGGCAGCCCCTGCCCTGCCCGCGTGATTTCGCTGCCCGCAGGGCGCGTTGCCGCGAGATTTAGCTTCTGCGCCTTCGGCGCCGCTGGTCCGTTCCAACTATTGCGTGACCTCATGCCGGGACTATAATCAACGAATTAACTGGTTACTCTCGGCCCGCAACTTCGGCCTAATGCAATTCCGGATTTCTGACAGCTCGCCCCCTCGGCGCCTAGTCCGGAAGTCGTTCTTTGCCTGGCACAGCCTTCGGCTGTTAGCGTTTTGCGCCGCGACTTTCCGTCGTTAGCTGTCGAACGACGTTGCGTCTCAGGCGACGCCACCGATTTTTCCTTCCAAACAAAGTGCATCTCAGACAATTTCAGGATTTACTAGCCATGACGCGCAACGCGATGATTTGGATCGTTCTCGTTTTCTTGCCGGGCGTGCTGACCTGCGCCGATTCGCGCGCCGCGGTCCTTTACGATGAAGGGGGGAGCGGCGACTTGTCGGGCGACTATGCCCATCCCGCCGTCGTCAATCTGCTGCCCGGCTCGAACGTGTTGATTGCATCCACCGGAGTTTCGGATAACGTCGCCGACCTCGAATATGTTAACGTGAACACGCCGGGTGGCTATCGTTTGAGCGCGCTGACGTTGCTTGAGTACAAAGGGCGCGACTCAACGGCATTCATCGGCCTGCAGGCAGGGTCCGCGTTCACATTTGATGCGAACGACGCCTTCAACCACATCAACGACCTGTTGGGCTGGTCGCATATCGGCCCGGGGGCGGGACTCGACGCGGGCAGCGATCTGTTGCCGGCCATCGGCCAGGGGGGACAAGGCTTTGCTCCTCCGCTCACCGGTTCCAGCTACACGTTCTGGATTCAGCAGACAGGAATGGTGATGGACTATCAGCTGGACTTCGTGTTGACGCCAATTCCGGAACCGGCCACCAGCTGTTTTGTGCTCGCCGCCGCGGCGATCGCGGGCTCGCTTCGATTCGGCAGGATTCGCATCCGGTAGCCGGACCTCGGCGACGATGCTAAGCTAATTGCGGAAGTGACGGGCTGATCGTGCGCGATCGGCATCCATTTCTGCGGGGCCGTAGCTCAGTTGGGAGAGCGCTAGCTTTGCAAGCTAGATGTCAGGGGTTCGAGTCCCCTCGGCTCCATTCGACTCGCCGCGCTCGCTCATGGCGGGCCATTCGACAGGGTGGGAAGTACCAGAAGCGTGCGAGTCGAATGTCCTGAGCTTGTCGAAGGGCGTTTTCATGCACTGGGTCTACATTCTGCGGTGCGCCGACGGCAGTTATTACGTCGGTAATGCCCAAGATGTACCCGAGCGCTTGAGAGTCCATTCAGCTGGGCGTGGCCCCGCGTATACCGCCAAACGATTGCCAATCCAGCTGGTATATCACGAGCGTTCCGCTAGTCTTTCGGACGCGGTGAGACGTGAAAAGCAACTGAAGAAGTCGTCACGCGCCAAGAAGGAAGCGCTGATCCAAGGTGACATGGAGCGTCTCGCACGACTCTCCAAGAGTCATCAGGGCGCCTCCAAAACTTCAGTTTCAAGCAACGAGTGATCCCTCCGCCGCGCGTCGCAACCCTTGCGACGGCGCGTTTCCGTTCGCAGGGATTGCGACGGTCTTGTCGGGAGCGAACGCTGCAATCGCTCCAATCGCCACACGCGTCGTGCCCGGGACGGTCGCTTGTCCAAAAGCGCTATAAATTCGACGCACTTGCGCCGTTGACATCAAAGCGGCGCAACGTAGGTTTCTGTGATTCAATAAAAAATCGTAGAAACGGGCCGCTTTTGCCGGGTCGATCCGCAGTCTGGATCGTTCGTGCCTAGTCGGCGCCGCTGGTTCTGTACCCCCAAACCAGGTCCTTCGATGTTCGCCGACATTGCGTCGCTTGGCACGCTCATTACGCTCAACGTCCTTTTCGCCTGCCTGGCGCTGGTGATCGGGTTCGGCCTGGGCGCATGGATGTTTGGCGCCGCGACCGCGAAACCGGACGAGGCTGGCGGCTCAAAAGAACGCGACAGCGAACTGCAGCGCGCTGCCGAACGGGCCATGATGGCTTCGCAGCGGATCCAGGACCTGGCCAAGAACATGGCGTCCGACGTCGACGCCCACGCCGTCCGGGTCGACGAAATCAACAGCGAGCTGCAGGCCATCGCCGAAGATAGTCCCAGCGAAGAGGCGGAGGCCGTCTTCGCCACGATCGGCCGGATGATCGACGCCAACAACGATTTGCAGAAGCGGTTGATTCAGGCGGAGAAGCAGATTGCCGCTCAGGCGGCCGATTTGCGGAGCTATGAGACCGAGGCCCGCACCGACTCGCTCACCAGCCTCGCCAACCGCCGCGCTTTCGACGACGAAATGCAGCGCCGCTTCGCCGAGTGGCAGCGACGTCGGACGCGGTTCACGCTGATCATTCTCGACATCGATAATTTCAAGAAATTCAATGACTCGCACGGCCACCCGGCGGGCGACGAGGTGCTGCGGCGGGTGGGCACGGTGCTGGAAAAGACCGCCCGGCAAATGGATCTGCCCTGCCGCTATGGCGGCGAAGAGTTCGCCGTGATCCTGCCGTCGACCGATCGCCGCGAAGCCTGCGTCGCCGCGGAGCGGTTCCGCAAGGCGATCGAGACCGCCGTCGTGAAGTTCGAGGGCAATTCGTTCTCCGTGACGGCCAGCATCGGCGTCTCCTGCGTTGCCGAGGACGACGACGAAGCGAACCGCCTGCTGCGCCGGGCGGACGAGGCGTTGTACAAGTCGAAAGAGGCAGGGCGCAATTGCGGTCATTGGAACACTGGCGTGGAGTGCTTGCCGGTGAACCAGGAGCCGCCCCCCGCGGTTCTGCAAGCGGATTCCGCCCAGGCCGCCAAGTTGATCGACTGCGTGGCGACGCGCTTAACGTTTGTCGATGTGCTGGGCCGTCGCGTCAGCGAGAGCCATCGTTTCGGACTGCCGCTGTCGGTGATGCACGTGCAGGTGGACGACTACTCACAAATTCGACAGCAATACGGCCGGTCGATCGGCCACTTGATGCTCGATTCGGTGGCGCTGTTCACGCAATCGGCGCTGCGGGAGATGGATTTGCTCGCGCGCCTCGAGGACGGAGAATTCATCATCCTGATGCCGGGCAGCACGACCGCCGAAGCCGGTCAGATTGCTAAGCGGCTGCAGGCGTCGGCCGCCAGCTGCATGTTCCCGCTGCAGGATACAAAATCGCAATTGCGAGTGAGCCTGGGCGTTGCCGAGCTGCGGCCGAACGAGACGGCGGAGCTCCTCATGACGCGCGCCAAGGGCGCCGTTCGGAGCGAGCAGCCGGAACTGGTCGTGAACGGTTGATCGCCGACTGGCGTGCTTGCCTTGCGGCCAGCTTTGCTACGATTCAGTAGAATCCGTCAGACCGCGGGACCGCCTGCCGATGTCGAATCGCGCTTCATTTCCCTGGCTTCGCTTCAGCCTGCGACGGCTGCTCATCGCGGTGGCTGTGATTGCCGTGATCTTTGGCGTGTTTTCGGTTGCTGTCGGGCAGACGCTCATCGCCTGGATGGTATTGGTGTTCTTACGCGGCGTGTTGCCGACCATTGCGCTCGTGGGCGCGGTTTACACGCGCGGTAGCTGGCGGGCATTTTCCCTTGGCGCCCTGGTTGCGTGCATTCCGATCGGGGCAGGACAGGGCGTGCCCTACGGCATCCCGTCGGCAGTCATCGTGCTGGGTTCCCAGGCGTTGTACATCCTGGTGTGCGGCGGAATTGCGGTGGCGGCTCGCGCGTGGCTGGTGCGGCAGGGAATCGCCAACGACCTCTGAACGGCAGCTGGGATTTCGCCCAAATTAACACCGCGGTGCGGAGTGGAAATTTGAGGCAAAATCCTGGAAATGGCCCCTTGTCGACGAACCGCGTAGGCGTAGAATCGTCTCTACAGCGTTTGACACGGCGTTTTGCAGCCGTTATATTTCGCGTTTCCCCCGAAGAGGCCCGTCTTCAATGAAAGACGTCCTACCGGGGTGAGTGGCTAGAGGCTGGTAAGGCAGCCGATTCCAGGAGGGATTGACTCTGCCTTACCGGCCTCTATCCATTCGCGGCTTAAAGATCGACGGATTTTGTAGCCGAGAATGGTTGGACCGGTAGATTGTGACCGGGGCAAGTTGCACGGTGTCTTTTTAGGCACACTGGCTTGCCAGTTTGATCTTTGACAATTTGGAAGTTGTAAGAGTGGCATCTTTGACTGAGCATGCCGCCCGAAGGCTCCGCGCAAGCGAGGCCCCAAAGGTGACATGTGTCAGGCTAAGACTCCAATGATTTGTCCTTAGAACGAATGTTTGATAATCGTTACTCCCAGCCATACCTTCGCCGGTGGGCTGGGATGAGAGTAGCAGCAGATATCGATAGTTCAATCGAAGCGTAAGCGACGTGAGAGCTTTTGATAAATGTGGCCAAGCTACTAAGGGCGTATGGGGGATGTCTTGGCATCAGGAGGCGATGAAGGGCGTGGAAGTCTGCGATAAGCTCGGGGGAGTTGACAAACAAGTGATGATCCCGAGATTCCCGAATTAGCTCATGGTGAATCCATAACCATGAGTGGCCAACGTGGGGAACTGAAACATCTAAGTACCCACTGGAAAAGAAAGAAAACTCGATTTCGTCAGTAGCGGCGAGCGAAAGCGAAATAGCCCAAACCGCGGAGGTTTCCTCTGCGGGGTTGTAGGGCCTCTCACATGAGAGTTACAAAATCACCAGTTAGCAGAACCTTTTGGAAAATTGGACCAAAGAGGGTGACAGTCCCGTAAGCGACGGTTGGTGATCTCTCGAGGGGTACCTGAGTACGCCGGGTCACGTGGAACCCCGGCTGAATCTGCGAGGACCATCTCGTAAGGCTAAATACTCCCTGATGACCGATAGTGAACTCAGTATGGCGATTGAAAGATGAGAAGAACCCCTGTTAGGGGAGGAATGTGAACCTGAAACCATACGCCTACAAGCGGTCGGAGCGCTATGCCCTTCGGGGAATGCGTGACGGCGTGCCTTTTGCATAATGATCCGGCGAGTTACCGTCCGCGGCTTGGTTAAGACCTTACGGGTCGAAGCCTGAGGGAAACCGAGTCTGAATAGGGCGACTTATGTCGTTGGCGGTAGACGCGAAACTGAGTGATCTACCCATGAGCAGGTTGAAGCGCGGGTTATACCGCGTGGAGGACCGAACCCACTTGGGTTGAAAACCGAGGGGATGACTTGTGGGGAGGACTGAAAGTGTAATCAAACTCAGAGATACCTCGTTCTCTCCGAAATAGGTATTGGCCTAGCCTCGAGCAACTACGCACTAGGGGTAGAGATACTGAATTGGCTTGCGGCTTTTCACCAAGTACGCTGCTGAACCAAACTCCGAATACTAGTGCGATTATCTCGGGAGTAAGTCCACGGGGGATAAGCTTCGTGGTCGAGAGGGAAACAACCCAGACTGTCTGCTAAGGTCCCGAAGTGATGCTTAGTCACTAAGGAAGTTGATTTGCTGAGACAACCAGGATGTTGGCTTAGAAGCAGCCACCATTTAAAAAGTGCGTAACAGCTTACTGGTCGAGCAGATCTGCGCCCATAATGAACGGGAGTAAGCATTACACCGAAGCAACAGATGTAGTGATCCTACGGGTGATCTACGTGGTAGGAGAGCGCTCTTGGTCAGATACAAGCCGTACCGTAAGGAGCGGTGGTGGGGCCAAGAGGTGATTATGCCGGAATGAGTAACGATAAGGCAGGTGAGAATCCTGCCCGCCGAAAACCTAAGGTTTCCTGGGGAAGGTAAATCCGCCCAGGGTTAGCCGGTTCCTTAGTCGAGGCCGAAAGGCGTAGACGATGGACAGCAGGTCAATATTCCTGCGCCGGTCGTGTGGACTGATGGAGGGACGATGTCCGAAAGGTGAGCGGTACGAATAGAAATGTCCGTGAATCCTCGCGAGATGGTGGGTTGGTAAATCTACCCACGTAATTCAAGCGCGGAGGCCGAGTGCGTTTATGTTCACGAAGTCATCGGCAGGATATCCAAGAAAAGCTTCTAAAGTTCGAAGCACGATCGACCGTACTAAAACCGACACAGGTAGGTGAGACGAGTAGTCTAAGGCGCTCGGGAGAATAGTGGTTAAGGAACTCTGCAAAATGACCCCGTAAGTTCGCGATAAGGGGTGCCAGGGGTGGTTCACGCTGCCCTTGGCCACAGTAAATCGGCTTCTGCGACTGTTTATCAAAAACACAGGACTCTGCTAACACGCAAGTGGATGTATAGAGTCTGACGCCTGCCCGGTGTCGGTAGGTTAAGGGAGAGGGTTAGCCGCAAGGCGAAGCTCACGACCGAAGCCCCGATAAACGGCGGCCGTAACTATGACGGTCCTAAGGTAGCGAAGCTCCTTGTCGGGTAAGTTCCGACCTGCATGAAAGGCGCAACGACAGAAGCACTGTCTCAACCACTAACCCGGTGAAATTGTAGTCGTGGTGAAGATGCCACGTTCCCGCAGCTAGACGGAAAGACCCCGTGAACCTTTACTGTAGGCTGATATTGGGCTGTGGTATGTACTGTGTAGGATAAGTGGGAGGCGTTGATCCCCGGCCGCTAGGTCGGGGGGAGCCGTCGGTGAAATACCACTCTTTGCATGCTTTAGTTCTAACGTCGATTCCTGTGAATCCAGGCGACGAACAGTGTCAGTTGGGCAGTTTGACTGGGGCGGTCTCCTCCCAAAGAGTAACGGAGGAGCCCAATAGGTACCCTCAGCCTGGTTGGCAATCAGGCAACGAGCGCAATGGTAGAAGGGTGCTAAACTGCGAGACCCATGAGTCGAGCAGGTACGAAAGTAGGGCATAGTGATCCGGTAGTCCCGTATGGAAGGGCTATCGCTCAACAGATAAAAGGTACTCCGGGGATAACAGGCTTATCGCTCCCGAGCGTCCATAGCGGCGGAGCGGTTTGGCACCTCGATGTCGGCTCATCACATCCTGGGGGTGGAGAAGCTCCCAAGGGTTCGGCTGTTCGCCGATGAAAGTGGTACGTGAGCTGGGTTCAGACCGTCGTGAGACAGGTCGGTCCCTATCTACTGTGGGCGCACGAGACTTGAGGAGGTTCTTCTTTAGTACGAGAGGATTTGGAAGGACGACCCTCTGGTGTTCCAGTTGTCGCGCTAGCGGCACGGCTGGGTAGCTATGGTCGGAAAGGATAAACGCTGAAGGCATCTAAGCGTGAAGCCCGCTCCAAGATGAGGTCTCGTTGGCTAATAGCCGAAAGTCCCCTGGAAGACTACCAGGTCGATAGGCCGGATGTGTAAGCGCAGTAATGCGTTCAGCTAACCGGTACTAACGGACGATTGCTTGGCCACATTTATCAAACGCTCTCGCTGATATGTTTTTCATACACGGTATGTTTTTCATACACAGCGAACAGGGCGAATTGTTGGAACGGCAGCGACGTGAACTCAGTTCGCGCTCCCCTGCCCCACTCTTGCAACCATCCAAATTAAGGTCGCCGCGCCTGACCGTGCGGCGGTCTTCTTCTGGTGAACATACTGAAAGGGTCACACCTGTACCCATTCCGAACACAGTCGTTAAGCCTTTCAGGCCGATGATAGTGCCCACCAGCGCGAAAGTAGGTACCGCCAGATTTTTCAAAAACCCCGTGGGGAACTCCCCGCGGGGTTTTTGTATTTTCGTGGGCGGCCATGACCTGCGTCTTGCTTCGCGGCAACAGTCAGTGAATTGTCGCTCCAAGCGAACATTTGACAGCTAGCCGCACTCTCTTTAGCCTTCTCTCATGCGGCCAATTGTTCAAATTTCGCTGGATGTAGTCACGATCGACGAAGCCCTGGCCACTGCTGAAATGGCGCTGCGGGCAGGCGTGGATTGGCTGGAAGCGGGGACGCCTCTGATCATTGCTGAGGGGATGAATGGAGTCCGTGCGCTGCGCGAGCGATTTCCGCAGACTCCGATCGTGGCAGATTTGAAGACGATGGATGGCGGATATCTCGAAGCGGAAATGATGGCGAAGGCCGGCGCCACCCATGTCGTGGTCATGGCCCGCGCTCATGCGGAAACGATTCGCTGTGTCGTCAAAGCCGGCTCTGATCTGAATATCAAAGTTATGGGGGACAACCTGGCTTGTGAAGACATGGTAGCCGGCGCGAAGCGACTCGAAGACCTAGGCTGCGACTTTGTCATTCACCACATCGGCTACGATGAGCGCCGCGGGATTGTGGCGCGCGGTGACCGGATGCCCAGCCCACTCGACCAACTTCGCGAGGTCGTCGAGGCCGTCCGTGTTCCTGTCCAGGCGGTCGGAGGACTCACGCTGGAGCAAGCCGTTCGTACGCCAGAATACGGAGCTCCGTTGGTGGTGCTCGGCGCTCCTCTGACCATCGATGCGGACGCGTTCCGAGCGGCCAGTGGGCAAGTCGAGGAATCGCTGCGGATGATTTGCGAAAAGGTTCACAGCTATGGCGAAAAGACGAGTCGCTGACGGCGCTTTTGCTTCTCGCTTGCCGTGAATAAGAAATAAGATCCGTTTACACGAGTCCGATTTTCTCTGAGGTATGGAGTTGGCAATCGACCGACTCGCCCTCGAATATGGGATCATGCCGCCATGCAAGATCTGGCAGTTGTAAATTACGGCCCGGAAAAACATCGCGTTGAATTGCGTGAGATTCCGCGTCCGCAAATCGGCGACGACGAGGTGTTATTGGAGGTTCAAGCGGTCGGTGTTTGCGGCAGTGATTTGCACATGTGGAAAGGCCAGCAAAGCTGGCCGATGAAATACCCCGTGGTGCTGGGACACGAGTTCTGTGGTGTGATCGCGGAACTGGGCCAGCGAGTCTCGGGTTGGAGTGAAGGAGACCGCGCCGTCAGCGAAACGGCGGCAGTAATTGACGCGAACAGCCCACTCGTGCGCCAAGGCCTGTACAATCTGGATCCAAAGCGTCGCGGCTACGGCGCGACCATTGACGGAGCGATGCGGCGTTTCGTAGCGGTCCCAGCCCGAATACTTCATCGAATGCCCGACGGGATGCCTTTCGAGGACGCGGCCCTGACTGAGCCCTGTTGCGTGGCGTTCAATGCCGTGGTGCAAAACGTCCGGGTCCGACCAGGGGACCGCGTAATTGTGCTTGGCCCTGGGCCGATTGGCATTTTGGCGGGAGCGGTCGCGCGGCTGTGTGGCGCGGATGTTGCTATCGTCGGACTGGGTCACGATCGTGCGCGACTGGAAGTTGCTCGGCGATACGGTTGTGAGCCGATCATCGGCGACGCGGCGGAGTGGGCCCGGCAAGGCGATGGCCTCGGCGCGGAGGGAATTGTCGATGCCGCGGGAGTGTCGGATTCGTTGTCCACGGCACTGGATCTCGTGCGGCCAGGCGGCTGGATCAGCAAAGTCGGCTGGGGACCCCAGCCGCTGGGGTTCTCACTCGATGCACTTGTTCAGAAAAACATCACGTTGCAGGGCAGCTTCAGCCATAACTGGCCGATATGGGAACGTGTAATCCAGCTTATCTCAACGGGCAAACTCGACGTTCGACCGATCAGGGGCGGCATTTGGCCGCTAAAACAGTGGCTCGAAGCCTTTGAAACCATGCACTCCGGCCGCATCGTCAAGGCTGTGCTGATCCCCGAGAAGTAAATCGAACTTCCTTTTCTCTCTGCGACCCCTCTTTTGTTCTTCCTGGCCACTCGATTGTCGATAGGAGGCATGGATGCGACTCAAAGATAAAGTCATCCTGGTCACCGGCAGCACGACGGGCATCGGCGAAGCGATCGCTCGCCGGGCAATTGTCGAAGGCGCCTCGGTGATGTTTCATGGGCGAGATTTGGAGCGCGGTCAAGAGATTGTGAAGGAGTGGCCAGGGCAGGCATCGCTGGCGGTGGCGGATTTGATGCAACCTTCCGCCGCGCCGCAATTGATCGAAGCCACGATTTCGGCATTTGGCAGGTTGGACGCGCTGATCAATAACGCTGCCGCTGTCACGCGAAGCGATCTACAAAGCACCGACGCAGCCTTTTTCGACCGGGTGATGGCGGTGAATGCGCGCGCGCCGATGCTTCTGGTACAGGCTGCTTACCCCCATTTGAAAAAGTCTCGCGGCTGCGTCCTCAATATCGGCTCGATCAACGCCTATGCGGGTGAAAAGAACCTGCTCGCCTACAGCATGTCGAAAGGCGCGCTGATGACGATGTCTCGCAACCTGGCAGATGCCCTGGCGTACGACCACATCCGCGTGAACCACTTCAATGTGGGATGGGTACTGTCGGACAACGAATACCGACAGAAAATCCAGGATGGCTTGCCGCCCAACTGGCCCGATCATGTCGACCCTCAGTTTGCGCCGTCCGGTCGGATCTTGTTGCCGGAAGAAATTGCGGCTGCCTCGGTCTACTGGATTTCTGACGAAAGTCGACCGATCAGCGGCACTGTTCTGGAATTGGAGCAATATCCGATTGTCGGTCGCAATCCCACGAAGAAGGACGAATAATGCCGCGTCTGGCCGCGTTTCCCAAGGCGTACATGGATCCACTCTGCTTGACGGGCGAGATGAAGATTCGTGAGTGGATCCAATTGGCAGCGACACTAGACATCGACGGACTGGAGTTCTACACAGGCTTTTTGGAATTGAGTGAGCCATCCGCCTGGGCAGAGTCGCGGGAAATCGCGCGAGATCATGGTTTGGTTATCCCGATGCTCTGCTGTTCGCCCGATTTCACTCACCCCGATACGAAATTCCGTCGCCAACAAGTCGAAGCAGAGCTAGTCTGGATTGAACGCTGTGCGGAGCTGGAGGGCAAGTACTGCCGCGTTCTCAGTGGTCAGCGCCGGCCTGAAGTTTCGCGGTCGGACGGCCTCAACTACGCCGCGGATTGTATCGCTGCCTGCCTGCCCCGCGCTGCCGCTTGCGGTGTGACGTTGATTCTCGAAAACCACTATAAGGACAACTATTGGCAGTTCCCGGAATTCGCGCAGCGGATGGATGTGTTCTGTGAGTTGGTGGATCGGATCGATTCGCCCTGTTTCGGCGTAAATTTCGACCCCAGCAACGCAATCCTGGCCGGCGAGGAGCCGCTTGAATTGCTGCGGCGTGTCAAGCATCGAGTGGTCACGATGCACGCCAGCGACCGCTATTTGTCGGAAGGGACGATTGACGACTTGCGACGTGAGGAGGCAAGCCTCGGTTACGCCTCTCGGCTACGACATGGCACCATTGGTCGCGGCCTCAATAATTACGACGCCATCTTCACCGAATTGGCGGGTGTGGGCTTCGACGGATGGATTAGCATCGAAGATGGCGTAGACGGGATCGAACAACTGCGAGAAAGTATAACGTTTCTGCGACAGAAGATCGGGAAGCATTGGCCGCGGGTGGGGCATTAGCTGTGGACGTATGCCTATTTGCGTTGCCTGATGTGCCGACGATTTTGCAACCAAACCAGCGCATCGTTGGATTCCGCCTCAATCGTCGAGTTAGCGGCCCGGATCTCCCCACATGCTCTTGGAGGCTGCGCTCTGCGCTGGCGCATGTACTATGAATGCAACGGTCTATCACGAGTTCCGCGGCCCGATCACTCTCGAAACGGTTCCCGATCCGTCGCCCGCGCCCGACGGGGCCGTGATTCAGGTTGAAGCGACCGGCCTGTGCCGCAGCGACTGGCATGGCTGGCACGGAAATGACCCGGATATTCGCCAGCTTCCGCACGTGCCGGGGCACGAGTTCGCCGGGACGGTCGTGGCCGTCGGCCGCGATGTGCGACGCGCGCTCGTCGGAGGGCGCGTCACCATCCCGTTCGTCGCCGGCTGCGGTAACTGTCCCGAATGCAAGTCCGGCAACCAGCAAGTCTGCGATCACCAGTTTCAGCCCGGCTTCACCGGTTGGGGCTCGTTCGCCGAATACGTCGCCGTCCGCTATGCCGACGGCAACCTCGTGCTGCTCCCCGAGGGCGTATCGAGCATCGCCGCCGCCGCGCTCGGCTGCCGTCTGGCCACGGCCTATCGCGCCGTCGCGGCTCAAGGGGCTGTTCAGCCGGGCGAGTGGGTCGCCATCCACGGCTGCGGCGGCGTTGGCCTGTCGGCGATCATGGTCGCCCACGCTCTGGGTGCTCGCCCCATCGCTGTGGACGTCCGCGACGAGCCGCTCGCGCTGGCCCAAAGCCTGGGCGCCGAGATCACTCTCAACGCCGCCAACACGCCCGATGTCCCAGCCGCCATCCGCGACATCACCGGCCGCGGCGCCGACGTCGCGCTCGATGCCTTGGGCAGCGCTATCACATTTTCCAACTCCATCCGTTCGCTGCGCAAGCGCGGCCGCCACGTTCAGGTCGGCATTCTCGACCCCCGCGACGCCATCTCCGCGCCCGTCCTCAACCGCATCATCGGCCACGAGCTCGTCCTCGCCGGCAGCCATGGTCTCGCCGCCCACGCCTACCCTGCCCTGCTTGCTTTGATTGCCGACGGCAAACTCGACCCTCAGCGCCTCGTCGACCGCGTCACCAATCTCGAAGCAGCCCCCGCCGCGCTCGCCTCGATGGACCAATACCACGGCTCCGGCATTACGATCTTCACGCCCAACGCCTGAGGCTGTCGCTACACCAGGGCGGCTGGCCAAATGGGGTTTCGGTAAGTGCGGTACGATCTTCGACCGCCTGCTGACAGCGAGCTACAATTTCGCTACGGATGTCGAACTCGATTCCGAATGGCAGGAGTGGTATGTTCTCTCACCGCTTGAGCGGTGGCGCGAATCGGAGAAGCTGTGGGCCTTTTACTTGAGCGTGGGAGGGTCGCTCGATCCCGAACCCGATTCTCAAAGTCCTTTCGACGCTCTCTACCCACGAAGTCCGCTACCTGCTGATGGGCGGCCAGGCCTGCGTGTTCTACGGCGTGGCCCTTAGAACGGCGTCTTCATGCTCTCGAGGATGCTCGAGACGAAGCACTTCATCGGCACGAGCTTGATCAACTGGTCGCGGCCCCACCCCAACGCCGGCGATTCGACGAACACTATCCGCCCGGCGTTGCGAGAGTCTTGTTGATTGGCCTTGATGATTTTGTAGCAGCGCTGCTCGTACAATGAGAGAGCAAGCGGAATCAGCCTGGCGTCGGCTCGCGAAAGTTCGTCCGCCAAGGCCGCCGCCGACCGCAAGGCGTTCGACGCACCCACGCCGGCCGTCGGCAGGAATGCCATTCCGGAATCGCCGCAGAGAACTACCCGACCCTTCGACCAGTGTTCCATCCGCACGTCGAACATCGGCCAGGCGAAGAACCGGGGCGCTTCGGCGATCGCGAGCGCTGCCGCCTCGTCGTGCTTGATCAGTTCGGAGAGCTGAGCATTGATGGCCCGCCGCACCACGTCTTGTGCCGCATGCGGCTCGGGCACACAGTCATTCGGCATGCCGACGACATACACCCGCTTCCCTGGACAGGGATAGCCGCCGAACATCCAGCCGCGGCCCCAATATTCGCGGATCAGTTCCGCGGAGTACAAGTCTCCCCTGCCCCACCACGTCCAGGCGGTCCAACCGCAGTCGAACCTTTCGCCGGCGCCGAACACCTGCATCCGCAGTTCGCTGTGGATACCGTCGCAGCCGACCACCAGGTCGAACGCGCCGCGTGTGCCGTCGCTGAACGCGACTTCGACTGTATCTCCCGACTGTTCGACGTTGGTGACGGTGGTTCCCATGCGAATCGCAAGTCCGCCACAGGCCTGGAGGAGCATGTCGATCAAGTCGGTCCGTGACATCATCAGCATGGGGCCGATCTCGGCCGTGAACGCCGACATATCCATCCCTTGCAGCACCGCGCCGGTGTGATCGGCGATCTCGTAGCGTTTCACTTCCAGACTGCGGCGACACAGTTCTTCGTAAACGCCGAGGCCATGCAGCACGCAGCTCCCCAAGGGGTAGAGGCCGATGCCATAGCCGACGTCACCATACTGGGCTGCCTTTTCCACGATGACCGGCTCCCGACCCTGCTGGCGCAGCTTGGCCGCCAACGTGAGTCCTGCCACACCGCCGCCGACGATCAGCACACGCATCGGAAACTCTCCTGAGATCGGGCACGTATTAGTCGCTGTGAATTTGTACCTCACGTCGCCGCCCCGTCGTCGCCAGGTAATTTCGTCCTGCCGTCCGATTACCGGGATTATTATGGTCGCCGCATGCACGACTTGGCGAGAATGTGTTCAGAGCTAGCTTTCCAGTCGCCCCTCGAGGCCACACCCGCCTTCGGTGCAGTTCGAGTGCCGTAGCACGGATTTTTTTGTCCGATAACGGCCGGCACGATCGCCCGGTTGGCAAATCTGCGCCAAAGTCAATCGCGCGCGTGAGCGCAAATCTCCAAATGCCGGCTATAATCTCCGCTGATGAGCGACGTCATTTCACACGGTGCGGTCGTTCGTCCGCGCGTGGTGCTGCGGCCCGAGGAGGGTCCACGCCTACTTGAAGACATCGTCGCTGAGCTGGCAGACGAACTGCCGGCGGGTTTTGTCTGGATTGTCGGTGGCCCCGGCAGCGGTAAGACAACGGCCATCGCTTATCTGTCAACACAGTTCGGCGACGACCCGCGCCTGGCACTGCTCGACGAGCCGACGCGCGAACAGCTCGATGCATTCGCCGAGTCGAAGCTGGTGCTTGCCACCGCCGCTGCGCCGCGCGACCGCAAGGGAGTCGTCCTGCGCCTTTCAAAATGGGGCTGTGACGACCTGGTCGAATATCTGCTCGCAGTGTATCCGGCGGACTGCAGGTCGGTGATGACGCGTCTTGGCGCGGGCGTCCGGAAAAATTGGACACCGCAACTCGCCTGTGCGATCGTGCAACGACTGGCCACTGATGAGAGTGTGGCCGACGCCGAGGCGGCGCTCACCGCCGAAATCGCCAGCCGGCTTGGCAATCCCACGCATCTGGCGGTGGCCGCCGAATACTGTTTCGCCTGGGCGACCAAAGACCATGAGCTGCTGCAGTCCACGACCTATGCGCTAGCGCGTGTCGGCTGCCCGCAGAGCGTCCTTTCGCTGATGCGCCACGAGGAAGTGCAGCATCCGCTGGCGGGCGCGGCCGTGATGACGGCTCTCACCACGCGGAAATCGCTCCGCAAATTGCTGCGTCTCCCGCGCGAACTCGTGCGTATCGTGGGATCGAGGTGCCGTGATAACGCGCAGGCGATCCAGCGGCTGCGCGGCGTCTTGACCTCCTCAAATGCCAGCACGGTCCAGCCGATGGCGGCGAGCATTCTGTCGATCGCCGATCGCACTTGGCGCCCGGAGGGAGACAAGGACCGCCCCTGTTTCTTAAGCCAGGGTATGTTTGAGGGCGCGAATTGGGCGCAGGCGGGACTGGCCCACGCCAATCTTCGCCAGGCTGATCTGAACCGCGCGAATCTTGTTGGCGCAAACCTCGTCGAGGCCGATGCGACGGAATCAGTATTCGCGGCCGCCGATTTGAGCGGCGCGCGGCTGATCGGCCTGCGGGCCGCGCGGGCCGACTTCAGCGGCTCAGCGCTCGTAAATGCGAAACTCGCCCTGCTGCAAGCCGCCCACGCCAGTTTCTCCGGCGCCGACCTGCGTGGTGCAAATCTGGTGAAGGCCGACCTGGCTGAGACTGACCTGACCGGTGCCAACCTCGCCAAGGCGGATCTGTTCTGTGCCCGGCTGATCGGCGCCGTGTTCGAGGATGCGGACTTCACTGACGCCAATCTGGACGAGGCTTACCTGACGAAGGTGGATCTGCGGAGGGCAGTCCTGGCCGGGGTGAGTTTCAAGGGCGCATACATGACGCATGTTCAGATGGAGGATGTCGTCCTTCCGCATGCCCAGCTCGAACGTGCGCATCTCAACTACGCGCAACTGACCGGTTCGCGGCTCCCTGCGGCGAACCTGCGCGGCGCCCGGTTGGTGTTCGCGCAGCTGGCGGAGATCGACTGGCCGGCCGCCGACCTCCACGGAGCGGATCTGTTCGGCGCTTCGTTTCACATGGGTTCGTCGCGGAGCGGGCTGGTGGGCAGTCCGATCGCTTGCGAAGGCAGTAAGACGGGCTTCTATACCGACGACCGCGAAGAGATGTACTTCAAACGGCCGGAGGAAATCCGCAAGGCCAACTTGCGCGGGGCAGATTTGCGAGGCGCCCGGATCGACGGCGTCGATTTTTATCTGGTGGACCTGCGGGATGCGCGCCTCACCGCTGACCAGGAAGCCCAAGCCCGGCAGACCGGCGCTATTCTCGACGATTGGGAATCATGAACTGCCCTGCCGATACCAAATTTGCTCTTGGCAACGATCAGCGACATAATTGAACAGCAGCCGAGCGAGCGCCGTTTGAAAGGCAATGCGATGGGTCTGACATACGTCGAAGGCAAAGTGACCGGGCCGACGGGCGCCACACGCACCGTCGACTTCTTGATCGATAGCGGAGCCACTTACTCCCTGCTGCCGCAAGAGGTATGGCAAGACCTCGGCCTGCAGCCGACCGAAAGTTACAAGTTCGTGCTAGCAGACGGCACGAAAATCGAGCGGGGAGTTTCGGAGTGCCGCATTGCACTCAATGGCACGGAGCGCCACTCACCGGTGATCCTGGGCGTGCCGGGCGATGAGCCGTTGATCGGCGCGGTGACGTTGGAAGTCTTGGGATTGGTGCTTGATCCTTTTCAACGTAAGCTGCAGGCCATGAAGATGCGGCTGGGTTAGCTTTTTCATCTGTCCGCGAAGAATCTTCGGGCCCTCTGCCAAGATTCTCTCGTCTTCACCGAATACCCGCGTAGCCGGCCCTCCGGCCGGTTCGGCGTCTAGAAGTCGTGCAAGCACGAAAAGGAGGAAGCTATGTACCTGTTCCAGTCTTTCGCGGCCCGCCGCGCCGGCACTTTGGGTGCCTTCACGGCGGTGCTGCTGTATGTCGGCGTCGCCGCTGCGACGGCCCAGGATTTGTCGACATCGAGCAATAGTGAGATCGGCAGGATCGAATTCGATCACGCCGGCACGGCCAAGAAATCGGTCGAGGTCAATTTAAGTCCGGACATGTTCGGCGACCTGTTCGGCATCGGCGACGCGGCACTCGCCGGAGTGGCCGACGCGCTGTCCGATTCGTCGCAGGCGAAAGAGGGCTCCCAGGCCGTGCAGCTGGCGGCCGAAAAGGCCGCGGCGGCGCGCGAATTTGTGGCGATTGCCAAGAGCGTCGTGAAGAGTGTGCGGGTCCGCGCGTATGAAGACCTGGCCAATGCGACTGAAGAACAAGCAAACGTGGCCGCTCACTATGAAAGCCAACTCAAGTCCGGTGGCTGGGAGAACGCCGTCAAGGCGCGCGACGGCGACAAGACGGTGCAGGTGGCCGCGGTGCGGTCCGACGGGGCGATCCGGGGGCTGTTTGTCGTCGCCTCGGAAGGCAACAACCTGGTGCTGGTGAACGTAACCTGCGACATCTCGCCAGAAAACGCCAAACGGCTCACCACTGCGGCAGTAAGAGCGGGTCTGCAGGCTGGGCTGGACAAGCAGCTCGAAGAAGCGATGAAGCACATGAAATAGCCGATCCATATTGGCTGGCTTGCTAGCACACACTGCGGCGATTGCAGGGCGAACGGCGTCCGGCAATCGCCGCAGCTACTCTGGGCCGTGGCAATGCGAATTGCTATACCTCCGCTGGTTCTCGACTGACCACGCGCGATCAGGGGAAAAGCAATGGCCCAAAGGATATTGCAGCTCGGCCTGACGGCAATCAGCACGTTGGGAGCGTGGAGTTCGGCCTGCGCTCAGTTTCCCGTGGCGATGCCCGCAGGCCAGGAATTCGCTGCTATCGAGGCGAAGTACTCCGAGGCGGCCGACGCCTCGAAGACTCAAGGGGTGGTCCATCAAGTCGCCTACGCCGAGACGTCAGCGCCGCTACCGGCGCCGACTCCTGCTTTCGAAGGCCCGCGGGTTGTGTCGCCGACGAGCGGTACCGCGACGTTCGTATCGCCTTATCCGGCGCCGCAAAGCGCGGGCGAAGTGATCATTCCGCCTTCGACCGACGCCTGGTGCGTGCCACCGCAGCCGCCCGGCCGCACCAGCAGTTGGACTGCGGCAATCGAGCTCATCCCGTCGTTTGCGCATGTCACCGACGGCCAGTTCGGCCGTTGGGACGACGACGGAACGCTCGCGCTGCGGCTGTTGTTGGGTTATGAAGATCCGGAAGGCATCGGCATCCGCGCCCGCTTTTGGGCGCTGTCGCAAGCATCCGAAACGCAGCTCGACGACGTCGAGTTGAACATGGGCAAGTTCGATCTCGATCTCTACAAGCGGTTTTTCCTCGAGCGGGGAGAGATCGCCCTCGGCGCCGGTCCTTCGAGCGGCGGACTGGAATTCAAGCTCGACGGCGACGGCCATTCGCGGTTCGAAGGGGCCGGCGGCACCGTCTTCCTGGACGGGTATTACGGACTCATTTACTTCGACCACTCGGAGCTGGGAGCGGTTGGCCGCGCACGCTATTCAATGCTGATCGGAGACTGGCGCGACACGACAGGTTTCCTGATACCCCCGACTGACAACGACACGATGGGCGTGACCGAGATCGCATGGGGCCTCGAATATCGCAGCCGCTTCGGCCCCTGCGAAGACCACAGCTGGTTTGTCGGCGTGCTCGCCGAGTACCAGCGCTGGCAGAGCGATTGGATGTCGAACCTGGCCGGCACCTCCGTTGGGGTCAGCGGAGTGAATGTCTACACAGGTCTCAACTGGTGACGATCGCGCACCGATCACGTACCGGCAGCATGCGAGTAAGCGAGTAAGACTGACGCCCTTGCGTCAATTCGTCACATGATTTCTGGGTATTCTCCCCCAGGCGAGCGGTGTTGGGCGCCAATTTGGGGAAATGGCGATTCCTTCGGTGCTTGGTGAAAGCCGGTCGAGTGCGTTGAGTTCTCCGATTGATCGGTGGGGACCAAAGTCAGCGACCTGCGCCACCGATTCGATGGTAGGGGCATTGAGTTGCGCGAATCTGCGGAACGCGCCGCCGGACGCCGACTTCGACCCCTCGCCGCATTCTTCGTTTCAAGGAAACTCAACATGCATCGCACATTCGGAACTAACAAAATGGTTTCGCAGTTCGTCGCCGTCGGCATTTTTGCGATGGGACAACAGATGGCGGCGCTCGGCGAGGATGGCCTCCAGCTGCGCGTGCCGCAAAGCTTCTCGAGCGCCCCTGCCGCGTCGCAGATCGACGTTCACAACGACGGTCAGCAGGTCCAGGCGTACGACGAAGTCGAAGTGATCCGCGAGCGCTACCCGGACGGCAAGGTCCGGGTCGAGCGTCAAGTGACGATCGACGCCGACGGCAACTACGTGAACCACGGTCCGTGGAAGTGGTACTCGAGCAATGAAGTGGTCGTTGCCGAGGGCCAGTTCGACATGGGCAAGCGGGTCGGCAACTGGACGCGCTGGCTCGGCAAGAACGACTCGAAGATGTTCGGCCAGGCGCCGTTCAACCGCTTCAAGCCGCCCTTTGCCTCGCAAGTCACATTTGCGGACGGCGTGATGGACGGCGAATGGGTCGTGGTCGATTCGGACAACAAGAAGATGCTGCAGGTGTCGATTGCCGGCGGCAAACGGAACGGTATGGTGCTGACCTATCTGCCGAACGGCAAGACGTTCCGCCAGGCGAGCTTCGATCACGGCGTGCCGGTAGGCGACGTGCTCGAGGCCGACAACAAGACGGGCGAGTTGAAGCGCGTGGCCACGTACATCGACGGCCGCCGGATCGTCACGAAAACGGCCCACTTCAAACGGAGCCGCACCAATCGCAAGAACGAAGACCTGAAGAAGTCGGAAGAAGTGTTCCTGGCGGCCACGACCGTGCAGAAGACTCCGGACGATTTTTGGAGCGTGACGCTCGCCGAATACGAATCGCAAGGCAAGGACCTCCGCCACGGCCCGTCGAAGATGTGGTTCGAGAGCGGCAAGCGGCAAATCGAAGGCTTCTACCAGGCGGACAAGCGGAACGGCACGTTCACTTACTGGTATCCGAACGGCCAGGTGGCCGCGACCGGCGAGTTCGTCAACGACAAGCCGACGGACGTCTGGGTCTGGTGGCATGAGAACGGCCAGAAGGCGGCCGTGGGCAAGTACTGCGACGGCGCCTTGGTCGACGAATGGCGGTGGTGGAGCGAAGACGGCAAGCTCGCCCTGGAAAAGACCTACAACGGCACCGAGAAGACGGCCGCCACGCCGAAGGAAGTGCTGGAGCTAGGCCGCGCTCCGTCGGACAAAAACGTCGCCACGCGGCAAACGAGCGCCGAGCAATCGCGGTAGTCGCGCTGCAACGGCTTCCAACTAACATGAATTCGCGACCCTGTCGATCCAGCGATCGGCAGGGTCTATTGCTTTCTGCGGGCGACGATTTGTTTGATTGTCCGGCAATTTGTACTCAGATGCCGTCCGCGTCACCGCGTCGCAAGCCGCCAGTACAATCCGTCAATCGTGACTCACGCACCTCGTCTCAGGCGACCGAGCGTTATCGGGAGGGCGCACGTGGCGAACAAGATCGACGACGGTTCCGGCGCGATTGGCACCCCCGACTGCTTCCAGACTATGTCGCCACGGTTGTTGACTTGCGGCCACTCATCTTGTTCGTCATTGGAAGTAATCTGGCCGCGAACACTGGAATAGATCTCGTAGTCGCTGCCGTCCCAGAATTGCCAGACGACTTCGCCGAGATCATTGATCGATGGCTGCTCGCCGTTACCGATCTTGCCGCGCAGGTTCGACCAAATCTCCCAGTGTGGGCCATTGCCAGAAGGGCGAATCGACTGCTGCCAGACAATTTCTCCCAAATTGTTGATATCAGGAACTGTCGCCCAATCCGACGCGCTCACGGTGCCTCGAACGGTGGACTGGATTCTGAAGTAAGACTCACCTGCGATGTTGTCATACGACTGGTAGACGACCTCGTCGATGTCGTTGATTTCCGTCTCCCGCGCAATCTGACCGAGCGTCGGAAGATAGCCCCGTTCGTTGGACCAGACTCCCTGGACACCTCCATTTCGCGTGGCGACTACTTCGCCAAGATTGTTGAGTCGCTGAGTGTCATAGTAGGGATCCTGACCAGAGCTTAACAAAATGACTCCTTTGACGTTCGACTCGATTCCATTTTGTCCGGATCCCCCATCGCCAAACCGCCAAATAACTTCACCGAGATTATTGATGTCCGGATCCGCAACCGCTCCGACAGCCAATTGTCCTCGAACATTCGAGAAGATGGCGAATGTGTTGGGAGCGAATGTCAGCTGCTGTTGCCAAACAATTTCGCCAACATCGTTGAGCCTCGGTCGCCACAGCTCCAGCGGACTTGCGGCCGAGGCCTCGACCGACTTCATGCCGGTAGCGGCATCGTAGAAAATGAGGCCGGATGCCGCGACGGCGCCCGTCCAGCCTAAGGCACAAGCGGTGACAACTAGACGAATTGCGGAGACATGCGACATTGTCCCGTTCCGGAGTTCCGCGGCTGATTTGAGTAGCCCAGATGAATGCCAGGCCGAATCCTCACCCTGATTGTCAAGGTTGGGGCGTCAAATTGCAATCAATTTCGAAAATTCCTGACAGCGCAAAATTGCGCAGGATCAGGCCTGCCGGCCGGTGACCTGCACCGTGAGGCCATCCGGATCGGGGAAGTAAACGCGGTTGCCTTCGCGGCGTGGGCGGAGCCTGGCGGCGGCGAGGCGTTCCATGGCGTCGTCAGCCGAATAGTTTTCGATCGCATAGCAGTAGTGGTTGAGGCCTGGATGTTCGGCGCGGAAGAGTGTCAGGAAGAATTCTTCGTTCGACCCAGAGGCTCCCGACGGGCGGTCCGCGCCCAGGAACGATGCGTTTTCATCGCCGCGGATCACGTGCAGGCCAAGGTGCTTGCCGTAGAACTCGTTGGATCTCGCGACGTCGGTGACGTCGAGCGCGATGTGGTCGAGGCCGGTCGCTTGGAATGTCGGTGCGGCGGACGTTTGCGTCGCCGTCTCCTGGGCGCTCGTTGTGCCGCGCAGCGTTGCCATTGCGGCGCCCAATCCCATCAGACGTGCCGCGAGTTGCCGACGCGTCATCAGGCCGCGTTCGAAATCGCTGACAAACTTCGTCGCCAGGTCGGTATTCATTTGGATTCTCCCTTGCGAGGGCGCGGGGGCGGGGGCGTGCGAAATTGCCGCACCCGGGTCGGCCACTGCTGAGCGTACGGATTGTGGCGACTGCTTGGCAAGCAGGAGCCATCTCCCGGCGTCAGCGGCCCCTATTTCAGCGGCTTCGAGCGTCGTTTTGGCGTGCTATCCTTGTCGAGTAACCCGAAGCGGCGAGCGACCATGATTACCGAGAATGCCTGGAAAACAGCCTTTGGCAAATGGCCGGCCGCAATTCCGCGGCGAGGCGTGCTCGTGAACTCGCTCAACGAAGCCATGCCTTTCAAGAGCTTTCTGATCAAGGAGGACATGTTGCTGTTGGAGCGGACCAACCCCGATCCGCTGGGGTCGCGGTTCATCTTGCTGGATTTCGCGTCGATCAGCTCGGTGCGTTTCATCGATCCGATTAAGGAGTCGGTGCTGCACGAAGCCGGCTTTGCGGGCAAGCTGTCGCAGAACTAGCAGCCGCAAAGAATTTTGCCCGGCTGTGTCTGGAGCTACTTTGCGGGGATGGTAAAATCGCGCTCATTCGGCGCGCCGCGGCGCGCGGAATTTGGAATCTCAATTCTGGCTGACGATCGAGGATCCCATGAAGAGCGGAAGAAATGGCTACCTAGCGGTCCTGTTCTCGTTGATTGTGGTCTCGCATGCCCGTGGTGATGAAGCGGCCGCAGCGAAGAGCGAGACGGTCGATCCCAGCGGCTCCTGGAAATGGGAGTACTCGTTCAACGATAACCCGGCCGAGTTTATGCTCGAGCTGAACTGGGACGGCAAGCAGCTGACCGGCAAATACACGGCCTTCAACAAAACGACCGACATCGAGGAAACGAAGTTTACGCCGGACAACAAGATTTCGTTTTTGTCGAAGCGCGAATTCAATGGCAACCAGTTCACCGTCCATTTCGACGGCGAGGCGAAGCCGACGGAAATCGTCGGCAAGGTAGCGGTCGACTTTGGCCAGGGGCCGCAAGAATTTGATTGGACCGCGAAGCGCGTGATTGCGCCCGAGGATGTCCTGGGCGTCTGGAAGCTACGGCTCGAAACGGAGCGAGGCGTGATCGAGCCACAACTCACGATTACCAAGGACGGCGACAATCTCAAGGGCCACTACGAGAGCCCCTTCGGCGAGCGGGAGGCCAAAGAGCTGGCCTTGAAAGAAGATGGACTCTCGTGGAAGGTCGAGTCGGGCGACGACGACCAATTCCAGTTTCATGTCACCTACAAAGGACAGCCGCGCGGCAACAAGATCTCCGGCAGCGCCGATTTCGATTTCAACGGCAACACGGGCACGATGGAGTTCACCGGCGAGCGAACTCCGCCGCAAGCCGAAGCTGCAACACCACAGCCCGCGGCCCAAGGAGCACCGGTGGGTGAAGGGACGACAGAAACTAAGCCAGCCGCTGCGGCGGAATAAGCATGACGACGGGCTGCCGTTGTCTGCGTACGGCTGCTAACCGCGGCGGACTCTCGAACGGCGCAACGCGGCGAGGGGAATACACGCCAAGCCGAGGAGCGCGGTCGTACCCGGCTCGGGGACGGCCTGAAAATAGTTGGCGGCCACATACTCGGCGACGGTGCGGCCCAGGGCCTGGCCGTCTTCCTGGTCCATCCGCCAGTGGACGCCAAGGTAAATGCGGCTCATGCTGTTTTCACCTTCCGGCGAGTTCTCCATTCCCGGGCCGAGGCCGCCCACCTGCGTGAAGCGGACATAATCGCGTGCGCCTCCGCCACCTGGCTCTGTGGAATGGAGCGTGTACTGGCCCGTGACCGGATCGACACCGAAAGCGGTATCGGCGGTGGCGAAATCGTTCGTGCCGTAGAACAGCTCCAGCGTCTTGAAAATCGCGCCACCCATCGTGGCATGACCGGAGACATAGGCCGGAAACGGCGGCGTGAAGTCATCGGTGGCGATCGCCGGGTTATTTCCCGGAGAACCCAAATAGGCCCAATTTGGGTCCGCGTCGGTATTTGGGTTGCCATCGTCGGCCGCGCCGCGAATGGCGGTGATTGGCCGCCAGAAGTCAACTTCGTACTTGGTGTCCCACGCGGCGATGATCGCATCGGCGAGCGTGATCGACGCCATGGCAAACATGCGGGCGTTGTCGGCCGGCGAGTTGCCGATGGCCTGGCTGATTTCCACCATGTTTTCGGTGAACAGCACCGGTGGCGCACCGGTGCCCGGCCGATCGTAAGCCCAGAATAGGCCGATCTCGGTTTGATCCTCCGTCCGCATCGCGCTATCGCGTGAGCCGTAGGCTTTGACTTCATTGAACGCATCGGTGTACCGCTGCGTGTTCATCTGCGAGATCGTGAAAGGAGTTTGGGCGTCGAAGTAATCGGGAGTCGGCATCGCCCAGGGATGGACGGAGCCCCAGTCGGAACCCCAGCCTTTTTGGATGTTCGGCGCGACCATGGGGTCGGTGCTCCAGTGGCCGGGGCCGACGATCGGCGTGTAAGCATCCGGCAAGTTCCAGCCATCGTTCTGGTGCGAGGTGATGTATTGCTGCGCCACGTAATTGCCGAGCGTGATGCCATCGGTCTTCGCGTTGCCGGCGGGCACGGCGGCGAGTCGCGTGGCGAGCGTGGTGTCCAAGCTGGCTTGCATTTCGGGATAGATGTCGCTCAAGACGCGGTAGGCGGCTTGCGAAACGGCGGCGTCAATCGAGGCGCCGGGGGCGGAGGTATTCACTTTGAACGGTGCATGCGTGCGATCCACTGCTTGGAAGATGTCGTAGATCGCGCCGTTCATCATCGCCATGGCGCGAGTCGGCACGCCAGGGTTGTGTTTCGTCACGACGGTCTCCGCGGCGGTGCAGAGCGTGTCGTTCCAATCGGTCACGATGTCGGCACGCACGACGGCCGGACTGAGCAGCGCTGCCGCCACCAACACCAATACTTTGTTGCGCATCATGAATGTGTACCTTGAGGCTCAACTGACACCCGGAAGAAAAAGTTCGCATCTGACGCGGACAGAGATTCCGCAGCATAGCGCGGAATTATTGCGATGCGAAGATGTCAAGTCGAAAAGATTAGCGACACCAGGCAAACTGACTGACTTGCTAGTTGAGCGTGCCCGCTCGGAGTTCCCTACCAGCATGAGCCGGGGGTGACAAAATGTCAAGAATCAGGCGAAAATCCGTCAGTTTCCACGGCAAAACGACAGCCCCCACGCGGAGTCGTTACAGCAAATAGAGCTGTGCAAATGTGAAGTAAATGATGATCCCAGTGACGTCCACGAACGTGGCCACGAAGGGGCTTGAAGCGTAGCCGGGATCGAACCCGAGCCGCTTAAAAACCAGCGGCAACATCGAGCCGAGGAGTGTTCCCCAGAGGCAGATGCAGGCGACAGATTGGCTCACCACGAGCGCCAACAGAATCGGGTCGGCGCCGCGAAGGACCGAGCTCGGGGTCAGCCAGGCCCGACCGAAACCGATGATTCCCAGCGTTAACCCCAGGGCGACGCCCATCGCCAACTCGTGCCGGGCGACGCGCCACCAGTCGCCGAGCGACACGTCGCCGACGGCCAGCGCGCGGGTGATCAGCGTGGCGGCCTGCGAACCGGAATTGCCGCCCGTCGAGATCACCAGCGGCAGGAACATGCTCAGCACGACGACGGCCTCTAAGGCCGACTCGAACTGAGAGAGCGCGGTAAACGTCAGCAGTTCGGCCAGGAACAAGCAGGCCAGCCAGACGGACCGCTTCCGCCAGATCGTCACGAACGGCGCGTCCAAGTAGCTTTCGGTGATTGTCGACACGCCGCCCATGTGGAGCGCGTCTTCAGTGGCTTCTTCTACGACCACGTCGATCGCGTCGTCGTGCGTGATGATGCCCACCAGCCGGTGCTGCTCATCGAGCACCGGGATGGCGAGGAAATCATATCGCTGCAAGAGCTTGACGACTTCTTCGCGGTCGGCGTCCACCCGGACCGAAATCACTTCGGTCTGCATGATGTCGCCGATCTTGGCGGTGGGCTTGGCGAGGATCAAATGCCGCAACGACACGAAGCCCAGCATTCGCCGGGTGTCATCGAGCACGTAGATGTAGTAGATCGTTTCCTTGTCGGAGGCCTGCTTGCGGAGGTCATCGATGGCCTGGGCCACGTTCAGCTCGCGCGGCAGCCAGGCATAGTCGGTCGTCATCATCGCGCCGGCGCTGTCTTCCGGATAGGAGAGCAGGCGGCGGATGTCTTCGCGGTCGGCCTTGGCCACCAGCGGCAGCAGATCTTCGACGACTTCGGGATCGAGCTGCCGCAGCAGCTCGACGCGGTCGTCATGGGGCATGGCCTCGAGCAACTTGGAGATCAGGTGTCGCCCGGCACCCGTAACCATCTCGACCTGTTTGGTCGTCGGGAAAAAGGTCAGGATCTCGGCCTGCCGCGTGACGGGCGCGTGGTCCAATAGCTGCCAGGTTTCTTCGACCGACAGCCCCTCGCTGAAATCGGCGATCGTCGCCGGGTGGAGCTCAGACACGACCTGCGCCAGACCGACGTCGTCGTGCTCGACGAGCATCTCGCGGAGATCAGGCAGTACGAGCAGATTGGACATGACTATTCGTTCCCAGCGGGGCGACTCGAACACGCCAGTATGCGCCATGACGGGGTTTGGCAAAACCGCTGATTTTCTGGGAATTGTCTTGCCCGCGCGACTTTTCCGCGGCGAGCGGTTATATTGTCAGCCGAGGTCTTCTCGTTGATTGGAGAGCACACATGCGGAACAAAAATCCAGGCCGGCGAGCGCGTGCGACGCGTCGCGACTTCATGCGATATTCGGCGGCGGCCACAGCGGCTGTCGCGGCCCCCTACATCGTGCCGGCTACGGCGCTCGGACGTGACGGGGCGGCGCCGCCCAGCGAACGGATTGTCGTCGGAATGATTGGCACCGGCGGAATGGGGTCGGGTCACCTGGATTGGTTGGCCGGGCAGAACGACCTCGAAGTTGTGGCCCTTTGCGACGTCGACGCGGGGCATCTCGACTCCGCGCGCAAGCTGGCGGAATCGAAGAGTGGTAAGACTGGCATTGCCGCGGTTCACGATTTCCGTGAACTTGTCGGCCGGTCCGACGTCGACGCAGTATTTGTCGTAACGCCCGATCATTGGCACGCGCTGGCTTCGATCGCAGCCGTCCGCGCGGGCAAGGATGTGTACTGTGAGAAGCCGCTGACCAATTCGATCGGTGAAGGGCGAGCGTTGTGCAACGCGGTCAAGGAACATGGCCGAGTGTTGCAATGCGGCAGCCACGAGCGCTCGAATCCGAACGTCTTGCGGGCCTGCGAGATTGTGCGGAGCGGGCGGCTGGGCGAGGTGAAGACCGTTCGCGTCTTCTTGCCGTGTGACGATCCACACCACCAGGAAGCGCGGTCGCGGAAGCGGGTACCGGCGGCGGTTCCGAAGGGATTTGATTATGACTTCTGGCTCGGGCCGACGCCGCAGGTGCCGTATGCCGAGAACGCCACGCATTTCTGGTGGCGCTTTAATCTGCACTATGGCGGAGGCGAGATCACCGATCGCGGCGCCCACATCATCGACCTCGCGCAGCTGGCGCTCGGGTTAGACGAGACGGGGCCGACGGACGTTCGGGCTCACGGCGTGCAAATGACGGGCGGCCTGTACGACGCGTTCTTGGATTTCGAATTCGAGAACCGGTACGCCAACGGCTTGCGGCTGATTGGCGAGAAGACCGGACCCCGAGGAATTCGCTTTGAAGGCGAGGACGGCACGCTGTTCGTCAACATCCACGGCGGCAAACTGGAGGCGAACCCCGAGAGCATTCTCTCTGACGGCCCGCCGACCGAGGCGGCCGACGGTTATGTGCCCCATCGCCGAGACTTTTTTCAGGCGGTGCGAACGCGCGGCAAGACGCGCGCCGGGGCGGAAGCGGCTCACCGAACCGCCACGATCTGCCAGATCAACAATGTGTCGATGAGGCTCGGACGCGAGCTGAAGTGGGACCCGGCCGCCGAGAATTTTGAAAACGACGCGGAGGCAAACGGTTTCCTGTTGCCGCCGATGCGCGCTCCCTGGAACCTGGGATAACCGCCTCGTGTCATTCGGCGGAGCAGGTCATTTTGCAGATTATTTGGCGGGCGCCGTTTGCAGACGCGGCAGGTCCGCATCGGTGATGCGAACGCGGTGGATCGCCGTCGCGCGGCCGGTGGCGGCGTCGACGTCGACGATTGTGCCGCTCAGCCGCACATCGTCGGTGGCGACGTCGAATTCGGTGGGCATGCCGGTGAGCGTGGTTTCCAGGACGCGATCGATTCGCCGGCCGATGATGCTCTCGTGGGGACCGGTCATGCCGACGTCGCATTGAAAGGCGGTGCCGCCCGGCAGAATGCACTCATCGGCGGTCGGGACATGGGTGTGGGTGCCGAGCACAGCGCTCACCCGGCCGTCGAGGTAACGGCCCATCAGCTGCATCTCGCTCGTTGCCTCGGCGTGGAAGTCGACAAAGCGGACGCGGACGTCGCTGGGGATTTCGGCCAGCGCCCGGTCGGCCGCATGCCAGGGGCTGTCGACCGGCTTCATGAACAGCTGGCCGAGCAGGCAGAAGATTCCGACACGATCGCCGCCACGCGTTGTGACGACGATCCAGTTGCGACCAACCGATTCGGCCGGCAGGTTGGCCGGCTTGCAGATGTTCGTCTCGACCTCGAGGATCGAATAGATCTCGCGGCGACGGTAGACATGGTCGCCGAGCGTGATCGCGTCGACGCCGGCGCGGACGAGCTCGCGGTAGATCGACGGATTGAGGCCCGAGCCGCCGGCGGCGTTCTCGGCGTTGGCGATCACCAGGTCGAGCTGCTCTTCGCGCACGAGGCCGGCCACGGCCTGTTCGACGATTACGCGCCCCGGCTTGCCGACGATGTCACCGATGAAGAGTATTCGCACCGTTGCTACTCAGGTTGTCATGCGGGTGGCTGGGGTCGAGCGTCAGCGAGCCCCCAGGTGATTGAAGACTGGGGGCTCGGCTCAACCTCGACCCCAGCCACCCACCGTCGATTCTACCCTGACCTACTTCGCCGTTTCCGTGAAGCGGCTTTCGCGGATCATGGTCACTTTGATTTCGCCGGGATAAGTCAACTGCTGTTCGAAGGCGTTGGCGATGTCGCGGCAGATTTTGGCCGCCGACTCGTCGGTCGTGTTGCGCGTGCTGGCGATCACGCGGACTTCGCGGCCGGCCTGAATGGCAAAGGCCTGTTCGACGCCGTCGAAACTGGTGGCGATCGTTTCCAGCTCCTGCATTCGCTTGATATACCGGTCGAGCGTCTCGCGGCGGGCGCCGGGGCGCGACGCACTGCAGGCATCGGCGGCGGCCACCAGCACGGTATACGGCATGTCGGGGCGGATGTCGTCGTGATGGCCGAGCGCCGCGTGGACGACCTCGGGGCACTCGCCGTAACGCTTGAGCAGGTCGGCGCCGATCTGCGGGTGGCCGCCTTCCATGTCGTGGTCGGCGGCCTTGCCGATGTCGTGCAGCAGCCCGGCGCGGCGGGCCAGGTCGCCATCGTAGCCCATTTCTTCGGCCATCATGCTGGCCACGAACGCGACTTCGATCGAGTGCCGCAGAACGTTCTGGCTGTAGCTGGTGCGGTAGTGGAGCCGGCCCAACAGCTGGACGACCTGCTCCTTGAGCCCGTGGACTTGGGCCTCCTGGACGGCTTCTTGACCATAGCGCCGGATGTTGCCTTCGATTTCCTTCTGCGTCTCGGCGACGAGTTCTTCGATCCGCGAAGGGTGAATCCGGCCGTCGGCGATCAGTTTGTTGAGGGCATTGCGGGCGATCTCGCGCCGCACGGGGTCGAACGCGCTGACGATCACCACGCCCGGCGTGTCGTCGATGATCACGTCGACGCCGGTGGCCTTTTCGAAGGCGCGGATGTTGCGGCCTTCGCGGCCGATGATGCGACCCTTCATTTCATCGCTGGGGATGTCGACGGTACTGGTGGTCGCTTCGGCCGTATGGGCGGCGGCAAAACGCTGCAGGGCGGTGATCAGCATCTCGCGGGCCTTGCCGTCGCAAATTTCGGCGAGCTCGCGCTCCTTCTTGAGGATGATCGCGCCCTGCTCGTTGGCTAGTTGGCGGTCCAACCGGTCGAGCAGCAGCGTCTTGGCCTCTTCGGCGCCCATGCCGCTGATCTTGTGGAGCGTTTGCCGCTCAATATCGAGCAAATTATCGAGCTCCGACTGGCGGCGATTGGCGTCTTCGAGCTTTTCGGCCAGTTTACGCTGGTTGCTCTCGACCATCTTTTCTTGTTTTTGGAGCTGATCGCCGCGCTGGGCGACCATGTCCTGCTGCTTATCGAGCTGGCGCTCGCGCTCGAAGAGCTTTTGCCGCACTTCGTTGAGCTGGTCCTCGATGCGGCTCTTTTCCTTGAGGGCCAGCTCCTTGGCTTCCACCTCGGCTTCTTTGTGCCGGGCGGAGGCCTGAATTTCGGCCTTCTCGAGGATCGATTGGGCCTCCTTCTCGGCGTCGCGCTTGCGCAGGTAGCCGAGCAGTTTAAAGAGCCCCATCCCCATGCCGGCCGAAATCGCCGCCACGATGATGATCAACCACGGATTGGAATCCGCACTCGCTTGGGCCAACAAAGGCCATTGGAAATCGATAGCCACCGTTCTTGCTCCTGGCGGCGGCGCGCCGTTCGACGGGTCGATCCGCACTCGACCCTCTCGGCGACTGCCGCACCGCAATCGTCAATACAAGACGACGCTGCGTACCGGGCTGAAGACTCCAGGCCGAACGAATCCGGCCGAATACCGCCGCAAGCAGGTCGCACCCACTCGCCGCAGCCGCGCTTCGCGCGGTTTTAAGAAATGAGAATCAAGATGGCGGCAACCGCAGTCGCCGCATCAAGTGTCAGCCGCTGCCCCACCTGTATCCGCACGTCGTGCGACCGTTTGTGTCGATCCTTGCACGGAACCCTAGCGCCGAGCGCAGTCTGTCCCCAGTCTCCGTCGGGAGACTTGCGAGGACGACCGCCTCACCTCGCGCCGGCACGAGCCCGAGTTCCATCGCGCGATCCCGATGCGATGGCCACGTGCTTGCGGCGGCCAATCGCCGCAGCAACGCACCAAGCATCGCCCAGATCGCTATCAAGGAGTGAAACCAACGCATGTCAAGAGTGGTCAAATAGCTGACTTGAACTCATCCAAAAACCGACCAAAGTCGCGCTGCATTCTGCCCGGTCGGCCGCAAGCGCCGCCGCTCAAAACACAACCACCAATCTGCGCCAATCCACACCCATCGGTCGGGTCAGCGCCCGGCAGCCGCCTCGAAAACAAGCTTTACGGCGGGCCACCGCGATGAATAACGATGTATGACACCATATATTAACAAATGTGCTCGCCACCGCAACCTGAGACTCTCGGTCGGCGAGATTTCCTAGTGGCCTGTCCCGCTAGAAGTCTGCAAACCGAATTGCTGCGAAGCTCGACCCATGCCACTCGCGTTCGATAATTTGGAATCGGCCTTAGCAGACGCCTGGCCAACCGAGTGTTGGCGCGAAGTGAATGTGCTGCTGGCGGTCTCGGGCGGCGCGGACAGCGTCGCGCTGTTGCGGGCGGCAATGGCGGCGAAGGAGGCGGCAGGCGGTGCCGGAAGCCTGGCCGTCGCCCATTTCGATCACCGGATCCGCGCCGAATCGGCCGCAGACTCTGCCTGGTTGGCAAAGTTGTGTGGCGAGCTAGATGTTCCGTTGGAAATCGGCGCCGCCGATGTGCTCTCCGCCGCAAGACGCCAAGGAGACGGCCTGGAGGCCGCTGCGCGGCAGCTGCGCTACGACTTCTTACGCCAAACGGCCGAAAAACTAGGAGCGCGATTCGTCGCGGTCGCCCATACGCGCGACGATCAGGTCGAGACGGTGCTGCATCGCATCCTCCGCGGCACGGGAGTGACCGGACTGCGCGGGATGTCCAAGGCGAGGCCATTGTCGGCGAGCGTAACGGTAATCCGCCCGCTCTTGCAGGTTGGCCGCGGGCAAGTGCTCGATTATTTGCGGCGCATCGGTCAGGACTTCCGCACAGACACGTCGAATGCCGACGAACAATTCACGCGAAATCGGTTGCGTCTGCGGCTGCTGCCGCTCTTGCGGGCGGAATTCAATCCGGACGTCGAGATGGCGATTCTGCGGCTCTGCGAGCAAGCGGACGATGTGCAGCAAGTGATCCACGCTGCGGCAGGCGAACTAGTCGAAACTGCGTTCTCCATCGCGCTGGGGCGAATCGAATGTGACGCCGGTTTGCTGCGGGAGCAGCCTCTTCATTTGGTGCGAGAGGCCTGCAAGCTGGCATGGGAACAAGCCGGACTGCCTCTGCAAGCGATGGGGTTTGCCGAGTGGCAGCAACTCGCCAAATTGGTGACCAGTCCGGGGGATGGCTCGCTCAATCTCCCGGGCGACGTCCGCGTACTGAAGGCGGGCGACCAAGTACAAGCTTCTCGTTTGTCCTAGTCATCGTAATCGACGCGATCGCTGTATCTTATCTTGTCGCGAATCGCGTCAATTTCTACGATGTGGTGCCCTAAATTGCGACGCGACAGCAGGTTAAGGCATGGCATGGCACCGCCGGGAATCGGTCCGCATCGTGTTGTTGATGATCCTGGCGCTGGTGGTCAGGCTGGCCTTCCTGGGAGTCTGGCAACGAACGCACGCCGTCGACCCGCAGAGGTTTGAATTCCCGGATAGCGCGAGTTACTGGGAACTTGGCAGGCACCTCGCCGCTGGCGAGCCGTATGAAGCGGGGGTGTCGGTTCGACGGGTGGAGCGAGCGCCCGGTTACCCGTTGCTGTTGGCCACGATGTTTCGCGTGGTGGGGCAGGACGCCACGCCGACGTCGGCCCGCGTGATGGGCGCGATGTTGGGGGCACTTACGGTAGGAGCCGTCTATTGGCTGGCCCGGCAAATCTTTGGCGTGCAAGCGGCTTGGCTGAGCTCAGCAATCGTTGCGCTTTATCCGGAGGCGATTGCGATCAGCGTCTTGCCGCTCTCCGACGGACCGTTTTGTCTGTGGATGATGCTGCAGTTTTGCGCTTGGCGATGGGCCACGCATACACAGTCGTCATCTGGATGGGGCGTCGCTGCGGCGGCTGGAGTTCTGGGCGGTGTCGCGACACTGACACGTCCCAGCTGGTTGTTGTTTTCACCGCTGTTGACGGTGATGTGGACTTTGGCGACTCGGTTCGACGGTCGGCAGCTCCGGCTGAGTGGCGTGATGCTCCTGTCCCTGGCGGCGACGATGATGCCTTGGTGGATCTATGCCTCGCGAGTGGCAGGAAGCTTTGTCGCCACGACGCTGTGGGTTGGGCCGAGCTTGTACGACGGGCTGAGCCCAACAGCCGACGGCAGCAGCGAGATGAGTTTCGTGCCGCGGTTCGAAGCGCAATTGCGTGCTGCCGACGCCCAGGCCGCAGCGGCTGCGGACACGGCCCCGTTCGAAGCCCGCTTCGATCGGATGATGCGGGACGAGGCAATTCATTGGGCCGCACAGCATCCGGCAAAGCTGCTGCGACTCGCGGGGACCAAGCTATTGCGGATGTGGAACGTCTGGCCGAACGAGGCCCAATTTCGCAGCGGCTTGGTGCGGCTGGTGGTTTGCATCTCGTACACGCCGATCGTGCTACTGGCGATTTACGGTGCATGGCATTTCCGGCAGCAGAGGCCCGACGTGCTAATGCTGCTCCTGCCGGCCGCGTACTTCAGCCTGCTGCACGCGATCTTCATTGGTTCGCTGCGCTACCGCCAGGGAGCCATGCTCACGCTGGCAATCCTAGCCGGTGCAGCGCTCTCGGTTATGGCAAATCGATGGTTTGCGACGGAAGAGGAACCACGCGTTAGCGGCGCAAGCATTTAAGGACCTCCTGCAATATTCACCCGTAGCGTCAACTTTTGCTGGTCACTGTTCCAATGGGTCGTCGGCCTGGTGATCGTGGCTGCGCTGGCAGGCGGTGTCTACTTGTATTTGCACCTCGACGATCAGATTTGCCGGCACGTCGAGCGGCTATTTGCCAACCATTACAAGACGCTGACGGTCGACGTTGGTTCGGCCCGCTACGAGCAGGGTCGCGGCATCTTTGTCAACCATCTCTCGCTGCTCGAGCGTCGCGACGACGGGCGTTCCCAGCCGATGCTCTCGGTGGACGAGCTGTTCCTGGCGAGCGACGCGCGGCTCGACGAAGTGTTGTCCGGCAAGCCGCGCGTGAAGCAGATCGTGGTGCGGCGACCGCGGCTGCGGGCGGTGCTGCAACCGGACGGCCGTTGGAACGTCGCCGTGCTCGTTCCGCTGCCAAAGTTCAGCGACGACGCGCCGCAGGTTTCGATCGAGGATGCCACGCTGCTGCTCGAGGACGCGGAGCACCACGCTGTGGCCCCGCTTTCGCTCCGCGGGATCGACATCCAGCTCACGCCGGCGCCGCTTGCCGCCACAGCGCCGCGGCAAGCGCCTGGCACGCTGGCCTTGAAGGGCACCGTCTCTGGTGCGCCCGCCCGCGAATTGACTTTCAGCGGCACCATCGCACCCGAGGCCGGGACGTTCGACCTCAACGTCGAAATCCGTGGCTTGGAACTGTCGCCAGAGCTGATCGCCGCCGTTCCGGGGCGGTTGCACCAGCAACTCGGTGGTTTCGAGCTGTATGCCAGCGCGGACGCGACGGTGCGCGTGGGGCGGACTGGGAGTCGAGACGCGGCCGTCAGTTGGTCTGCGACCGCTTCGGCTGCGCGGGGGCGGCTCGGTCATCCCATGTTGCCGCAGCCGGTCACGGAACTCGCCGCTCGGATCGAAGCCGATCAATCGCAGCTGGCTGTGAAACAATTGACGGGAAAATTTGGCGGGGCCGACATTCTGCTCGCCTGTAATCGGAGCGGCTGGGGCGCCCAGGCGCCGCTCGGTCTGTCGGCCAAAGTTACCAATCTGGCGATCGGCGGCGAACTGCAGGCTGTACTGCCGGCGCGGCTGGAGCAACTCCGCCAACGGTTTCAGCCGCAAGGAATCGTCGACGCCGACATCCAGGCGACGTTTGACGGTCAACAGTGGCGGCCGGACCTGACCGCGCATTGCCGCGACATGGCGCTCACGGACGCCGAGAAGTTTCCTTACCCGGTGGAGGCGGCCAATGGCACGGTGTCTCTGGCCCGCTCGGCAGATACCGGGGCGACGCAGCTGAATCTCGACCTCACTGGGCTCGCCAGCGGGCGGCCAATCCGCATCGTGGCTCAATTGGACCGCCTGGCCGTCCCCAAAATTCCGTTAGGGGCCGGCGGGACGGGTGGAGCGGTCACCTTTGGCGACGAAGCGCCGAGCGCGTACCAGGTGCGACAAACGAGCGCCGAAAACATCGTCGACCCGACCAGCAAGCCGACCGGTTGGGTTGAGGTCTCGGGAAGCGCGATTGCGATCGATCCACAGCTGCTCTCGGCGCTGCCGCCGCGGGCCCAGCTGTTCGTCCGCTCGCTGCACCCGCAGGGCTTGATCGATTTCCGCTGGCGCTTTGAGCGGCTCGATCCGGCCGCGCTGCGGGGCGATACGTCGCTCGACCTGAAGCTTGTCGACTGTGCGATTCAATACGAAAAGTTTCCCTATCCGCTGGAGCAAGTCCGCGGTTCGGTGACAGCACAAAACGGCCACTATCAGTTGACGGACCTGGTCGGTCGGGACCGGCAAGGCTCGGCGGTCGTCACGCTGCAAGGCGAGGCAGATTCTGACGACACCGGGCTCGCGCTCGCGCTGGCCGTGCGCGGCGCGAACATCCCGCTCGATGACAATCTCAAACTCGCGCTTAGCGCGCAGGTGCAACAGGTCTGGTCGGACCTCCGCCCGCAAGGCCGCATCAACTTCCTGGCCGACATTCGCCGCGCGCTGGGCGAAGAGAAGCCGGTCATTCGGGTCGAATTGCAGCCGCAAGATAAATCGGTGTCGGTCGAGCCGACGTTCTTTCCCTATCGCTTCGAGCGGGTGGAAGGCCGGGCGGTCGTGACGGACGGCCGCGTCGACCTGCAGCAGCTGCGCGGCGTGCACGGGCGTTCGCTGTTTACGGCGAATGGAGTCTGGCAAGGCGCTCCCAATGGCTGGCAGCTCGAACTCACCAACGTCAATGCCGACCGCCTCACGTTCGACACCGATTTGCTGCGGGCCGCGCCGCCGAATGTGCAGAAGGTGATCGACCGCATTCGCCCGACCGGCGACTTCAATGCCTTCAACTCGACGTTCCGATTCTTGCGCCGGCCGAACAATCCCCAGATCGCTTCGCAATGGGACGTGCGTCTGGCCTGCCATCAGGCGTCGCTGCGCGGTGATCTGCCGCTCGGCAACTTGACGGGCGGTATCCAACTCAAAGGTTTGAACGACGGGGCCAACGTCAGCGCTTATGGCGAGCTGTCGATCGACTCGCTGATCTGGAACGACGTGCAATTCACCAACCTGCGCGGCCCGTTTTGGACCGACAGCACCGTCTGCTATTTGGGCCGGCAGGCGACCGCGAAGCTGGCCCAGCCGCCGCTGCCGATCACCGCTGACGTGTTCGGCGGCACGATCACGGCCGACGTCGCGTGCCAGCACGCCGGCCAACCGAACTACACAGCCGACCTGGCGCTCGGCGCCATCGACCTGGGCCGTTTCGCGCGCGAACGGCTGGGCGGCCCCAATGATCTGACGGGAATCGTTTCGGGGAAGCTCGCGCTGGCCAGCGCCGGCCGTTCGATCTACACGCTGACCGGCAAAGGTGATTTGCACGTCGTCGACGCGAACATCTACCAGCTGCCGCCGCTGGTGGCGATGCTTAAGATGCTCCGCAATCGCACGCCGAATACCACCGCCTTCAATCGTTGTGACGCCTTGTTCGACATCCGCGGAGAGCATATCCACTTCAATCAGCTCAACCTGCTCGGCGACGCGGTCAGTTTGTACGGCCGGGGCGAAACAAACTTCGATCGGCGGCTCGATCTGACGTTCTATACTTTGGTAGGCGCTTTCGACATGCCCAATCCGCTGAAGACCATGTTTGGCCATCTCAGCGAGCAGGCCGCGCAACTGAAGGTCGACGGCACCTGGGATAATCCGCAGATCCATCGCGAGTACGTTCCGATGGTGAACCAGATGCTCGGGCAAATTCAAGCCGGCGCGGAACAAGGCGCGGCGGCCGTGACGCCGCCGGCGGCGGCCGGCCTGCCCTGGGTGACGCCGCCGCGATAAGAGCCAGCTGAAATCGGAAGGAGGTCGACGATGAGCGTAGGATCACTCGGTGGATTGATCGGAAGCGCCGCGGGCGTCCCTCTTTCTCAGACGGGGGGCAGCGAGACCGAGCGCGCCGGCCGCGACGCGGCATCGCAACAACGAGCGGCCGACGGCGCCGCCCGTTCCGAAAAGGCAGCCGGCATCGGCACCACAGAACAGGATCAGGAGACCTCCGAGCGCGACGCGGATGGCCGCCGGATGTGGGAGGCGGCGCCCAACAAGAAGCAGCAAGAAGAAGCGGCGGCCGCTGCCGCCAACCGCCAAAGCCGCGATTCGACCGGCCAGTCTGGCACGCACCTGGATCTCACGGGCTGAACGCGAATCGAACCCTGCTATCGATTCGGTTGTCTTGGCTTGGTTGCCACTGCAGCGTTGTTCGTGGAGAATTGCAGCCGGCGAGCTACGTCTCGCCAGAGGCAATGGTGCACGTTCACTTGCTCGGCGAGGCGTAGCTCGCCGGCTAGGGGCATTCCGAGGTTGCGGTTTTTACTTCATGATGCACTTCACGAAGATGCACGGCGCGGGCAACGACTACGTCTATGTCGATTGCTTCGCCGAATCGATTCCGGCCGAAGTGGCCGATGTCGCTAGGCGGATATCCGATCGCCGCTTTGGCGTTGGCGGGGACGGGCTGATCCTGATCTGTCGCACCGACCGGGCCGACGCCGAGATGCGGATGTACAACGCCGACGGCTCGTATTCGGAAATGTGCGGCAACGGCATTCGCTGCGTCGCCAAGTACGTGCACGACCACGGCATCTGCAGCCGCAACCCGCTCACGATCGCGTCCGGCAGCCGGATTTACACACTGGAGCTGAATCTTGAGGGTGGCAGCGTGGCGACCGTCCGCGTCGACATGGGGGAACCGATCTTGACCCCGGCCGCGATTCCGACGAACCTTCGTTCGCCCCGCGGGCCGGAGGAACCGGTCGTCGACGTGCCGATCACGATCGACGGCCGCACGTTCAACGTGACCGCCGTTTCGATGGGGAACCCGCATTGTGTGACGTTCGTCGACCGGGCCGCGGATGATTGGGTGCTCGGCATCGGGCCGAAGCTCGAAGTCGATCCCCATTTTCCCAAACGCGTGAATTGCGAGTTCGTCGAGGTCCTGGGCCGCAACGAACTGCGACAACGCACGTGGGAGCGCGGGTCGGGCGAAACGTATGCCTGCGGAACGGGCGCCTGTGGCGTGTGTGTCACGGGCGTGCTGACAGGGCGCAGCGATCGGCGAGTGGTGATCCACTTGCTCGGCGGCGACCTGTTGATCGAGTGGAACGAAGAAAATAATCACGTTTACATGACCGGGCCGGCGGCGGAAGTTTTCAGCGGCCATTGGCCCGGCTGAGCTCGCCAACCGCGCACGGAAGCGCATCCATGAGCGGCGGAAAAAAGAAGCAGCGACATTTCCCGCGCCTGCGAAACTTCGGCATGAAGCTGAGCGGTCTGCTGGCGGCCAAAGGCATTGCCGCCTGGATGCAGACGCTCGACATGCGGGCTGCCTTCTACGACCGGTCGGTCGATCCGATTCATGGCGACGGCGGACCGCGGATCTACGTCTTCTGGCACGAATATATCCTGCTGCCGCTGGCGATTCGCGGCAATTGTCGTCTGTCGATGCTGCTCAGTCAGCACGGCGACGCCGACATCCTGGCGCGCATTGCCGGGCATTTTGGCTTCGATTGCGTGCGCGGTTCGACGTATCGCGGCGGCGCACGAGCGCTCTGGGAATTGGAGGAGCGGAGCCGCACGCACCATCTCACGATCACTCCGGATGGCCCCCGCGGGCCGCGCCGGCAGTTGGCCCAGGGACCGATCTATCTCGCCTCGCGGTTGCAGATTCCGATCGTGCCGATGGGCTTCGGCTACGATCGGCCGTGGCGAACGAACAGCTGGGATCGCTTTGCCGTGCCGCGGATGTTCTCGCGGGCGCGGGCGGTAATCGGGCCGGCGGTCTCAATTTCGCCGGATCTCGATCGCACGCGGCTCGAGAATTGCCGATTGCGGACCGAACGGCTGCTGAATTGCCTCACGGCCGAGGCGGAAGCGTGGGCCGTTGCCGGTTCGCGCAAGGCGGGCGAAATCGTCGTCCGCAGGCACTCGGCCCCGTCGCCGCCGACTCGCGCACGGGCGGTACCTATCCAACCCGCGATTCTTCCGTCGCGGGCTGCGTGAATCGACGCCGCCCAGCGGTGTTGGTATGTTGGCGAGACTATTGCTCGCACACTCTCAAGTCCGCGCTTGCCCCGTGGCCGCATCTTCACTCACTGTCGCTCCGCAAACGCTGACTGTCTCCGAGCTCACAGCCCGCATCAAGGAGCTGCTCGAGGGCGGATTTCCGTCGGTGTGGGTCTCGGGCGAAATCTCGAACTTCTCGCGGCCGCAGTCTGGGCACTGCTACTTTACGCTCAAGGACGATGTCGCGCAGATTCGTGCCGTGATGTGGCGCGGTACGGCGTCGAAGCTGAAGTTCAACCTGGCCGACGGGCTGGACGTGGTTTGTCGCGGGCATCTGGATGTGTACGCGCCGAGGGGTAGCTACCAGCTAGTCGTGGACGAGCTGGAGCCGAAAGGAGTCGGGGCGTTGGAGCTCGCATTGCGGAAGCTCCGCGAGAAACTTTCGGCCGAAGGATTGTTTGATCCAGCGCGAAAGCGCAAGCTGCCGGTGTTCCCCAAGCGACTGGCCTTTGTGACCAGTCCGACAGGCGCGGCAGTCCGCGACTTTTTGGAAGTGCTGCGGCGTCGCTGGCGCGGTGTCGACGTGCTGATCATTCCGGCCCGCGTGCAGGGCGAGGGCTCGGTCGCTGAAATTGTCTCCGGCATTCGCACGGCGAATCGACTCAAGCCCGCACCGGATGTGCTGGTGGTAGGCCGCGGCGGGGGCAGCCTCGAAGATCTGTGGTCGTTTAACGAAGAGGCGGTTGTGCGGGCGATTGCCGCTTCCAAAATCCCCACGGTATCGGCCGTCGGCCACGAGATCGATGTGACGCTTTCTGATCTCGCTGCCGACGTCCGCGCACTGACGCCCAGCGAAGCGGCCGAGCGGGTAGTGCCGGCCGCCGACGAGTTGGCGGCACGACTGCGTCACCACCGCGAACGGCTTCGCGTGGCCAGCCTGCGTCGGGTGGCGCTCGCCCGCGCGCGGCTCGATGGCCTCGCGAGCCAGCGGCCGTTCCGCCGGCCATTCGACATCGTCCACGACCGCAGCCGTCTGCTCGACGAGCTCGCTTTGCGCGGTGCGGCGGGCCTCCGCGGCCTGTTGCACGATCGCCAGCGCCGCTTCGCCAATCTGGCCGGCAAGCTCCATTCGCTCAGCCCGCTGGCGGTGCTCGAACGCGGCTATACAATCACTCAGGACGCGAAGAGCGGCAAGGTGGTCCGGAGCACGGGCCAGGTCCGAGCCAGCCAACTGATCGCCACGAGATTCGCCGACGGCACGGTCACGAGCCGCGTGGAGCAGATTGAACGAGTGTAGGCCAAGAAGAAGATCGATCGAATTGTGAGGAGTTTCCCGCTGTGGCGAAGAAGAAGCCGAACGGAGATGACAGCAGTGCGCCCTCGTTTGAGGACTCGCTCGGCGAATTGGAATCGATCGTCGGCGAGCTGGAGAGCGGCAAATTGGGACTTTCTGACGCGCTGGCGAGATATGAACTCGGCGTCAAACACCTCAAGTCGTGTCAGCAGCTGCTGGAACGCGTGGAGCGTAAGATTGAAATCCTCTCGGGGATGGACGCCGAGGGGAACCCGATTACGGAGCCGTTTGACGAAGGCGAGCACGCTTCGCTGGAGGACAAGGCGGCCGCACGCGGTCGCCGCCGCTCCAGCGGCACAGGCGGCCCGACCGGCCCAACCGGTAAACGCCGCCCATCGGACGTCGACATAGACGATCCGAGCCGGCTGTTTTAGAATGGGTATTCTGGGGCATATCGCTGCTCCTGCGACCTGTTGCTCGTCTCTCTTTCCCGCCCCACCTAAATCAAAGTGGCCACGCTGCACACTGCCGAACGCTCGACTGCGGACGCCGATCGGCAATCCGCTTCGATTAACGCGGCGCTCGACCGGTACAGCCGCTTCGACGAAGACTGCCCGGCCGATTTGGCCGAGGCGATTCGTTATGCGCTCCTGGCTCCCGGCAAGCGGCTGCGTCCGCGGCTGGTGTTGCTGGCGGCTGCGGCGTGCGGCGGAACGGCCGACGAGGCTTTGCCGGCGGCTTGTGCCGTCGAAATGATTCACACCTATTCGCTGGTGCACGATGATCTGCCGGCGATGGACGACGACGACCTGCGTCGCGGCCGGCCAACCTGTCACAAAGTGTTCGGCGAAGCGACGGCAATTCTCGTCGGCGATGCCTTGCTCGCTCGCGCGTTCGAAGTCTTGGCGAATGACGTTCGACCTGCCGATCGGGCGGCCTGGTGCTGTGCCGTGCTGGCCCGCGCTGCCGGCCCCACCGCACTAGTTGGCGGACAGGCTGCAGACCTCGCCGGCGGCGTCATCGGCGACGACATTCCGTCGCTCGAAGCTATTCACCGCCGCAAGACGGGGGCCCTGATCACGGCGTCGCTCGAACTGGGCGGTATTGTTGCGGGCGGCTCGCGCGAGCAAGTCACGACACTCAAAGACTACGGCCAAAAATTGGGCCTGGCTTTTCAGATCACCGACGACCTGTTGGACGTGTCCGGTAATCAAGCGGACGCCGGGAAGCGGGTGGCCAAAGATGCCGATCGCGGCAAGGCAACGTACCCGCAGCTACTGGGCATCGAAGAGAGCCGCAATCGGGCCGCGGAGCTGGTCGAACAGGCTTGCGAGGCGGTCGCAGGGCTTGGCGAATCGGCCCAACCGCTCGTCGATTTGGCGACCTTTGTGCGAGATCGAAATCGTTAATTTGCCGCCGCCGCTGCGGTTCTCATCATTAGAGCTATGACCAAACCGACAATCCTGCCCACGATCCACTCGCCGCAAGACCTGCGCGACCTCTCGCTGCCGAAGCTGGAGAAGCTGGCGGCCGAAATGCGCGAGGTGCTCTGCAACCTGATCTCCGCCCGCAGCGCCCATTTCGCGTCGAACCTCGGAGTCGTCGAGCTGTGCATCGCGCTGCACCAGACGTTTGATTTTCTGCACGACCGGCTGATTTGGGACACCGGCCACCAGATCTATCCGCACAAATTGATCACCGGCCGCTTCCCGCAGTTCGACACGATCCGCACGAAGGGCGGCCTGATGGGCTATCCCAACCCAGAGGAAAGCGACTACGACCTGTTCGTCACGGGCCACGCGGGTTCGAGCGTGTCGACGGCGATCGGCCTGGCGAGCGGCGACTCGCTGGCTCGCCCGGAGGAAGATCGCTGGAGCGTGGCGGTGATCGGCGATGGCGCGTTTCCCTCGGGCATAGTGTACGAAGCGATGAACAACGCCGGCCAATTCGGCAAGCGGCTGCTCGTGATCCTCAACGACAACAAGATGTCGATCTGCCCGCGCGTGGGCGGGATGGCGGACTATCTCGACCGCTTGCGGATGAACCGGATGTATTCCGGGCTCAAGGAAGACGTAGTGAGCGTGCTGAGCCGAGTGCCGCTGCTGGGCGACCCCGCCGAGCGGTTCCTGGCCCAATTGAAGGAAGCGGCAAAGGCCGGTCTCCACGGCGGCATGTTCTTCGAGGACCTGGGCTTTCGCTACTTCGGTCCCATCGACGGACACAACATCGGCTTGTTGCGAAAGTATCTGCGGATGGCCAAGGCGGCGGACGGCCCAATCTTGCTGCACGTGGTGACAGAAAAAGGGCACGGCTTCCAGCCAGCCGAACAGGACCCTGTATTGTTTCATGCGCCGCCGCAGTTCGAACGGAGCGACGACCAGGTGGTTCGCCTCAAATCGGCCGGCGGCCGCACGTTTACGCACGTCGCCGCCCAAGCGATCCACGATCAAATGGCCGCCGATGAACGTGTGACCGTGATCACCGCCGCCATGTGCCAGGGCAACAAACTCGAAAAAGTCCGCGACGCCTTCCCTAGTCGCTTCTTCGATACCGGCATCTGCGAGGGGCACGCCGTCGCCTTTGCGGCGGGACAAGCCAAGGCCGGACTGCGACCGATCGTCGACATCTACAGCACGTTCCTGCAACGCTCCTACGATCAGATCTTCCAAGAGGTCGCGCTGCAGAATCTGCCGGTGACGTTCATGATGGACCGCGGCGGCCTCTCCGGGCCGGATGGTCCAACGCACCACGGCGTGTTCGATCTCGGCTACATGCGGGTGTTTCCGAACATCGCGCTGATGGCGCCGGGAGACGAACTGGATTTGCAGCAAATGCTCGCCCTCTCGTTGCGTCACGACGGCCCCTCGGCCATTCGCTATCCCAAGGCCAGCGCCACGACGATTGCCAGTGACCGTGCCCCCGTGGAATTCGGCAAAGCGGAAGTGCTGGCGTGGGGCGAAGATGGCATGATTGTGTGCGGCGGCGGACTGCTGCCAGAATGTCTGGCCGCAGCGGATGCCTTGCAGCACGACGGCCTTTCGGTGGGCGTCATCAATGCCCGCTTCGTCAAACCGCTCGACGCCGAAACAATCGTCCGCGCGATCCGAGAGTCGCCGTTCGTAGTCACGGTGGAAGAGGGAGCGCTGATGGGCGGTTTCGGATCGGCCGTGCTAGAAGAGGCGTCCGCGGCGGGAGTCGACACCAGCCGCATCCGTCGGCTGGGCATTACCGATCATTTCGTCGAGCACGGTGAGCGGGGCGAGCTATTGGCCGACCTCGGCCTCGACGCCGCCGGCATTGCCGCCGCCTGCCGCGGTTTAGCCCGATCCACCCAGCACTTACGCGGTCCGTCATGGCAAAGCCGACAAGAGCACGCGCGCTGATCCTGACCGACGGCTCGCGGCCTGAAATGCGCGCGACGGTCGACCGGCTGCGGCCGACCATCGAGAAGCACCTCGAAGTGGCCGGTGTGTCGCTCGACTTTGCCAGCGAGCTCGACACGGCGAACGTCGATCTCGTGATCGTGTTCGGAGGCGACGGTTCGATTCTGCGGGCGGCGCGGCAGATGCGGCACGAGCAGCGGCCAGTGTTGGGAGTGAATCTGGGGCGGCTCGGGTTTCTGGCCGCCCTGCAGCCCGACCATCTGGACGAGGCCCTGCCGCAAATCGCCGCCGACGCCCACCGCGTCCACAAGCATCTGATGTTCGAGTGCACGCATCTCCGCGGCGGAGCAGCCTTGAGCCAGGTGCTGGGGCTCAACGAGGCGGAAGTGCTAGCAGGCGAGCCATTCACCATGCTGGATGTGCAGCTTTACGTTGACGGAGAATTGGTCACTACCTATAGTTGCGACGGCTTGATCGTCAGCACGCCGATTGGCTCGACCGCGCACAACCTGTCGGCAGGCGGACCTATCCTCCGCAACAACCTGCAGGCCTTCGTGGTCTCGCCGATCAGTGCCCACACGCTTACGAACAGGCCGGTTGTCGATTCGGCTGACCGGGTGCTGGAAATCGCCGTTCCCAAGCCGAACGAAGGAACGACGCTGATGGTCGACGGCCGCGCGATCGGCAAGCTGGAAGCCGCCGATCGGGTCCGCATCGTCCGTTCGCAGGCGATGTTCCAAACCGTCGAAGTTCGAGGACACAGCTACTACCGCACGCTCCGCGAGAAGCTCGGCTGGGGTGGCCAATTGAAATTGAGCTGACCCGCGCTCACAGAATCTGACTGAACATCGAATCCGGCACTCAGCAAGGAAGCTACCATGCCGCACGCGTTCTCACGCCGTCTACTGACGATATTCTCTCCGCTCGCCTGGGCTGTTGCCGCGCTCGCAGCGGCGCCGCTTTGTGCCGACGAGGTGACGCCGATCGCCGACGGCGCGAAGTACGATCTTGAATACAAGCTCAAGACGGGCACCGTGCTCCGCTACGCCATCGATCACCGCGCCGCGGTCCGCAGCACGATCGACGACACGACACAAGAGGCTCAAACCAAGACCGAGTCGGTGAAAGCCTGGAAAGTGACCGACGTCTTGCCGTCGGGCGAGATCGAGTTTATGAACGTCGTCGAGCAGGTGCACATGATCAACCATCTGCCGAACCGCGCGCCGGTCGAATACGACAGCAAGAAAGATAGCACGCCGCCGCCCGGCTACGAAGATACCGCCCGAGCGATCAACGTGCCGCTGTCGGTGATCCACATGACGCCGCGCGGCGAGATCAAGAGCCGCAACGTCAAGCTGCAACAGCCCAATGCCGACAAGGACGCCCAGGTCGTGATCCGACTGCCCGACGAGCCGGTGGCCGTCGGGGCGACGTGGGATGAGCCGCTCGACGTCGTGGTCAGCGTGGAAGGGGGCGGCACGAAGAACATTCAAACCCGCCGGCATTACGAGCTGAAGGACGTCGCTAGCGGCATCGCCACGATCGAAGTCACCTATCAGATTCTGTCACCGATCGACGCCAAGATCGAATCTCAGCTCGTGCAAAAGCTGATGAAAGGCACGGTACGCTTCGCCATCGAAGAGGGCCGCATCGAGAGCCAGTTGTTCGAAGTCGACAAACGGGTGCTGGGCTTCGCCGGCCCCACCAGCAGCATGCACTACGTGATGCGGATGGAGGAGAAGCTGTCGGAAGCGAAATTGGCGGCCAGCACGAAAATCCAGGATCGTTCGGTGCTCAAGAAGCAGACCAGCCTGGCGACGAAGTCACCCGAAAAACCGGTCGACAAGGTGGCCGCCAAGCCAGATTCACCGAAGTCCACCGCTGCCGTCACGACCACGACCAGCGAACCGCCCCGCCGCACGTCGACGCCGCGTCGCCCGCGAACCGCCACGCGGAGCAATTTCGGTAAACCGGGCCACTATCGGTAAGCGATTCCGCTTAGGCCGGTCCTTCGACCTCGTGCACCAGGACCACGTCGTGCACACCGGCCACCATTTCGTCGTGCGCCGCGCCGGCGGTCAAATGGGAGCCGCCGACGATCACGATCCTGTCGCCTTTGATCGCGCAGCCGACGCGACAGGCCCATTCGTCGCAGTACTTGATCAACTCCTGCACGTCGGTGGCTGGCGCTTTGCTTAGCGGTGTGACGCCCCAGTACAGGCAGAACAGCCGCAGCGTCTCTTCGCATTGACTCACTCCCACGGTCGGCACAAAGCTGCGGTGCTGCGAGACGGCGAGCGCTGTGCGGCCCGAATGGCTAGCCACGACGACCAGCTTGGCCTTCAAATCGTAGGCCATCTCCCCTGCCCCGCGGACGACGGCCCGCGTGATGGGGTTGAGGCCAATGGCGGAATTCTGATGCGGTTCCGGCTCGCGCGGCCGGCGGTCCTGCACGCTCGATTCCGTAGCCAGGGCGATGCGATTCATCATCTCGACCGCCTCGCGCGGGAATTTGCCGACGGCCGTCTCGCCCGAAAGCATGCAGGCGTCGGCGCCGTCCAGGATTGCGTTGGCGACGTCGGTCACCTCGGCCCGCGTCGGCCGCGGCGAGTCGTGCATGCTGTCGAGCATCTGCGTGGCGATGATCGCCGGCCGCTGGTGCCGCGAACAGGAGCGGATGATTCGCTTCTGCTCGACGGGCATCTGGGCTACGTCGATCTCGACGCCCAGGTCGCCGCGGGCCACCATCACGGCGTCGGCCGCCAGCACGACTTCATCCAGCCGTTCCAGCGCTTCTCGCTTCTCGATCTTAGCCACGATTCGCGCGCTCGAGCCGGCGGAGCGGACAATGTCCTTGAGCGCCCGCACTTCGTCCGGTGCCCGCACAAAACTGAGGCTGACAAAGTCGACACCGGCCTGGGCGGCCCAGATCGCGTGTTGATGGTCGTGGACGCTGATCGCGGGGACGCTCAACTTGGCGCCCGGCAGATTGATGCCCTGCCGGCTGCGGATCGTGCCGCGCTGGACCACCTTGGCGATGGCTTTGCCCGGCTCCTTGCGCTGGATGACCATGCTCACGGTGCCGTCGGCGAGCATCACGCGGTCGCCGACCGACAGCTCCTTCACCAGCGGAGCATAGGTCGAGGTGAGCTCGTTGGGCGCGCTGGTCGTCGTGCCGCTGACGAATACATATTCTTCGTCGATTTCGCAGAAGATGCGGTCGTCCGGCAGCTCGCCGAGGCGAATCTTGGGGCCGGCAAGGTCTACCAGAATGGCGATCGGCTCGTTCAGCTCTTCGCCCAGGCGGCGAATGATGTCGACGTAGCCTTGCTGCACGTCGGGCTCGGCGTGGGCCATGTTCAAGCGGAACACGTCCACGCCCGACTGGACCAGGCCGCGGAGTTGATCGATGGAACTACAGGCGGGGCCGACCGTGGCCACGATTTTGGTCCGGGCACGCCGGCGAATATCTTGGGGCGAGTACATCGCAGGGTCTAATGCTACCTCGGCCAGCGTCGCCTGTTCGAACACCTTCAAACCGGTCTAGATTGTTGCCGAACCGCCGCCCGCTGGGAATACGTAACTCGGGTCGTTTGACCTGGATTTCAGCGCCGCGCTTGCGACCTGCGGCTCCAACGCTCTATCCTGGGAGCGCCGAACAACCTTACTTCGCTCCAAGTCCGCAGAATTAACATCAGGATTTGGCGGGCCGCACGGTGCGGGTAGAGTTCTGGTGTTGCCCGCACTTTCGGCACATCCCAAATAACCATGACGGCTACGAATCGCGCGATGCAAGCCGCAAATGAAGATGTAATGAGGACGACAGCCGGCCCCGGGGCTCGGCTCTCGCGGATCGCACTCGCGGCTGCGCTCTTGGTGGGGCTGGTCCTGGCAGCGATGGTGACCATCCGATCGCTCGCCCCCGAGCGGCTGCCTGCGATGACGCCGGAGACCCTCTCGGCGGCCGAAAAACTGTGGGCAGAAAACGGGCCGGCCAGCTACGATCTCGACCTGGTGATCGAGGGGGCCCAGCCGGGCCCGGTTCACGTCGAGGTCCGCGACGGCGTCACCGTGGCCATGCAGCGGGATGGCCGCACGCCGACACAGCGGCGCGTGTGGGATGTGTGGTCGGTGCCCGGGATGTTTGACACCTTGGAGATTGAACTGCAGAACGCGCAAGATCCGCAGCATGAGATGGACCTCGCCGCCGATGCCCGCGTCCAGGTCCGCGCCGCGTTTGATCCGAAGTTTGGCTATCCGGCCCGCTTCCACCGCATCGTGTTCGGCGGCGGCCCGGAGGTGTACTGGCGGGTTACGTATTTTCAGCCCAAGTGAGTTGAGCGGAGTACCCAGTACTCGGTACTCGGTACAAGCTTCCTGATCCCACGCCCTATGTCCTATTGGCAATCCAAACGCGCGTTGATCGTCGGCGGCTCCAGCGGCTTGGGCCGGGCGCTTGCCGAAGTGCTGCTCGATCGCGGCGCTCGCGTTGCCATCGTGGCTCGCGGCGAGGAATCGCTCGAGCGCACTGCTGCCGAACTGCGGACGGCCGGCGAACAGCTGCTCACATTCGCGGCGGATGTGACAGCAGCGGCCGACGTCGAACGCCTGGCGATATCGACGAAAGAACGTTGGCATGGCGTCGACTTCGTGGCCCATTGTGCGGGCCGATCGATGCGCGGCGACGCGATTACGACGGACCCCGAGAAGTTCCGCGAGCTCTGGGAGCTCAACTTTCTGTCGGCCGTGCGCGTCGCGCAGGCATTCACGCCCGACCTCGTCCACTCGCGTGGGCACCTGGTGCTAGTCGGCTCGCTGGCCGGCAAATGTGCCCCGCGGTTTCTCGGAGGTTACCCTGCCAGCAAGTTTCCGCTCGCGGCCTTCGCGCAACAGCTGCGGATGGAACTCGGCCCGCGTGATTTGCATACGCTGCTGGTTTCGCCCGGCCCCATCGCTCGAGACGACAAGAATCCGCGTTACGCCGATCAATCCGCTGGCGTGCCAGACTCGGCCCACCGCCCCGGCGGCGGAGCGCGACTCTCGCTGATCGATCCGACTGTTCTTTCCAAGAAGATTCTGGCCGCTTGCGAAGCGCGTCAACCAGAATTGGTCGTTCCGATCAAAGCGAAGCTGCTCTTCACGTTGGCGCAATTCTGGCCGTCGTTGGCGGATTGGCTTCTGCAGAAGAACACCGCAGAGTGATGGCGGCGCGGCATCAGTCAATCGTTGTTGGCGCGTTCGGGAATTGCTCGACATGTGTTTCCCCTTTGCGGCCGAAGTAGACGGCATGGCGGCCCGCGATGTGTACACAGTAGCCCACGCATCCAGCGGCGATCGTCTTGCGCACAAAGTCGGAGAACGTGTGCTCGTTGCGTTGGCTTTGCCGCACCGCCGCTTCGACAGCTTGCGCTGAAAAGTCATGGCTGACGACCTGGGCGTCATGCGGGATTGTCGTCACGATCGACTCTCCGTCATCGAAGTAGAACGTCTTTTCCAGCCGCGTGTAATCTGCGTGATAGCGCTCGACGCCAATCGCCGCCAACCGCGCGACAATTTCGGGAAACTGCCACTCGCCAGTCTGCGACGCTCGCACGCAAGCGTAAACCGTCAACACACGTTCTTGATTCATGCCACTCCACCTTCCGATTTCAGAGATTGAACTACTCGACGGGCAAGTCCTTCCAGCCATGCCGTGCCACGCAATCCTTCAGCACGGCCACCAGGGCGAGGCGGTCTTTGGCGCCGAGGTGACCAAAAAACTCCCGATCGTTTTCGTCCGCCAGCATGGCGAGCCGGGGGACCAGTTTTCGCCCCTCCGGCGTGAGCGCAATCGATTGGTAGCGGCGATCAGAAATCAAGGATTTTCGCTTGATCAGCCGTTTCAGGCAGAGTCGCTCCACGAGCTTCGAGATCGCGCCCCGCGTCATTGCCAGTCGCTCCGCGATTTGACTCGGGCTGACGTCGTTGGCGTCGAACAGCTCGCGCAGCACGACCCATTCCGCCACCGTCACGCCATGCGCTTCCACTTTCTGACTGAACGAGTGCGACACGTGATTTGAGACATACCGCAGCCAATAGCCGACGTGTTCTTCCAGGCCGCTGATCGCAATTTGACTCGTCATCGCCCTGCCCCCTCACCTCTCCAACAAGCCGGTCCAAATGGTTTCCTAGTAAACTATATGGTCGCGAGTGAAATCAGTCAACCCTTCTAATGAAGAAATCTGCCTGCGTTCAGGCAGCGCTCAGAATACTGCCACGCCCCGCAGGCCGAACACGACCGCCGTGTCGTTCGTCGAATCCGCGGGCTCGATGACCTGCAGGTCGGATGTCAGACCAAAGCACTTCGACAGGGCCGCGTTGTAGTAAAGTTCTACGCCGTGCAGATCATGCAGATCGAGCACTGGGCTGACCAGGCTTTGAAACTGGCTGCTGAGGCCGGTGTAAAAGTAGCCCACGCCGGCTGAATCGCTCGGACGGGCCGCCACGAATCCCGAGCCTTGGATCGCTACATTGCCCGTCCACTGAAACGGGCTAGTATCTTCGTCCGCGATACACCACTGGCTTAGAACGCCGACATTTCGATCGGGATTGCAGCCGTCCTGCCACAGCCGCTGTTGGAGAATGTAGATTGCCGCCCAAGAATTACTCTGCTGAGTGGCAACGATTCCCTGGCCCGGCACAAATACAAATCCCTCCGGATCAAGCGACGTGAATTCACCCGTCGCGCCGGAGAATCCGAAGGCATGCGACCCGGGCAGCCCGCCAACTTCGGTGAAGAATCGCCAGAAGCCAAAGATATTCACGCCGTTGTCGCCCAAGTTTTCAAATCCACTCGTCGTAGTGCAGTTATGTGGGTCGTATACCATCAAGCCGCCCTGCGCTTGCGTCCCCTCGAACTTCAACACGCCGGCGCCCAAGAACGACAGTGGAAACACCCGGGCGACGGCCAGCGGAATGACCATCGATCCGTTCATAAATCCGTTCACGCCACGACCTGTTTCGGGATAGAGCATGTAGAACAGGTCGAGCGAATTGAATTTTCCGAAAGTCAGTTGCACTTCATCCGTTACCGCCTGGGCAAATTGCAGGCCGGTAATCGCCGTGTCGTGCTCATCGGCGTTCGGGTAAAGCATCGCCACATTGACCGGCGCCAAACCGACGGCCTTTTGATTGACATCTTCGCCGAACCGCGTCTCGACGTGCATGACCGCCGTCATGCCCTGCCACAGGCCGAGCTTGGTGCTGTCGAGTGTCAGAAACTGGTCGACTTTGCCGCCGTATTCGAAACCGGTCTCTACGCCGCCGCTGGTCACGCCCTGATAGAACTGCACCAGATCGCCGTTGTAGACAATTCCGGACTCGGACATTTGCTGCTGGCAGCATTGGAACCGCTCCATCCAGCCGCTCGCCAGGCTCATGTCGCAGTACGAGATGTCGCGGACCGCGAAGTCATCGGCGTGTGTCCGGCCGGCATCCACATCGGCAAACGTCCGTTCGGACGTGAGATACGTAACGTCGTTCCAGTATGTCTCGGCGGCCCCGGCCGAGATTGGCAGCGAGCAGGCCGCCGCCAAGGTGAGGGAACTCAGGACCCTGCCGACCGATCTGTAGCGCGGAGCGTTCATCGGCGTGCCATCCGTGCACGGAACTGGGGGGAGAGAATGGCCCTCGTCTAAGGAGGGTTCTCTAGCGCTATCGGCTGCGAGTGCAACCGGCGCGAAATCTGGCGCTCAAGAAAGAGGCCGCAACGGCTGGTGAAACTATCCGGCCGCGCTTTCGCCCGGTGCGACCATTCCCGCCGTCAATCTCAATCTGCCAGTTGTGGGCCGAGGATTGTCATCGTGGCACTCAAATTCATCACTCCGACTCGAACGAAACCTTTTCGATGGTTCCAGTGAACGGAAAATCGCCTCGGTCTTTGTAGGTAGGATCAATGGCAGTAATCGAGTCACGTCCGACTTCAAAGGGTTCGAGTCCGTGGCGCACGAGCGTCCGCTTGAGCTGACCCTCGCCGGCAGGTTCGCCATTGACGTACAGCCGCAACGTGCCGGCTCCTTCGGGTGAACCGTCGGGCGCAAATTCGGAGCGAACAACCGCCTTCCCTTCCGGCAGCGGCACCGTCGACGGTATGGTTTCGTCGGCGATATCGAAACAGGTGTAGCGAAACACCGGCTTGCCATCTTTCAAGTAAAGCGACCAGCCTGCCGAGTAAGATCCGGCGCACGTGATGACTCCTTCGGCGCCGTCGCTCGGCACGATCACTTCCGCCGTAATCGAGTGCTTCCGCGGGAAAAGCTGCGGACCGACCGGTTCTGGCAATCGCACGCTATTGCCGAAGTATGTCCACGAGGTGGGCGGTTCGCCGCCTACGCGGAGTTTCGGATCCATCCGCTCTGCAAAACGCGGATCGAGCGGAAATACGTTGTACTTCTTGGCCTCGATCAGAAACTTGGCCTGCAACTCTCTCAGCTTCTGAGGGTTTTGTTGCGCCAAGTCATTTGCTTCGCTAAAGTCTTCATCCAGATGATAAAGCTCCCAAGGCGCGTCAAGAAAGTTCCCGCCGCGGCTCGCGGTGTCCCAGGGCGTACCGAAATGCGAGCAGGCGATCCAACCGTTATCGTAAATGGCTCGATTGCAAAGCATCTCGAAATACTGCGTGGTCCGGCGGTCATCGGCTTCCGCATCTTCGAAGCTGTACAGCATCGACACGCCTTCGATCGGCTTCTGCTCAATCCCGTCAACTACCTTCGGTTCGGCAAGGTGGGCAGCTTCGAGAATCGTCGGCACCACGTCGATCACGTGGTGGAACTGCGTGCGCTGCTCGTTCTTTGCTTTGATTCCTTTCGGCCAGTGGACTACCAGCGGATTTCGCGTGCCGCCGAGATGAGAAGCAACTTGCTTCGTCCATTGGAACGGTGCGTCCATCGCCCAGGCCCAGCCGACGGGCACGTGCGGCTCGCTCGTCGGCCCGCCGATCTCTTCGAGCCGATGGATCGTGCTCTCCAGACCAAGTTGAATCCCCAGCAGACTGGCAATCTCGCTGAAAGTGCCCTCCAATCCGCCTTCGGCGCTCGCGCCGTTGTCGCCGACGATGTAAAAGATCAACGTGTTATCGAGTTCGCCAGACTTTTTGAGATTATCGATGAGCCGGCCAATGTGGTAGTCCGTGTGTGCCATGTACGCGGCGTAGTTTTCCATCAGCCGCGCGTAGACGGTCTTTGCCTCGTCGGATTGGCTATCCCAGGCTGGAATCTCTTTCGGCCGCGGAGTGAGCTTCGTGCCCGGCGGAATAATGCCCATTTCCAGCTGCTTTGCGTACGTCAATTCACGCTGGCGATCCCAGCCGTAATCGAATTTGCCCTTGAACTTATCCCGCCATTCCTTGGGCACCTGGTGCGGCGCGTGCACGGCGCCCGTCGAAAAGTACACAAACCACGGCTTGTCGCGATCGGCCGCCCGTGTATTGCCGATCCAGGCAATAGTCTCGTCGGTCATGTCTTCCGTGAAATGGTAGCCTTGCTCATAAGTTTTCGGCGGATCGACCGGAGTCGTGTTGCGGTAAAGCGTCGGATGATATTGGTCGGCTTCTCCCTGATTGAAGCCATAAAAATAGTCAAAACCGAGGCCGGTTGGCCAGCGGTTGAAAGGCCCAGCGGGGCTGATCTCGGGCTCGGGCGTATTGTGCCACTTGCCAAACATCGCCGTTGCATAGCCGTTGTCACCGAGGATTCTCGGCACCAGTGCACAACTTTGCGGAATGATGCCCGTGTAGCCGGGGAAACCGGTACCCATCTCGATGATCACGCCGGTGCCGCAAGTGTGATGATTGCGGCCGGAGAGCAATGCGGCGCGGGACGGCGAACAGAGCGCCGTCGTATGGAACCGTGTGTACTTCAGTCCGTTTTCGGCCAGCTTGTCGAGATTCGGCGTGGGCACCGGCCCGCCGAACGTACCCGCCATGCCGAATCCTACGTCGTCTAAGAGAATGATCAAAACATTCGGCGAGCCCTTCGCCGCCTTGAGTGGCTGAGGATAGTTGGGCGTCGAATCCGCCAGCGTCTCGCCGACCCTTCCTTGAAACTTCGGGTCGGGGTGTGGAAGCTGAGTCTGCGCTGAAGAACTACCGCTAATTGTCCAGAGCCAAACGAACGCCATACAAAACGCCAGCGATCGACCAGTAAACATTTTCCTGCCTCCGGGAGTACCGAGCGACATCAGACTATTTCAGATCCACCGTCACGTTGTTGATCGTCCCGGAAAACGCAAACGGCAACTCGTACGTAGAGTCAACCGGCGAGCCGACGTCTTCGCCAATGTCCAGCCCTTCACCGAGCGAGAACTGGACGGGGATGGTCTTCTCCAGCCGTCCCTCAGCGATCCGCCTGTCGTTCGCCATCAGGGTGATCGCGCCACCCTTTCCCGCGCCCCCGCCGTCGTATTTGAAATCGACCACGAGCTTCGTCTTCCCCTTGGGGAGCGCGTCTTTGGCCGCGAACGTCATCCGCTCGGTGCCGAGGAAGTTATAGACGAACGTCGGAACGCCTTCGCGCAGATACAGGCCATAGCCTCCTTCCAGTCCGCCGTGCGTGACAACCATTCCACTCGCCTTGTCGTCTGGGAGGTCGACATCGGCGGTTATCGTCCACGACTTATTGATCATCGGCGGCGACGCCGCGTCCGGGACGCCAATAGTGCCAGGATAGTACGTCATCGACTTCCGACCGCGAATGAGGCTGGGCCGGCCCATGGCTTCCGCATTGAATCGCTCGGTGCCGCGCCAATCGAGTGGGAGGACGTTGTACTTCGCCGCCTCCACCCACCACAGGTCCTGGAGTTGGCGGAGCTTTTCCGGATACTTCGCCGCCAGATCGTTCGCCTGCGAGAAGTCTTCATCGATGTTGTAGAGCTCCCAACTCTGCTTGTCGGGGTCGAACGAGCCGCGGTTGGGGTTCCACGGTTCAAAAGACGTCGCCGAGGCCATCCAGCCATCGTGGTAAATGCCACGGTTGACGAACATTTCGAAATATTGTGTCTTACGGAATTCTGGCGCGTTGGCGTCATTGAAAGTCGCGGAGAAGCTGGTCCCCTCAATCGGCTTTTGCTCGATGCCGTTGAGCACTTCGGGCGCCGTGATTCCGCACACCTCGTAGATCGTCGGAACGATATCGATGGTGTGGGTGAATTGCGATCGCAGCCCACCGTGGTCTTTAATCTTTGCCGGCCACGAGATAATCATCGGGTTGCGCGTCCCGCCGAAGTGGCTGGCCACCTGCTTCGTCCATTGGAATGGCGTGTTCATGGCGTGGGCCCAGGCGCTGGGGAAATGGTTAAAGTGCTTCGGGCCACCCAATTCGTCGATTGCCTTGATGTTGTCCTGCCACTTTTCGGAGAAGCCGTTGAAGAACATATTCTCACAGAGCGACCCTTCCAGCCCCCCCTCGGCGCTGGAACCATTGTCGCCGGCGATGAAGATGATCATCGTGTTGTCCGCATCGGGCAGCTGCTTAATGGCGTCGATGATGCGGCCCATTTCGTAATCGCAATGCGCGCCGTAGGCGGCAAATACTTCCATCATGTGCGCATAGAGCCGCTTCTGATCTGCGTTCAGGGAATCCCACGCCGGCAATCCATGTGAGCGCTCGGTCAGCTTGGTGTTCTCCGGCACGACGCCGAGCTTCTTCTGGCGGGCCAGCGTTTCCTCGCGATATGCATCCCAGCCCATGTTGAACTTGCCTTTAAACTTCTCGATCCACTTCTGAGGGGCGTGGTGTGGGGCGTGAGTCGCCCCAGGCGCGACGTAAAGGAAGAACGGTTTGTCCGGCGCGATGCTCTTCATCTTGCGGACCCAGGCGATCGCGTGGTCCGCGATGTCCGTCGTCAAATGATAGTTCGGATCGGTCGAGGCCGGCACGAGGTTGCGATTCTCATAGAGGATTGGGTTCCAATGGTTCATGTCGCCGGCGTTGAATCCGTAGAAGTATTCAAATCCCATGCCATTCGCCCAGCGATCGAACGGGCCAGCCGCGCTGGTTTCCCACGGCGGCGTGTTGTGGTTCTTGCCGATCCAAGCCGTCGAGTAGCCATTCTGCGAGAGCACCTCGCCGACGGTGCCGCAGCTCTTGGGCAGCACGCCGGTATACCCGTCGTAGCCCGTGGCGACTTCTGTGATGCTGGCGAACGCCGTGGAGTGGTGGTTGCGTCCGGTGATCAGAGCCGCCCGCGTCGGGCTACAGAGCGCCGTCGTATGGAACCGGTTGTAGCGCAACCCTTCTGCCGCGAGCCTGTCCATCGTTGGCGATGGAACGCCGCCGCCAAAAGTGTTGAACTGACCGAACCCCGCATCGTCGAGCAGGATCAACACAATATTCGGCGCACCCTTGGGCGCTTTGACTGGCTGCGGAAATTGAGGCGGATCGGAATCCTCGAAGGTTCGTCCCACGTCGCCTGAGAAGTGAAAGTCGGGACGAGGCAAGACGCTGGGCGTGACGGGGTTCTGTGCTGTGGAGGCAATTGGTGCGTTGAGGCAGGCCGCTAACATGAATATCATCCAGCGACGCGGACGTAAGAACCGGTTGCGCGAATTCATCACGGTACCTCCCAGAAAATCGGAAAGAGAAGAGTCGCCCCCGCCGTTCGCCAACCGGTCGCATTTTAGCGTTCCTGCAACGCGATTGTCCAATTTTTGCCTTACCGTTTCCCGCGACATTTCGGCCGATTTGTGGTGGCGATATTGCGCACCGCCAGTCAACACTGCCGCGCCAATCGGATTGTCCGTCATCGCCACAAACGTCCAGCGAAACACTCATGAGCTAGGCTTGTAGTGCTTGTCAGCAGCGGAGTTTCATTCGTCGAGCCGGCCCTCTTCTGCATCTCACCGGGAGCCACTCCATGGCACGTTCGCAACGGCTGTTCGTCATAATCGCCGTGACAATATTCGGGCAAATCCCCGTGAGCGCGCTCGCGCAGACAATCGACTCCGATACCAACGAGTCACAGTCCGAGGAGCTACGCTCCGAGGACGAAGAGCTAGTGGCTTGGCTTCGGAAAGAAGCCGACCGCGGAGATGCCGAGGCGCAGCGTCGTTTGGGCTGGATGTTTGGGGAAGGGCGTGGCGTCGAGCGGGACGACCGCATGGCGGTGCTGTGGTATCAAAGGGCCGCGGCGCAGGGTGACGCTTGGGGGCAGCACGACTTCGGCTATATGTTGGAGATGGGCCGCGGGATTCCTCAGAACTACGGCGAAGCGATGAGGTGGTATCGACTCGCTGCCGATCAGAACTTGCCCGAGTCGCAGAGGGCGCTGGGCCATCTCTACGCGGACGGCTTGGGCGTGCCGCAAGACTACGAGCAAGCGGTCCGCTGGTACCGCACGGCGGCCCGCCAGAACCACGCCGAAGCGCAGCACCAGCTTGGCCGCATGTACCGCGACGGCCACGGTGTGCCGCAGGACGACAGCACGGCGGTCGTCTGGTTTCGCGCCGCAGCGGATCAGGGGCTCGGTTGGGCGCAATTCAACCTGGCCTGGATGTACGCGCACGGTCGCGGAGTGAAGCTGGATTACGATTTGGCGTTCAGATGGTATCGTGCGGCTGCGTACAAGGGCATCCCTTCTGCCTGGAACGACCTCGGTTGGCTATACCGCGACGGCCTCGGTGTGCCGCAAGATTTTGGCAAGGCGCTAGCCTGTTATCGCAAGGCGGCCGAGGCCGGCGACGACGTGGCGCAGACGAATCTCGGTTCGATGTATCGCGACGGCGAAGGCGTGCCGGCCGACGGGGCCGAGGCCGTACGTTGGTATCTCAAGGCCGCTGATCAAAACTATCCAAAGGCCCAGAATCAATTGGGCCTGTTGTACCGCGACGGGAAAGGAGTGCCGCGCGACGAGGCGGAATCGGTCCGCTGGTTCCGCAAGGCCGCCGAGCAGGGCTATTCATGGGGCGAGGCCAATCTGGGGTTCGCCTACGAAACCGGCCGCGGCGTAGCGCGGGATGAATTCACCGCTGCCAAGTGGTATCGCAAAGCCGCCGAGCAGGGCCTGGCTTGGGCCCAGGGTCGATTGGCCAAAATGAATTCCGAGGGTCGCGGTGGACGGCAAAATGTGGTGGCGGGTCTTGAGTGGTACCACCAAGCCGCAAATCAAGACGACGCTTACGCACAGGCCAGTCTGGGGCAGGCTTACAACTTTGGCAAAGGCGTGCCCCAAGATCCGAAAACTGCGGCGAAGTGGTACGAGCGCGCCGCCGAACAAGGCGAGGCCCTCGCACAAAACAACTTGGGGTGGATGTACCACGAGGGGACCGGCGTGCCGCGCGACGACGCGCTGGCTCTCAAATGGATCCGCCGCGCCGCGGTGCAAAACGAACCGTATGGCCAGAACAACCTCGGTTTAATGTACTCCGAAGGCCGCGGCGTCGCGAGAAGCGACGCGGAGGCGGCTCGCTGGTATCGCAAGGCGGCGGAACAGAATCACGCGCTGGGCCAGATGAACCTCGGCATCCTGTACCTGGAAGGACGCGGAGTGCCGCAAGATCGGGCCCAGGCGATCGTCTGGCTCGAAAAGGCCGCGGCGCAGGGCCTCGAGCCGGCCCAGGCCAAACTCGACATGCTCGAGAAAACTCAGTACCTCGACCAGCTGCAGACAATTCTCTACGCGGTGCTCGTCTCGGCGGCCGCCGCGCTGACCATCATGGTCGCTTACAAATTCGTCCGCGCATTGTTGCCGCTCGGGCAGGGACGAACCGATTCTGGCCACGAGCTGGCCCAAGTCGCCCATCCCTGATCGCGGCGAAAAGTCAATTCATTGCCGGAGGGCCGCGACGACGTCGGTCCGCGCGGCGTGCCAACCCGGCGCCACACCGGCGAGCACTCCCACGACTCCCGCCACCAACACGCCGGTGGCGGCGAGCGTCCACGATGGGCGAAACGCGATCGTCACCGCCTCGGCGCCGACCGACAGATGGCTCCAGGCGAGCATCAGCATCGCCGCGCCGACGCCCGCGAGTCCGCCGGCGATGCTCAACAGCGTGCTCTCCGCCAGCACGAGGCCGAACACGCGGCTGCCGGAAAAGCCCAGCGTCTGCAGCACGGCGTGCTCCTGAATCCGATCTTGCACGCTCATCACGGTCGTGGTCGCCACGAGCGCGAGCACCAGGCCGACGCAGGCGTAACCCAGGTAATGCGCCAGGCCGATCAGTTGCGTCAGATCGCCGAGACTCTTGGCCTGGAACACGCCTTTGGGCCGCGTGTCGGTTTCGACGGGGCCGCCGCGGAACAGCGCGTCGATCTCGTCCGACTTCGCGGCCGCATCGACTCCCGGTTCGAGCAACACCTCGTGCTGCGTCACCGTGCCGACCAGGTCGGCCGCTTTCCCGCGCTGCAAGAAGTCCAGATGGGAATAGGTGTAGTTCTCTTCGGCAGGATCGTTCGACTGGAAGATGCCGGCCACTTCGACGGTCAGGTCGCCGATCGAAAACTTCTCGCCGGTCTTGAGCCCGCGGCGACTCGCCACGGCGCGGCCCACGACCGCCGCGTCCTGGTGCTGCTCGAAACGGCTCCAGTCGCCCGAGACGAGCTGGAAGTCGCGGGCGTCGCGCAATTTCTGCGGCGGCAGGCCGTAGAACACGATCACATCGAGGCTCGCGCGGCAATTGTTCGTGAACACCTGGATCGGCACAACCTCGCGCACGCCCGCCACGCGCTTGATCTTCATCTCATAGTCCTGCGGGAGATGGCTGGTGGCCGGGCAAAACTTGTTCGCCTGGAACATGATCAGCGACTGCTTTGATTCTTGCCGCGTGGCGAGCGCATCGAGTCCTTGCTGCACGGAGCCGACGAACGAAAACACGAACAGCGCCACCGCCGTGCCGCTGACGGTGAGAATCGTCCGCGCGCGGTGCCGCCACATCGTCTTGAGGACATAGGGCAGAAACTTGGTCAAATGGAGGGTCATGGCTCTTGCTCCTTTAGGCGCCGCGCGTGTTTGCGGCCGCCGCCAGTGGAGACGCTTCGTGCAACTTGCCATGCTCCAGCCGCAACTGCCGGCCGGCAATCGCGGCCGCGTCGACGTCGTGTGTCACCATCAACAGCGTCACGCCCAGTTCATCGTTGAGCCGCCGCAGCAGTCGCAGAATTTGGGCCGAGGTGTCGTCGTCGAGATTGCCCGTCGGTTCGTCCGCCACGACGATCGTCGGGTGCGTCACGATCGCCCGCGCCACGCCCACGCGCTGCTCCTGACCGCCGGAGAGCTGCCGAGGGAAATGATCGGCCCGATCCAACAAGTCCACCGCCGCGAGCGCCACCTCGACGCGCTCCTGCCGCTCGGAGCGCGACATCGGCAAGAGCAAGAGCGGCAGCTCCACGTTCTCGTAGGCTGTGAGCACGGGAATCAAATTGTGGGTTTGAAAGATGTAGCCGACGTTCGCCGCCCGCCAGGGCGCGAGCTTCGTCCGCGAGAGCTTCGTGATCTCGGTGCCGCGGACGGTGATCGTGCCGCTATCCGGCCTGTCGATGCTGGCTACTAGATTTAAGAGCGTCGACTTTCCCGTGCCGCTGGCGCCCATCAGCGACACGAACTCGCCTTCCTCCACGTCGAGCGACACGTCGTCGAGCGGCGTGATCGTCTCGCCTCCTTTGTGGTAGCGTTTCGTCACATTTCGTAGTTCCACGAGTGCCATGTTCACTCTCCTTGTTGCGGCAAGCGGTGCATGGGATGGGAATCGGCCGCATCCGCTGTGGCCGTCGCCAGGGCGGCTGCGTCCTCGCTCACCACGCGAATCCGCTGTCCATCCACGAGCCCCTCGCCGCCGCGGGCGATGATACGAGAACCCATGTCCAGCCCGTGCGCGACTTCCACGAGCCCGCCCGGCGCCGCGGTGCCAAGCGTGACCGCCGTCTGTCGCGCCACGCCCGCCGATTGATCGGCCACCCACAGATACGCCCCGCCTTCGGCGCGTTCAACGAGCTGTTGCGGCACATAGAGCCGCATCGCCTCGGAGACCTGACCGGCATCCGCTGCCACCTTCGGCGCCAAATAGGTCACTTCCACGAGCATCTCGGGTTTCAGCACGGCCGCCGACTGGTCGAGAGCCACTTTCACCTCCAGCGTGTTCTTCTGGATGTTGGCCTTCGAGCTGACGAACAGCACTTGCCCGGCGATCGGCTCGGCGAGGGCCGGATTGTTGATCGTCACCTTTTGCCGCAGGCTCACCTTGGGGATGTCCTCGAAGCGGACGTCGGCGCGAATCTGCAGCATCTGCGGCTGGTACATCGTGACGACGGTGCTGCTGTCGGCGGCTTGCCCTGGTCCCATGCCGCCCGAGAGGGTCGAGCCAGGCGTGGTCATCAGCTGGTAGACGCGCCCGTCGACCGGCGCGCGCACGGTCGTCCGCTCGAGCCGCAGCTTCGCCATCGCCAGTGCGACTCGGGCTTGAGCCACTTGCGCCTCGGCCGCGGCGAGCTTTGCCTTGGAGGCATCGCGGGCACTCTTTGCCTCCTGAATCGCACGCGCGGCGACGACGCCCGTCGACCCTTGTTTCGCGTTGTAGACGGCGGACGCCGCATCGAGATTCGCGGCGGCTTCGGCCTGTTCCGCCTGGCGCAGCGCGAGTTCCGCCTCCGCGCCGTCGCGCGCCAGTTCCGCGTCGGCCTTCACGAGTTCCGCCACCGGCTCGCCCGCCTTCACCGCCTGGTCTTCCACCACCAGCAGCCGCTCGACCACGCCTGGCGTCAATGCCGCGACGCGAATCGCCGTCGGCCGCGGCTCGACCCAGCCGGCAGCCTGAAACAGCGGCGTGCCTTCGCTCTCGACGGCCGAATGCGAAGCCAACACCGGCACCACCCACACCGCCCGCGGCGGCGAGATCAGATCTCGCGCCGACCAGGCCACGAGCGACAGAAACCCGGCCAATAGCACGCCGGGAATCAGATACCGGCTCACGACGTGCCGCCGCCGCGACGGCCTGGCTGCCGACGCGGCGCGGTCACGGACGATGGCTAGACGCTTGATGTCGACTTCGCTGCTCATGGTGTCGTCTCATCCTCCGGCGCTGGAACGTAGACCTTCGATGCCAGCACCGTGACATTGCCGGATGGGTCGCGCTTTGCCTTGCCGACGATCGTCAGCGTGTCGAGTTCTTTCACGCCCAACAGCTCGCGCGCGTCCTGTTTGATGATTTTGCCGCTCTCGTCGACAAACGTGACCAGCAAGGTAGCCTTGCCCAGGTCGCTCTCGCAGCAGTAGTCCCAGGGCGTCTTGCACGTGTCGCCTTCGATTTCGTTGCAGGGCTTGAGCGATCGATCGACGAGCGAAAAAGCCGCCATCCCTTTGATCCAAGGATTCTGTCGGCCGCCGATCCGTCCCACGACCACGACGTCCTGCTTGCCCTTTGCATCGCTTCGCAGCGCGATGACGTCGCTCGCGTCCTGGGGCGCTTCGGCCAATCTGTAAGGATTAACCTCTGCGGCCGCCGCCACGCGTGTCGCCCCGAGCGAGAGCGCGAATGCAAATGCCGCCGAGGCCAACACCATTGGAATTAATCGTTTCATCACTTACTCCTTTTCGATTTGAAAAAGTCACCCACAATTTCAGTTCATCAAGTCGCTTTCAATCCATCCACGAGCGGCATCCGCAGCGCCCGGATCGCCGGCGGCAACGCGCCGATCACGCCCAGCGCTAGTCCGATCGCGGAGCCGATCAGCACCGCCCGCTCGTCGATCCGCAGGACAAACGCGCCCATCGTAAATCGCACCGCCGCTTCGTTCACAAACACCAGCGCCACGAGCGTCGCCAGCAGGCTCGCCGCCGCGGCCAGGATCACCCCTTCCTGGATCAAACTCACCACGACCGCCCGCCGCGCGAATCCGATTGTCTGCAGCGTGGCGAGCTCGCGAATTCGGCCCACGACCGAGCCGTACATCGTGTTGAGCCCGGCGAAGATTCCGGCGCCGGAGACCAACAGCACCACCAGCCAGGCGAGCATCCGCACCGGGCCGTAATCTTTTTGCAGCGTGGCGTAGTACTCCGGCTCTGCGATCGCCTGGAGTTCCAAATCCAGCCGCTCCAGGCAGAACAGCTCGAGGTTCGTGAAATCCGTGCCGGGCGCGAGCGTCACGGCGACGAGGCTCAAGTCCTGCCGCTTCATGGCTTGCTGCAATTCGTCCAGCCGGCACCACAACTCCGATTCGAAGGCCGCGCCGCCGGCCGAAAATGTTCCGCTGATCCGCCACTTGCGTCCCTCGAACTCGATCGATTGCCCGACGTCGAGTTCGCCCGCCCGCGCGCCGAGCTTGGTCGCGGCGAGCCGGCCGACGAGCACTTCGCCGGTCTGAGGCCAGGTGCCGTTTTCCAATTCCACCTGCCGGCGCACGAGCAGTATTGACGGAGTTACGCCCCGCACTAGCCCCATTGCCGGCTCGTCGCGTCCGCCGACTTTCACATCCGTCCCCAGGTAGAGCTCCGGTGAGACATACTTTTCGCCGTACCGCTCCTGAATCCCTTCGACGCTCGCGGCCACCAGGTCGCTGGTCGCCATTTCGATCGACGAGTATTCGAGGTTCTCCCCCATGCCGAGCGAGAAAATGAGCGCGGTTTGCGGATCGCCGCTCACCGAGAGCGACGTCTCCAGCCCGCGGATGAAGCCGACGACGACAAACACCAACAGAATCACCGTGGCCAGGCCGACGAACGTCAGAGCCGTTCGCAGAGGCCGGCGAAACAGATTCCGAATGGCGTACTCCCAGGGGAGCAAACGAAAGAACATCGCAGTTCGATCCTGGTCCGAACGTGAGCCGATAAACACTGGGAAGCGAGAGCCAACCTACGCGCGAGATGGCACGCAGCGCGACGCGAGAAGCGCGTCTCAAGAAGCGCGAATCAACACTGCATCGTGCTGAACAGGTAGCACAGCGCCCGGCCGTGGTTCGGTCCTACATCCGGCCAGGGAGCAGTCGCCGACGACAGCTGCGATTCTTCGAGCAGCTGGGCCATGGGCAGCTCGATCACTGCCACCGGCAGCGACCAGCTCCAATCGAGCGCGACGACCTGAGGAGCGGCATCGCCGGCAATCGCGCCGCCGCAGATGCACTGGCAGGAATGTCCCCGCCGAGCTGGCGAATGGTCCGCCGGGCACGAATCGCCCTGCCCCGTCGACGCGGGACGATCGCAGCAGCTGCAGCCGTGGGCAGGCGTGGCCGACCCGGCACGTGGCGAAGCGCGTCCGCCTCCGCACAAGAGCGGACATAAAACGAGTGCCGCGATCAGCAGGCAGGAAGTCGACCTCACCATGATCCCAATTATAGGCTGGGACACCGTGAAAAACCAACGCCGCTTGTCGACGGCGCTCCGCTCGACGGTGTCCCGCAGCAAGTATTCGCAATTCCTACATTTGTCAGCCTTTATGGCACGACTTCGCCTGTCAGTTTCAGCGACCCGACGGCTAGAATTGGCGACGTGTATTCGCTCTGTAGAATGCCTCTCGCCCCATTATTCGGAGAAGCGGTGCGATGACTCACTTTCTACGGCTGTCGCTCATCGTCATTTTGATTCACGCAGCGGCCCAATCTGCCAGTGCGCTAATCCGCGGCGGTGCAGGCAAGGAACCACTCCACGATCCAGGCTGGCCAACCGGCGCGGCGGCGGTCTTCAATCACCCGGGTCGTGTCGCCTGGTGGAAAGGTCCACCATTCGGCGGCGGTCAGTGGCACGCCGAATGTCGCGGCGACTCGCAGACCTTCAACCAGGTGCTGGCCGACTTAGCCAAGATCGACGCGAAAGTGAAGCGCGTCGTGCTGCACGATGGCGTGGGCGCAAGTTTCTTGCTCAACCCGAACCACCAGCCCGACAAACGCGAAGCTGCCCGTACCGATTGGTCATTCTCCGTGTGGCAGCCTGGCAGCTGGACCTGGCATCAGTCGCGACCCGCGGCGCTGCGGCAGCCCCAACTGGGTGATCCCCACCTCGGACCGCCGGTGCAATTGGACGTCTACACAGGCGGCGACATTCACTGGAAGGACATCGTGGTCCCGCCCGGCATCGAGATCGACGACCAGCGCCTCGAGGCACACGGATTGTCGCTCGACGACGGCATGGTATTCGAGGGAATCGTCCGCGACGCCCAATCGCAGCAGCCCATCGAGGCTCAGGTGCGTCTCGAACTCATCAATCCGCGGCCCAAAGGTGGCTATGAATACACGACGATTCAGGAAACGACATGCGACGCCAACGGACGATGGCGCTGGAAGAATCTGCCGAATGGTTGGTATCGCGTCGTGGCAACCGCGGAGGGGTTTGTACCACGCGTACTCGATCACCAAAAAATCAACGACCAGCCGGGGTGGCGCGAAATCGACGGCGAATTGACGCCGCCAGGTCCGGTGTCCGGACGCGTGGTGGACGCCGACGGCAAACCGCTCGCCGATGTAAAAGTTCGCCTCGATTCGGTGACCGCGCTCGACGACACCCGCTACGAGTCGATTGAAGACTATGAGGCCCAGACCGATGCCGCTGGCGACTTTCGCATCGATAGTGACCCGATCGGAAAATCGCGCTTGTCGCTCTTCAAGGAAGACCTAGTTCGCCCCGGCCTGGGGCAGCCAATCGAGATGCCGGCCGGCGACCTCAAGCTCACGATGTCGCCCGCCGCGACGCTCCAAGTGACTGTCGATTTCGGCAACGCCGCAAAGCCGCCGCAGTACCTCATCCAAATTGAACCCGAGGGCGGCAACAAGATCGGCAGCTGGGGCGGCTCCTCCACCGTCGACGACCAGAACCAAGTGATCTTCCGCAACGTGCCGCCGGGCAAATACGTCCTGCGGGGCCAACCCAATCCAGCTGCCGAGCGCGAGATCACCGCCCCGATCGAAGTCGATTTGCAGGGCGGCGAAGTGAAGTTGATCAAACTGAAAGCTAGATAGTCGACTGGAGATTGGCGACATCAATTTCGCCGGCGCGATTGAAGAGCTCCCGAATTGAACAGCGCAATCTCCAAATCAACTTCCCGCATCGCTCTTAAGACCTGCTTTGAACCTTGGCGAACTTGGTGCCGTGGCGGTTCGATCTGTTTGGCGGGCTGATTGACCGAGGCCAACAAAAAAAGGACCCGGTTGGCCCTGCGAGGGTGCCAACCGGGTCCTCCGGTAATAGGGAGACGAGTGTCCCAGGCCACGCACGACAGTGGCCGTCGAAAGATCGACAGGCCGGTTCAGCGGGGTCCGCCGTGCGCTACCAACTCTTCTCCCTGGTCGTGAAAGCTTGCGTTCCCGTGGAGGGCAAAGGTCGCCAAACCCCGGCGACTGGATTGCTTCGCTTCAAAACCTTGCTTCCGTTTCAATCAGCTTTTGGAGACGTTCGTGATCCGTTTGCCGGCGGGAGTCGTGAGGCGTTAGACGCCGCCGGCCGCGGATCGTGGGAGAGGACCAATGCACCTCCTGTGCCAATTCGCAGCGAAGTCGTTCCCGCGTGGCCGCTCATTTTGCGAGACGCACGAGAATTGGCCGCGAATTGCATTTCAATCCTGATTTCGGCACGCGCCAGCGCGCATGCCATCACGCCAAGCATCACGTCTCCGACGCATGTAAGAACTACAACTCGTTGGCAGATTGCTAGCAAGTGGGTGGCGCGGGGCCGATGGGCGGCGGAATCGTCACATCCGTTGCCACTTGCCGAGTCGCTTGCTACCATCCGCCGCCCTAATGTAAAGGCTGCTCATCGTGCACGGGCCCTTCGGCTCGCAACCGCCGGCGCTCCGCTGCGTTCGCGTTCCCGCGTGCGCCCGCTCACCGAGCGCCGCGAAGTCGCTTTCGATGCTGCTCGTCGTGGCGTTTATCTCAAGTATTTTTGCGTCCTTCACGGGGTGCGCTGCGCTCCGTCGGCGGCCGGTGGCGGCGGAAGTGGCGGCCGGACGCGACATGACCCAGCGCGGCGTCACCGCGATGGAAGGGGGCGATTGGAACTCCGCCGAACGGCTGCTCGGCTCGGCTGTCGAGTCGTGCGGCAAGGATGCCTCGACGCGAGGCTATTTCGCCGAAACGCTGTGGCACCGCGGGGCGACCGATGCGGCGCTGAAACAAATGGCCGAAGCCGTTGAACTCGACCCCAACGATACGACACTCATCGTCCGCTATGGCGAAATGCTACTCGGCACGGGCGATACCGATCTGGCCCTGGCACGGGCCAACCAGGCGATCATGCTCAACCCGAAGCTCGCCCCTGCCTGGGCATTGCGGGGCCGCATCTATTGGCGACTCGACCAGACGGAACGGGCGCTCGCGGATCTGCAGCGTTCGCTCGAATACGCTCCGGACACGAGCGATGTGTTGATGGACGTGGCCGCGATCTACCGCCAGCGCGGCCAGCACGAGCGCTGCCTGACGACGCTGCAGCACTTGATCGACACGTATCCGCCGGGCCAGGCGACGCAGTTGGCCTATTGGATGGAGGGCCTGACGCTGGCCGACCTCGGCCGCCCGCAACAAGCGGCCGAAAGCCTCCGCATCGCCAACCAGGTCGGACCGCCCAACGCCGACATCTTGTACTACCTGGCCCAGGCCCAGCTGGCCGCCGGCCGCCATGCAGAGGCCGTGATCGCGGCCCAGGAGGCGGTCGCCGCGAACCCGACGCATGCGCCCAGCCGGCAGCTACTGGCTCAACTGGCCACGCTTCCCGCCGCTCCGCCGCCGCTGGTCCGCTGATCAAGCAGCCGTTTCCTTGTGGGGGCGCTGCGACCGCGCCAGCCGCTACGACCGGTCCGACGTTAAGTCCCGCCACCCTCCTGGCGGCCATGTGCCGTTTCGTGGCGTATCTTTGTACGAGCAACGAGCGAATGCACCTTCGCGTTGCGTGCGCGTTTCAAATCACGAAGTCAGGAGTTCTCGACGATGACCGGCACCGTCTACATGCCCGAAGAAACGTTCGTGGATCGACGTTCAGGGAATCCGGCCGACGGCGCTCCGGGTCGCGAACGCCGCCAGTTCGCCAACAGCCACGACGAGCTCTCGCCGGAAGCGGCCGAGCTGGCCCGCGCGATCGACGGTTACAAGCTCCAGCATCGCCGCCGCTTCATCACCTTCGAAGAGATGCTGGCGGTGATCAAGTCGCTGGGCTACGAGCGCGTCGAGCAATTCGCCGGGCGCTAAGCCGGCCGTTGCGATTCATTCGCGTCTCATTCTTTGACGACGGTCCGCCCCAGCGCGACGTCGAATTCCGACACGGCCGGCACGAGCATGGCCGCGATGGCGAACCCGTACGCGCCGACCGTGACCAAAAACACGCGGTCGTAGTCCTTGAGCAGATAGCTGGTGATCACGAAGAACGTGGCGAACGGCAGCGCCAGCGATGCCCAAAAGATCGCTTGCGACGAGTTCCGCCAACCCAGCGCCACGAACAGCCCCACGCCGCCGCCGGCGATGAAGCCGAGGAACGATGTGAGCTGATACTCGAAGGCGTTGAAGGCCAGCATCATCCGCATGCAGGTGGCCACGCCCAGGAACAGGAACAGCAGCGTGCCGATGCTCGTGGCCACCGCGGTCCGCGAGTTGGCATACGTGATGCCGGAATGGATTCCCAGCGTTGCGGCAAAGAGCGACATCACGGCCCAGCCGCCAAAGAGAAACACAAATTGCTCGTTGGTGAGCGCGTGTGCGTAGAGCAAGTAGCCGAAGACGCACAGCGGCAGCAGGACCATTTCCTTGGCCGTGTAAAATGCGCCGACCAATTTGCCAAAGACGATTTCCTTGGGAGTCAAGTCGGTCACCAAGAGCAGATCGAGCGCCCGGCTGTCGCGTTCACTGGTGATGGCGGTGACCGCGGCGGCATTGAGCAGAATCAAGCTCACCACAAGCAGCGACGTCACGCTCTGCGCAGCAGTGTCGCGACCGCGATTGTCGCCGGCGAGATTCCCGGTCGTGGTCACCAGCGCGCCGAGGCAGACGGCGAACACGACCCAATAGGCGAGACGAATGATCAGCACCCGTTTGCCGTAGGCCCGTGTGCGGATTTCCCGCCACAGGACGGGATTGTCCCAGACTTGCCGCACCTGGCCCGGGGCCCGGTGGACATTCTGCTTCGCCGGGTCGGTTTCATCTTCCGCGTCATCCGCAATCTGAATCTCGCGGGTCGGATTCCAGACTCGGACTCGGGCGATCGCCAGCAAATTGAGCAGCACCGCGATGCCGAACGCGGCGACGGCGTACCAGCCGACCGGTCCACGGAAGTAGTCGGCGAGCGAGGTCGTGCCGAACAGCGGTTTCGCCGCGGCTTGAATCGCCCGCCAGGGGCTCATCGCCACGACCAGGTCACTCACTGGGACGCCGGAGATTTGATCGCCCAACAGGCCGGCGCCGACGATTTCCCAGATCACGAGCCACAGCACGAGCAGAAGCGCGGTCATGGCCAGGGCCTGGAAAGTTTTTTCGCGCCACAGGGCGATCGTCGAACCGAGGCTTCCGGCCGCGAGCGCACTGGCGAGCGTGACGACTTCGATCCGCAGTACCTGGCCGACCGCCACGCCGCCCAACAGCGCCACCAGCATCAAGAGCGGCAGCGCCGCGACCACGACCATCACCACGGTCAACATGCCGGAGAAGAGCTTTCCCAGCACGAGCTCCGAATTCGACAGGTTAGTCATCAGCAAGAGCTCGAGCGTCTTGCGGTCCTTTTCCAGGGAAACGGCCGACGCCACGAGCAGTGCCGAAAACGGCATCGCCACCGCCAGTTGCAGCGGAGCGAGAATCTGTGTGACGGCCGCACCAAACCAGGCGAGGTCGCCCAGATTTTCTACCCGCTGCGACCCGACAAGGAGTTGCCAGGACGTGAGGATGATGCCGAAAAGGGCGGCGACAAAGACGGTCCGCGCGGCAAAAAACCACGGCCGCCGGGGCGCGAGTGCTGCTTGCCTGGAAAACACGGGACCGACGAACAACCGGCACACTCCTGCGTAAGCAAAAAGGTATTCTTTTCTACGTATCTCGTGCCAATATACGCAGCCCCGCGAGAGCCGTCGAGCAAGGCCGCCGTCGCGGCAAGATCGAGCGGCGTGCCAGGTGCGTGGGCCGAGTAATTTGTCTACAATACGCGGTTTCGAGTCATTCCAGAGGCGCGTTATTCCAACGATCAGCCTCTGGGTCGAGTCGACATTCGGAACCGAATCGAAGATCGGAACGGCGTCGACGAAGCGGTGTCGACGAATGGAACAGCGGGGAGTTGTTCGCACAACTTTTTCATAGGATTTATGCCATGTTGCCTTTTGAGCGGTCTCGTTTCTCGTTTCCTGTGCGTGTGCTCGCCGCGGGCGTCATCGCGACGGGGCTGGGCTGGGGCGCCGCGAATGTGGCCCGTGCGCAGATCACGACGCAGGTCTTGATTGGCGACTCGATTTCCGATCCCGGCTCGCGTTACTCGGACGTGGACGAGGCGATCAAGCGGTTCAACAATCGCGACCCGCTCGGCGCGCAGCAGTTCCTCGAAGCGGCGTTGCGGAAGAATCCCAACTTGCCGCCGGTGGACCTGCTGCTGGCGAAGATGTACATCATGAGCGGCGATGCTGCTTCGGGCCTGGCCTCGCTCGAAAAGTCGGCGGCCGACAATCCGACCGATCCGGAGCCGTATTTAATCCTGGGTGATCAGGCGAATGCCGCCGGCCAGACGATTCAAGCCGACGCGCTGTTTGAAAAGGCGATCGAGCTTACGGACAAATTCCAGGGCAACGACAAGCGCAAGCGCAACTTTATCATTCGCGCACGTTCGGGCCGTTCCGGCGTGGCCGAGCGCCGCAGAGATTGGGACACCGCGGTGTCCGACCTGCAGGTGCTGTTGAAGGTCGATCCGGACAATGCGGCGGCCCACTATCGCCTGGGACGCGCGCTGTTCATGCAGAAGAAGTTCCAGGAGGGCAACGCCGAATTCACCAAGGCGGCGTCGCTGGACAAGAATCTGCCGAGCCCGAACGTGGCGGCCGCGCTGCTCTACGAGCAGCTCGGCATGCATAATGAAGCGAAGGCCGCGTTTGAAGCCGCCGTGAAGGCAAATCGCGAGGACGTGAAAACGCTCAACGCCTATGCCCAGTGGCTCTTGGCGAGCGACGATGTGGCCCGCGCCGAACAGGCTCTGTCGGCCGCCCGCCGCGTGGCACCGGAGGATCTCGACACGCTCGTATTGAGCGGTGTTGCGGCCCGCATGTCGAAGAAGATGAAGCCGGCCGAGGACTACTTTGTCGCGGCCTTGCGGCTCTCGCCCTCGAACGCCGCGGTGATCAATCAGCTGGCCCTGCTGTTGGTCGAGCAGCCGGATGAAGACAAGCGGCAGCGGGCCGTTGAGTTCGCCCGCATCAATGCGATGCTGCAGCCCAATAGCGCCGAGGCGAACATCACGCTGGCCTGGGTGCTGTATCAGGTGGGAAACACCCGCGATGCCGAGGCGGCGCTGCGCAAGGGTCTGGCGGCGCGGAACATGAGCCCGGACAGCAACTACCTGGTGGCCAAGATCCTCGCGGACCAGAACCGGCCGGATGTGGCCAAGCAGTTCCTGGCCGCCGCGCTGGAAAATCCGGCCGGCAGCCTGTCGGTCCTCAAAGACGACGCCGAAGCGCTCAAGAAGCAGCTCGACAGCGGCGCCGCCCCCGCGCCGAAGCAATAGTGAAAACGTCGCGTAGTTAACGTCGTCGGCGCAATGATTTTGGGACGCGACGAATCTCTACCAGGCGGCGCTGTGCTAGTTGGCGGCGACGGTCTCTGCTTCCGGCCGCGCACAAAAAAAGGTCATGGCAAGCCGATCCGTCGTCTTGCCATGACCTCTATCCTGAAGCAAAACACCGAAGTGTCTTGCCCTCCCGTTACATTCGTATGTATCGGCTCGTCACGGCGTGAGGTCCATCCGGAATGGACCGGCGGCGCAGGATCGGCGACGAATCTTCTGCGGCGCGTAAAAGCCTGCGGGTTGTGATGCTTGCAGGGCGCGGCGGCGGTCCGAAGGCCCCCAATTGCGTTGCCGCGACCTCGGCGTGCAGCCTGGCGACCAGCCATCGCACTTTCGGGCCTTCTGGCTCACTTGTCTGACGGCGCAAAGTTTGCCGCCGCAAATCGCTGCTCCAGCACGTGCATTCGCCGCCTCCATGTGATGAAACGGCGAAACTTTGGTGAAGATTCGCGGCGTGATTGCCGCCGCACGTGCTGACTCTTAGGCTGGGCCGCTACGACGGCCAAACGGCATTTTCTGGCCGCGCCCTCGACCGGTGATGCACGATGGACGATGCTTCTCTCGCGCGGCGACAGACCGACGCCTGGACCTGGACGGTCGTGGCGACTTTTGGCGCGTATTTCTGCATGTACGGTCTGCGCAGACCCTTCGCCGTGGCGGAGTACGGCGACGTTGCGGCTTGGGGCCTGGCCTACAAGCCGCTGGCGATCATTGCCCAGGTGCTCGGGTACATGACCTCGAAGTTCATCGGCATCCGCGTGATTGCCGAGCTCGATCCGCGACATCGCGTGGGGCTGCTGGCCAGCTTGATCGTAGTGGCGGCGCTGGCGCTGGTGGGTTTCGCCGTTACGCCGGCGCCTTGGAATCTGTTCTGGCTGTTTGTGAATGGATTGCCACTGGGAATGGTGTTTGGCCTGCTGCTGGGGTTTCTCGAAGGGCGCCGCAACACTGAAGCGTTGACGGCCGGCCTGTGCACGAGCTTCATCGTCGCCGACGGCGTGACGAAGTCGGTCGGCAAGCAGCTGCTCACGTCGGGCGTCCCCGAGTTCTGGATGCCGGCCGTCGCCGCGGGTTTGTTCGCGTTGCCGCTCGCGCTCTTCGCCTGGATGCTCACGCGGATCGCGGCGCCTTCGGTCGCCGATAAGGCGGCGCGAGGTGAACGGATGCCGATGGACCGCGAAGAGCGTCGGGCCTATCGGCGTCAATTCGGCGGCGGTTTGGCAATGCTGGTCGTCGCCTATTTGCTGATCACTATTTTGCGGAGCGTGCGATCCGACTACGCACCGGAAATCTGGGCCGGACTGGGGACCGAAGCTGCGGCCAGCGACTTCGCCATGACGGAGCTATTGGTCGCCGTCGGTGTGCTCGTGCTCAACGGCAGCGCGATTTTGATCGTGGACAATCGCCGCGCGTTCTTCTTCGCGCTTAGTCTCGCCGTCGCGGGTGCCGGGATCCTGTTGGCTTCGACCGCGGCATTGCCGCTGGGCCTGTCTCCGTTCGCTTACATGGTGGCTCAGGGCCTGGGTCTCTATCTGCCCTACATCGCGGTCCACACGACGATTTTCGAACGGTTGATCGCGATGACGCGCGGCCGGGCGAATATCGGCTATTTGATGTACCTGGCCGACGCGTGGGGATATTTGGGATATGTGGCCGTGCTGCTGGTGCGTACGACCACACAACCGGCGCTGAACATCTTTTCGTTCTATTCTCGGCTCAGCACGGCGATTGCAATCGGCTGCCTGGTGGCGATACTCTTCTGTTGGCGGTATTTTGCGCGACACGCCGGGCTTGCTGATCGCGGTCGAGCGACGGTCGACGGGCTCTCCACAAGCGCGGCCTAGGGTGACGCGGAGCGATCGAGTTGATGTTGGGGCGAGCCGCTGTGTTTCATGGGCCGGATCAGCCGCTCGAGCTGCGCGAGTTCGCGGTGCCAGAGCTGCGGGCGGGTGAACTACTGGTGCAGGTGCTGGCCTGCAACCTGTGCCGCAGCGATCTGCATTCGCATGCCGGGCGAAGGACCGTCGCCACGCCGACCATTTTGGGCCACGAGATTGTCGGCCGCATCGCGGCGTTTGGGCCGGAGACGTCCCAAATCGATATGACGGGTGTGCCGGCAGCGGTTGGCGATCGCATCACCTGGTCGATCATCGTGGGCTGCGGCGATTGTTTCTTCTGCCATCACGATTTGCCGCAGAAGTGCCGGCGGCTCTACAAATATGGCCACGAGCCGATCGACTCCGAGCGGTGCCTCGGTGGTGGACTCGCGGACTACATCCTTTTGAAGCCGGGAACCGCCTGGCTGCGTCTACCGGATAGCGTGCCCAACGGTGTGGCGGCGCTCGCCAATTGCGCGGCGGCTACTGCGGCGGCGGCGCTGCGTGATGCCGGCGGCGCGAACGGCCAGCGAGTCGTCATTCTTGGCGCCGGTGTGTTGGGGACGCTCGCCGTGGCGATGGCTCGGGCGGACGGAGCGGACACAGTGATGGTCATCGATCCGGATGAAGAGCGGCGCAAGCGGGCCCGCGCGTTCGGAGCGACGCATAGCGTTGATCCTGCGGATGGCGCGCCGGAGCGAGAGGTGCTTGCGGCGACGGATGGCATTGGGGCGGACACTGTGTTGGAACTCGCCGGCACGGCCGCTTCGGTCGAAGCGGGCGTTAAGCTGGTCCGCACTGGCGGCACGGTGATTCTGGCGGGGACGGTCGCACCCTGTGGCAACGTGGCGCTCGATCCGGAATATGTCGTCCGGCGGATGATCACGATCCGCGGCGTGCACAACTACGCTCCTGGCGATCTCGCCGCTGCCGTCGAGTTTTTGGTTGCGGCGAGCGGAACGGCGCCGCTGGCGTCACTCCTTGGCCGGGAGATTTCGTTCGACGCGGTTGAGAAGGCTTTCGCACTAGCTCATCGTTCGCCCGGCACGCGGACGACGGTCGAGTTTTAGCCCGTCCGTGGGCCCTAACTTGTTCTGGGCCATATCGAAGAACTACCGAGCGTTGCTCGACGACGATTAATCGCAAGCTGGTGCGCCCCGGTCCCGAAGTCACGGGTCGCTTTGGGGGACAAGAAGGCCATCCTCGACAGACGAATCACGCCCGTACGCGTATCGGACTCGCACTCGACTGGCGGAGCCAGTGGCACCCAAAATGACGGCCACGCATCACGCGGCGGCGCGATGGTCTTGGCCGTGCGCGGGCGGGTAGAGATTAAAGAGCGAGAAGATTTCGTCGCGAGTGAGCGTCTGCTTGGTGGCGGCCGCCTGTTGGTTGAACGTGGCGGTGGCGAAGACGCTTTCGAAGAGTTCGCGTTTCTCGTCCAGAATCTGGTTGATCCGTTCTTCGATCGTGTTGAGCGAGACAAAGCGGGTCACGGTGACGGGGCCGGCGGCGCCGATGCGGTGGGCGCGGTTGATGGCCTGGTCTTCGACGGCGGGGTTCCACCAGCGGTCGAAGAGGAACACGTAGCTGGCGAACTGCAGGTTGAGGCCGACGCTGCCGGCGCCGTAGCTCATCAGGATCACGCTGCAGTCCTTATCGTTGCGGAAACGTTCGATCGCTGCGTCGCGGCGCTTTGAGGGAATTTGCCCGTGGAACTCCTCGGGCGAGAAACGGGCCAGGCGCGACTTGAGTTCGGTGAGCGTTTCGACCCATTGGCTGAACACGATCGCCTTGCGGCCGCTCTCGGCGCATTCTTCGAGGTCGGCTTCGAGCCGCTCGAACTTGCTGCTCTCGCCGGTGGCGGGGTCGAAATTGCAGATTTGCTTGAGCCGCAGCACGAGCTCGAACACGTGCTGGATCGTAACGAGGTCTTTCATCTCGCGGAGCTTGATGACGCCTTCGTCCTCGGCTAGCTGGTAGGCCTCGGCCTGAGCCGGCGAGAGATCGAGCTCGGCATCGCGGAACATTTTGGGCGGCAGGTCGGTGAGCACTTGTTCCTTCGTGCGGCGAAGCACAAAGTCGCTGACCGCCTTGCCGGCGGCGCGCGGCTTCATGCCGGGCGTCACCTGCCCGGGTGCGACAAACTCGAAGATGCCTACCAGGTCGTCGATGCTGTTTTCGATCGGCGTGCCGGTGAGCGCCCAACTCCGCGAACGCGGGATCGAGCGGACGACCTGATTCGTAACGTTCGAGCGGTTCTTGATCCGCTGCGACTCATCCAGGATCACAAGGTCGTAGGGCGTGGCGTCGGGGCCGAGGAATTCGGCGTCGCGAACGGCGGACTCGTAGTTGGCGACGGTCACCAGATCGCGGGAATTCCGCCACAAAAACTCTCGCCGCTCGGAGGCGCCTTCGATCACCGTGAGGGGCAGCTCCGGGGCCCAGAGAGTGAATTCGCGCCGCCAATTGGTCACCAGTGGCTTCGGGCAGACCAACAGCACGCGGCGGATGTAACCGTGGTGGGCCAAAAGGCGCACCGCGGTGATGGTTTGCATCGTCTTGCCCAGACCCATCTCGTCGGCGAGCACCGCTTCGTGGCGGGGATAAAGGAAGGCGACGCCGTCGAGCTGGAACGGGAAGGGTGTGTGCGGGAAGCGGAGCGATTCGGAGTCGAGTAGCGCTTCGAGCGGTGGTTCGAGGAGCATCCGCAAGCGGTCGGCCAGTTTCACGACGTCGCGCGGCGGGCGGATGCGCGTTGCGGGGCGCGTCTCGGGCTGCGGCCGGGCGCCTGCGACTTGCATTTCAGAGTGGCACGTCCCTGAGGTTCCACCGAAGGGCGTGGTCGTCCGTGCTGGAGTCTTACCACGCCCGTCGCTGGAAGCTCCTGGCGTGCCACCTGGGAGTTGAGATTCTGCAAACTTGCAGCTGAACGTTTCAATTCGCCAACCCGCCAAGGGCGTCGAGAATACGTCTTCGGCGCTACTCACTGCGAGGTCGTACAAGTCGAGGCAAGGAATGTCATGGAGCGTAAGTGCTTCACTGCTGAAAGTCCATTCTTGCTCAGGGTTCAAGGGGGTCAGGTCCATGTTTTCGGATCGCGCGATTTGGTAATGGTGAACTTCTTTCGCCGAAAAATGGACCAGACCCCGTCATGCGGCATCGCTTTGCGTCTCCGGGCTGCGGACGTCGATGCGGTGGGCCTCGCGGATGGCCTCGTGGATGCGGTCAAACGGCTCCAGCAATTCGACGTGGCTCGCCAATTGAGTGAGCAGTGCGAGAGCGATGTCGCGGTCCGAGTCGAACCCGCTGGGGAGCTCAAAGGCGTGCCCCGCAACCACTAGTTGCCGCGGTTGCGTTGGGAGAGCGTCGTCGGTCCCCGTCGACGACTGCCAGCAAACGATGGGGCTATCGATTTTGACGCGATGGCAAAGTGCGTTGGGTTGGTCGGTTAGGATGATTTGAGGTTTGGTGCGAGCTTTTGCTAGCAGCGTGCCGGCGATCTGCTCACCGAGCAGGTAGGGCTGCAATGTGGGGCCGTACAAAATTTCCAGGGCTCGCGAGGGGCGGATTGGCGCCGTGCAATGGAATTCCAGCGGGCGGCCGAGCGGCGAGACGAGCAGGTAGCCACCAAAAAAGCCGAGTTCCGGCGACTCGACGGCGGAGAGGTAGCCAAATGTGGCGGCGGCAGTGGGAAGCAGGACATTCATTGCAAGTGTGATGGTCGAAGAAGTGCGTCGTGGTGCAGTTTAGGGATGTGGCAGCCGGCGCCGTGAGGACGTCGGAACCACGGTGTAGTCAAAGCATCGGGAGGGCATTGGGGGCGACTTGAGGTGGCTGCAGTTCTGCGGCACAGGGAGCGGCGGAAGTGCTGCGGCAATGGGCGGTTGCGAAACGCCGAACTCATTTGCAGTTTCCGGCGCCTGCGGCGGCAAAATGAGAAAGTCGCCGCGATTCTGGAAATTGCCTCAAGTATCTATTAGACTGAGGGAGCTAGCTTGGGACGGTGAAGAAGGACGTTTGGCGACCGTAACATTGGAAGACATCGGCGCGGCGCAAGTCTGTTTCAGCTCCAGCGGCTGCCGAGTTGACCAGTGGTTCGCAGGTGGAAGTCCACCACAGTTGAGTCAACGCCAAGCCCCGCGGCATCATCCCGGCGGAAGCCTGCACCAAAATAATTCTTAAGGACCGATACTTCATGTCCAGTTCTCGCTCGTCGACTCCGGCCTTGTACACCCAGTTGGACGTTTCGCCGGCGGCAAATCCGCGGAATGTGGCGTCACGCGACGAGCAAGTGAATTTGCTCCGCGACGTCTTGAACGCCCAGGAACGGACTAACGAGCTGCTCGAGGACCTGGTCAGCACGATGGCGACGCAGCAGAAGCAGCGGGCCAGCGAACTGAACAATTGGCGAAATGCCCACCCGAAACTAGCGGCCGCCTGCCGCGAGGCGGCCGAGGCACTGAGCCGTGTGCAGACCGAATATCTCAATCGGATGACGGACGACATCAACGAGCAGAGCGAGGACCTCGTGGACGGCGAGTTCGTGCTCAACGAATTCATCGATCGCTATGGCCCGCGGCTGGCGCACCTGAACGGAGTGATCCAGGTGCTGGCACAGCTTTCGAGCGTGCCCGATCCGGCGAACACACAGTCGTAATCGCGTTTCGAGCTTAACGGACGATTCGCAGCGAACAATGACGAAAGGCCGCGCGCGAGTGCGTGTGGCCTTTTTTTCTCGGCCATTTGGCCAACCAAAAGCGATTGCCCCGCGTACCAATGGCAGTCCGCGTTGTCTCGCAGTGCGCGCCGAGATATCGTCAGGGGTGGCCGGAACCAATTGGTGGCCCCTGCCCTTTCCTCGCTGTACCCCTCCCGCCCCAGGTGATTTAGCGCGATGTCGAATCCCGCTCCCGCAGAAGCCGTCCAAAAGGCCCGCGCCGCTCTCGATGCCCATGTGGTGGAGACCGTCGCCTGGCATTTTCACGAATCGACGGGCTGCCCGTTCTGGCTGGATTACAAGAAGAGCCTGGCGTTCGATCCGCTCAAGGAGGTGCGATCGTTCGACGATTTGAGGAAATTTCCACCATTCGAAGATGAGTGGCTGCGAGGCGGGCCGGTGCGACGCTGGGTGCCCAAGGCGCTCGCCGAGAAACCGATCTATGTCTTCGAGACGGGCGGCACGACGGGCATCCCGAAGAGCCGCGTGGCGGTGGAGGATTTTCGCATCGACTATTCGCTGTTCAGTGACACGCTGCCGGAGCAGTATTTTCCAACCGGGTCGAACTGGCTGATGCTGGGTCCCTCGGGACCGCGGCGGTTGCGGCTGGCGGTCGAGCATCTGGCCCAGCACCGCGGCGGGATTTGCTTCTGCATCGATCTCGATCCACGGTGGGTGATCAAGCTGATCAAGAAGGGCTGGATGGAGCACCTGGAAGCGTACAAGCAGCACTGCATCGACCAGGCGATCACAATTCTCTCGGCGGGCCACGATGTGAAGTGTATGTTCGGCACGCCGAAACTGATCGAAGCGCTCTGCCTAGCGCTCGAAGAACGGGGCACTAGCCTCGCCGCGATGGGTATCACCGGCATTTTTTCGGGCGGCACGGAATTCACGCCACAGTGGACGCGGTTCTGCATCGAAGAGTTGTTCGGCGGGCCGCCGGAAGTGAGCGGCATTTACATGACGCCGACCTACGGCAACACGTTGATGGGACTCGCGTGTTCCGCGCCCGTGACCGCGGCCGAAGGTTACAAGATTAGCTACTACGCGCCGCAGCCGCGGGCTGTGGTGGAAGTGGTCGACTTCGACGATACCGATCGCGTGGTCGGCTGTGGCGAGACGGGCCGGGCCAAGCTCACGACGCTCACAAAGGAGTTTTTCATGCCGGGATTTTTGGAGCGCGATGAAGGCGAACGCGAGCCACCGTGCGAATTGTATCCCTGGGACGGCATCAGCGGCACGCGGCCATTCCGGCGGTTGGCCGAGGCGACGACGGTGGGCGTGTACTAGGTAGGCCTCAACGCAAGAACTAAAACGAACATGATCACACTGCCCGCCATTCGTTGGGGTGAAGCGTATCAGTCGCTGGAGACGGAAGAGATCCGCCATTTCTTGACCGGCGAAGTGGTGGCGCGCGTGGCGACGGTGGGCGCGGGGATCGTCAAGCGCGATGCACGGCATGCGCGGCGGGCGCGGGAGGCGTTGCGCTCGATTCCGATCGCTGAGCTCGTCGACCGATGCAAAAAAGCGGGCGAGTTGTTCGTCGGTGCGACACTGGCGATCGGTGACGGAAGGCAGACGCCGGACGATTTCATCGCGCAGCAATCGGCGACGACGGGGATGCCGCTCGCCATGTGCCGGGCGAACCTGGAGAAGAACGCGTTCGTGCTGCAAAACATGGGGCGGATTCTCGAGTGCCTCACGCGCGGGCTGGATCTGGCGATTCTCACGCGCGGATTTGGCGACGAGGGACGCGGCGTCACGGTCAGTTATCAGGCGCAGACGGATGTGCTCGGCGCGGTGCTGCCGTCGAATTCGCCGGGAGTGCATACGCTTTGGCTCCCGGTAGTGCCGCTGCAAATGGGGCTGATGCTCAAGCCAGGATCGCAGGAACCGTGGACGCCGTACCGGATTGCGGCCGCGTTTGTCGAGGCGGGCATTCCCCGCGAGGCGATCGCGATCTACCCCGGCGCGGGTGCGGAGATTGGCGGCGCGATCTTGTCGAGCTGCAGCCGCAGCATGATATTTGGCGGGCCGCAAACGGTCGAGCAGTACGCCGGTAATCCGGGCGTGCAGGTGCATGGCCCCGGCTTTAGCAAGATTCTGCTGGGCGACGACTTGGTCGATCGCTGGCCGGAGCTCATCGACATGATGGTCGATAGCGTGTATCGCAATGGCGGCCGCAGCTGCATCAATTGTTCCAGCATCTACGCGTCGCGGCATACACGCGAAATCGCACGGGCGCTTGCCGAGCGCTTGGGGCCGATCGACGTGCTGCCGCCGGACGATCCAAAGGCCGGGCTCGCCGCGTTCACGATCGAGGGCGCGGCCAAAGCAATCTGGCAGGCGATGGAACGCGACTTGACGGGCGACGGCACGCAGCACGTGACCGCTGACTATGGGCCGCGGTTGGTCGAACGCGAACGCTGTGCTTATTTGCGGCCGGTGGTCGCGCACTGCGATTCACCGGACGCACCGGCTGCCAACAAAGAATACATGTTCCCGGCGGTGAGCGTGGTGGCTTGTCCGCAGTCCGCAATGCTGGAAAAGATCGGGCCGACGCTGGTCGCCACTGCGATTACCAATGACGCCGCCTTCCGCCAGCAATTGATCGCCGCCACGCACATCGACCGCCTCAATCTCGGCCCGATTCCCACGCCGCAAGTCGACTGGCTGCAGCCGCACGAGGGGAACCTGTTCGAGTTTTTGTATCGCAATCGCGCGCTGCAGATTGCCAACTGAACGTCATGCTGCCCTTTGATTTCCAACTGCCGACGCGAATTGTTTTCGGGCCGGGGAAGTTGTCGGAATTGGGCGCCGTGGCGGCGAATCTGGGTGCCGTGCGGGCGCTGGTGGTGAGCGATTCGGGGATTATTGCGGCCGGACATACGCCGCGCGGCGTGGCGTCGCTGGAGAATGCGGGCCTCAACGTCGCGCTGTTCGATGGCGTGGGCGAAAATCCGACGACACGGCATGTCGATGCGGGCGTCGAATTGGCCAAGGAGTTCCGGCCCGATCTGATTGTCGGTCTCGGCGGCGGCAGCTCGATGGACTGTGCGAAGGGAATCAATTTCCTCTATTCCTGCGGCGGGCGGATGCAGGACTACGTGGGTTTAGGCAAGGCCACGGGGCCGCTCTTACCGATGATCGCTGTGCCGACGACAGCTGGCACGGGGAGCGAGACGCAGTCGTACGCGCTGATCGCAGACGCCGAAACGCATGTAAAAATGGCCTGCGGAGACAAGCGAGCAGCGTTTCGCGCGGCCATTCTCGATCCGGAACTCACGATCACTCAGCCGCCGCGGGTCACGGCGCTCACCGGCATCGACGCGCTGTCGCACGCGCTCGAGACGTACGTGACCAAGCGCCGGAACGCGATCTCGTTGATCTTTAGCCGCTGGGCCTGGCAGCGGCTCTCCGCAAATTTTGGCCGCGTGCTGGCCGAGCCACACAACCTTGAAGCCCGCGGTGAGATGCAGTTGGGAGCGGCGCTGGCGGGCGTGGCAATCGAGAATTCGATGCTCGGCGCGACGCACGCGCTGGCAAATCCGCTCACGGCGAATTATGGCATCGTCCATGGCGAGGCGATCGCGCTGATGCTGCCCCACGTAATCCGCCACAACGGCCAGTCCGTGGGCCGCTGGTATGGCGAGCTGGTGACCAGTGCCAACGGCGCCGCCGGACTCCACGGCGCGGCAGACCCGGTCGAATCGTTAGCAACGTTCGTCGGCGAGATAATCCGGCAAGCCGGTCTTCCCGGCACACTCCGCGAGCGCGACGTACCTTTGAATGCCCTGCCGAAGCTCGCGGCGGAGGCAACCGAACAGTGGACCGGAACGTTCAATCCGGTCCCGATGGCGGCGAGCGATTTTCAGGGGTTATATGAAGCGGCAATGTAAGTTGTGGCGTGCGGGCGTGCGGGCTTTCGCGGGGCTCGTGATGACGGCGGCCGCACTCTGCGCGCAGGCAGGCGACTGGAACTTCGTGCGACGCGATTTGTCGAGCTCGGGCGTAGCCGAGAGCCAACTGCCGAAACAGCTCGACGTGCTGTGGACATACTCGGCTGCCGGTGAAAAAGGCTCCGAGAGCGAAGACGCCGGTTTCGAGGCGACGGCGATTGTCGACAACAGGATTGTCTACATCGGCGACAACTACGGCACGTTCCACGCGGTGCTGATGGATGATGGTCGTGGTGTTTGGAAACAACCGATTGAAAACAGCGCCTTCCTCGCCGGGGCGGCGTTCAATAACCAGTCCGGAGCGCTGTACGCCGGGGACGCCAACGGAACGGTGTGGGCCTTGTCCAACGAAGACGGGCACGAGTTGTGGGAAAGTGAAATTGGCGGTGAGGTCTATGCCGGGCCGACGATCCACGGTGACGATGTGCTCGTGACCTGTGAAGCGGGCACACTGGCCTGTCTCAACGTCGCCGATGGCCAGAAGCGGTGGGACTTCAAAATCGAGGCGCCGTTGCGGTGCACGCCAACCATTGCGGATGGCCAGATCTTACTCGCCGGGTGCGACAGCAAGTTGCACCTGATCGACGCCAGTACCGGCAAGGAATCGAGCACGATCGGCATCGACGCTCCGACGGGAGCCACGGCCGCCTACCGCGACGGCCGCGTCTACTTCGGCACCGAGGGGGGCACGTTCTACGCGATTGAGTTGCCCAAAGACGGCCAGAGTGCCAAGATTCTCTGGACGTACAAAGACGAAAAGCGTGGCCAGCCGATTCGTGCCGCTGCGGCAGTGACCGATTCGCTGGTTGTGTATGGTTCGCAGGGAAAAGCGATCTATGGGCTCGACCGCGAAACGGGAGAGGTAAAATGGACGGTGCCGACCCGCACGCACGTCGATAGCTCGCCGGTGATCGCCGGCGACAAGGTCGTCGCGGCCACGATCCGCGGCGTGTTGTACGTGATCGACGCGAAGACGGGTGCGGTCGACTGGCAATACGACGCCGGCGGCAGCTTCACCGCTTCGCCGGTTGTCGTCGACGGCCAGATCATCATCGGCAACGGCGACGGCACGTTGTATTGCTTCGGCGCGAAAGACAAAGGGAATGACGAATGACGAATTTTGAATGACGAATTGGGGAACAATCGGGCGACAGCGATTCGTCATTCGTCATTAGAACTTCGACAATTATTTCAATGACCACCAGTAGGACGAAAACTGAAGTCGGCAGTTATTTCATTAGCAATTACCCGCCATTCTCCACCTGGTCGCAGGACGAGGTGGATGTGGTTCGCGGCGCGATGAACGCGCCGCCCGCGGAGGTGCCGCTCGGTCTGTACTTGCACATTCCGTTTTGCCGCAAGCGGTGCAAGTTCTGCTACTTCAAGGTGTTCACCGACAAGAACTCGGCGGAAGTCGAGCGGTATCTCGCGGCGCTCTCGCGCGAGATCGAGCTCGTGAGCAAATTGCCGGTGATGGGTGGTCGGCCGTTTCGGTTTGTGTACTTTGGCGGCGGGACGCCATCATTCTTGAGCTCGCGGCAGCTGGAGCGGCTGGTTGAGCGGCTGCGGGCTAATGTCTCTTGGGACGCCGCCGAAGAAGTCACCTTCGAATGTGAGCCGGGAACGCTCTCCGAAGCCAAGGTGGCGACGCTCAGCGAGATCGGCGTGACGCGGCTCAGCCTCGGCGTCGAGCATTTCGACGACGACATTCTCCGCGACAACGGCCGGGCGCATGAATCGGGCGAAATCTACAAGGCCTGGCCCTGGATCCAGGCGGCCGGATTTGCCAACACGAACATCGACCTGATCGCCGGCATGGTGGGCGATACGAATGAAAAATGGCGCGATGCGGTCCGCCGCACGATCGAGCTGGGGCCCGATAGTGTCACGATCTACCAGATGGAGCTGCCGTTCAATACGGTCTATTCAAAGGACATTTTGGGCGGTGTGATCGAAACGCCGGTTGCCGACTGGCCCACGAAGCGGGCCTGGGTCGACTGGGCCTTTAACGAGCTTGCTGCCGCCGGATACAGCACCTCGAGCGCCTACACGATGGTCAAGCATCCAGAACGCGTCAATTTCAGTTATCGCGACAATCTCTGGCGCGGCAGTGACCTCTTGGCCACCGGCATTGCCAGCTTCGGACACGTATCGGGCGTCCACTATCAAAATCATCCGGAGTGGGAGCAGTATTGCGGCCAGCTCGAAGCGGGGGAACTGCCGCTGGGCCGCGCGCTCGCCGTTTCGCCCCACCAGCGGCTCGTCCGTGAGTTAATCTTGCAGCTCAAGAAGGGCTACCTCGACGTTCCTTACTTTCGCCACAAGTTTGGCGTCGACGTCGTCGAACACTGGCGCGATGCGTGGGAGGACTACGAGTCGGAAGGCCTCGCTAGGCTTCGCAGTGACGGCGAGCGCATCGAATTGACGCGGCAGGGCCTGCTGCAGGCCGACGCACTGCTGCCGGCCTTCTTCGAACCGGAGCATCAAGGCGTCCGGTACACGTAGCGCCCGCTGGCGAATTAGCGCGAGTTCTCGGCTCAACCCCCGAGACTTGCACTCAATACGTAGAGCAGCCCCGCCAAGGCACTCGCCGCCAGCGTCGGAATCATGCCGATGTGGTAGCGAAACATCGCCACCATCGCGGCCACCGCGATCACGACCGCGGCGATGTCCACCGTCGACCACTCCGGCACCAGCAGCCGCAGCGGTCCGACATGATGTTCCGCGACGCGACCGAAGAGTGTGTGGAGCGCGAACCAGATCGACAGGTTCAAAATCACGCCGACCACCGCGGCCGTCACGGTAGAGAGGGCTGCGTTGAGCGATTTGCGGCCGCGGAGATGCTCGATGTAGGGCGCGCCGAGAAAGATCCACAAGAAGCAGGGCGCATACGTTACCCAAGTCGTGATCACCGACCCGGCGATGCCGGCTGCCAGCGGCGAGAGCGGCGCCGGATGGCGAAACGCTCCGAGGAAACCGACGAACTGCACCACCTGGATCAGCGGCCCGGGTGTCGTTTCCGCCATGCCCAGGCCATCGAGCATCTCACCGGGGGCGAGCCAGTGGTAGACTTCGACACATTGCTGCGCGATGTAGGCCAGCACGGAATAGGCGCCGCCAAAGGTGACCATGGCCGTCTTGCTGAAGAATAGCGCCTGCTGCGTGAAGACGCTTTCCGGCCCGGCGAACTTCCAGAGCGCCGCCACGGGGCCGAGCCACACTGTGAGCCAGATCGCCAGTGTTCGCAGCGCATGTCCCAACGACGGCCGGACCGCGGCGGCCATTTCGTCCGAAATCGCGTGTTGCTCGGCGGCCTCTCCGTCCTTGGCCACACGCTCTTTGATGACGACAAACGTATCGGGCCAAAGTCTGCCGCCGACGAAGCCGATCATCGCGGCGCCGAGTACGATCAGCGGAAATGGCACCTCGAATAAGAAAATCGCCGCGAACGCCAGTGCCGCGATCAGCACCATCACCCGATTCTTGAGTGCCCGCTTGCCGATCCGCAGCACCGCCTGGACCACCACCGCTACGACCGCTGGCTTAAGCCCGTAGAAAATGCCCGCGACGAGCGTCAAATCACGATAGTTGGCGTACAGAATGCTCAGCACCAGGATGCTGACGAAGCCCGGCAGCACAAACAGCAGACCCGCCATCAATCCGCCGGCCGTGCGATGCAATAGCCAGCCGATGTAAGTCGCCAATTGCTGTGCCTCCGGTCCAGGCAGCAGCATGCAGTAATTGAGCGCGTGCAGAAACCGGTTCTCGCTAACCCACCGCTTCTCCTCGACGAGAATGCGGTGCATGACCGCAATCTGCCCCGCCGGGCCGCCGAAGCTCAGCGCGGCGACGCGGCACCAGACCCAGAAGGCTTCGCCGAAGGTGGGCCGCCGAGGAGATTCCGCGTTCATGCGGGCCCGATCCTGGATCGAATTGAAGGACGACTAGATATGCGCCCCGTGCGTCTCGTACGTCCGCAGCGGACGGCAGCCGTTGGATGGGCTCTCGGCGCCATTCTCTGCATTGGCGAGCGCGATATTGTAAAGCCGCTGACCGTGGGCTGTCGGATACTCGCCTGTGATGCACGCTCGGCACAGCTCGTTGGGCGGGCGATCGACGGCCTTGGCAATCGACTCGACGGGCAGATACCGCAGCGAATCGGCCCCCAGATCGCGGGCCATTTCGGCAAAAGTTTCTTCGGGCTGCTTACCTTCACGGATGTATTTCGGGGCAAAGAGCTCCGAGATCGTCGACATGTCGATGCCGTAGAAGCAGGGCGACACGATCGGCGGGCAGGCCACGCGGACGTGAATCTCGCGGGCCCCGCCCACTTCACGGATCCGCGAGATCAGCACCCGCATCGTCGTCGAGCGAACGATCGAATCCTCGACCAACAGCACCCGCTTCCCTTCAAGCACCTCGCGGAGCGGCGTGTACTTGGCCTGGGCTTTGGAGACACGGCTGTCGCCTCCTTCGATAAAAGTGCGGCCCGAGTAACGATTGCGAATCAGCCCTTCGACACTGGGCACGCCCAGGCGATAGGCCATGGCATCGGCCGCACACTTGCTCGTATCCGGCACCGGGACGACGACTGTGTCCTCGTCGATCGGCACATCCTCGAGCCGCGCCAGCTCTTCGCCGAGCACCTTGCGCGAGAGATACACGCTGCGGTCGTCGAGCGTGCTGGCGACGTTGGCGAAATAGATCCACTCGAAGAAGCAGTGGGCCCGCCGCGAGCTGTCGGCGAAGCGGTCAAACTTGATGTCGTGGCCGTCGATGTAGATCATCTCGCCCGGCTTGAGCGAGCGGATGCTGCTGTTCGAGAAGCCGAGATTCAACAGGGCGACGCTTTCGCTGGCGGCGGCAAAGAGTGGCCCCTCGATCGCGTACGACAGCGGCCGCAAACCCAAAGGGTCACGGACGATCACCATTTCGCCCAGCGCATTCAAGAGCGAGATGCAATACGCTCCGTCGAATCGCTGCGCCACGTTCCGCATCACGTCCACCAGCGACGGCCGCCGATCGCCCGAGAGCTCACGGCTGATCTCGTGCATGATGATTTCGGTGTCGGTGGCCCGCGAAAGATGGTGGTCGTCGTCCGCCAGCAGCTTGTCGCGGAGCTCGGCATAATTGGCCAGCTGTCCATTGAAGCCGAAGCTGAACCACTTGTGCTTTTGCAGGTGCGAGCGCTCGAATGGCTGCGCGTAGCTCAGATCGTCTTTGCCGCACGTGGCGTACCGGACGTGGCCGATCGCCGCCCGGCCGGCACACTGCTTCATGATGCTGTCGGCCTTGCCGCGATGGCTGAGCCGGAACACCTCGGTCACGCTGCCGAGCCCGCGGTAGGTTTCCAGTAGCTGCTGCCGGTCGGGGTTGTAGCTCGTGATGCCGGCCGAGAGCTGGCCGCGGTTCTGGATGTCGAGCAGCAGCCGCGGAATCAGCCGCGAGGTTTCGTCCGGCCCCTGTGATGGGCAAAGCGGACTGGTGGCACGCCCGTGGAGATGATAAACGGCGGCGATGCCGCACTCGTGGTGCAAATCGGACATGAAGGCCGTGCAGTCCGGGGGTGGGAGGGAAGAACCCTAGACTGCAATTCTACGCGTTCTGGGCCTGTCCCTCAACGGCCGCCAAATCGGCCGCATCTTTCACCGTAGCGAGGCGGCCGGCGACAAGGCCGCATTGTCTTTGACGACGTCGAGTTCGATCACGCCGCCGCCCGAGAGCTCAACGAGCCGCGCGCGGGCCGCTTCCACATTGAGCTGCATCAAGGCGAACTCGGTGCCCTTGGTGCGCACCAGATTGCTACGTTCGTCGATCAAGAGCCGCCTCCGCGCTTCCGCTTCGGCGAGGCAGAGCCGGGCGTTGCGATAGTGGAACGCCGGCAACTGGCCGTAAGCGAACGGATTGAACGGCCCAAAAGACTTCAAGTTTCGCCGCATCGTGCGGACCTCTTCGTCCGCCACGCGAATGGCTGCATTCAGTTCGCGGCGTGCACAGTCGTATTCGTTTTGGATGTAGAGCTGCGATTCGAGTTTGGCGGCGGCCAGGTCGCGGCGGGCGGCGGCGATCTCGGCATCACTGGCCACTTGCTGGGCATGGGTGGCAGAGCACGACGCAACGGCGACGGCAACGGAAAATAAGGCGGCCGAAATGAGCGAACGCATGGGAGCGGAGCGAAGCCGTGGGAGGGGGGAACGAGCGGATGCTAATTTCCACCCTAATCAGCCGGCATTTCTCCCGCAAATTCGCGTTGCCAAAACGCCACAACCGTGGTTTCATGCCTGGATTCGCGGCCGCGCACAGCGAACCGCAGCCGTTTCGACAATGTCTTCCCCCGCATGGAAAACACCGGCCTATTAGCTTTGAACTATCCGGAACGCATCGAGACCGCGCGGCTCGTCTTGCGCCGAGCGGTCGCCGCGGATGCGCCGGAGTTATTCGAGCGTTGCACGAGCGATCCCGAAGTGACGCGGTTCCTGCTCTGGCCGGCGCATCAGAACGTTGAACAGACGCGCGAGCGCATCACCCGACCTCTCACCGGCACGGAAGTCGAATTTCAGAGCTGGTTGATGACGCGCAAGAGCGGCGGCGCCATCGTTGGCTCGATCGGCTGCCGTCGGATTGAGAACCACGTAATCCAGTTCGGCTACTACGTGGCGAAGGCAGAATGGGGCAACGGTTATGCGACCGAGACGACGAGCGCGTTGGTGCCGGTTTGGCTGAGTCACCCGGAGATCTGGCGCGTGCAGGCCTTTTGCGATCCGGAGAATGTCGCGTCGGCCCGCGTGCTGGCGAAGTCGGGCCTTACGCTCGAAGGCACGTTGCGGCGCTACATCTTTTCGCCGAATTTGGGACCCGATCCGCGCGACGGCTACCTGTTTGCGGCCGTCAAATCGAGCGAAATAACTTAACCTTCTTCGCCGTGCTCGCCGTGACTTGGTGGTGAGAAATCCGAACTGAGCGGAACCCTGTGTCCGATCTGGTGCTTAGCGCTCCCACGTTTGAATCGGCGACTCGACATGGTTACTCCGGTGACGCATGGTTGTCACTAGTCGCACGTCAATGAACTGCGACAAGATTTCCGGTAGGCACGAGCAGAAATAAGATCATCGGCGGCCAGCGAATTCAATCATCGGATGCAAGTTGCCTATCTCGCCGGGTGGTAGAATTGCTGCCGTTAAGATTGCAGGAAGTTTTTGCAATCGACTGGCAGATTGTGCTAGGGTCGCATAAACCCCTTGTCCGGGATTGAGGTCGAAAATGAGTCGCTTTGTTGCCACTTGTGGAGTCGTAATCTGTCTGCTGTGCTGCGCGGTTAGCGCCGCCGGTGACGAAGTGCGCGTAATTCCACTGTCAGAGATAATCACGACGAGTCCGCAGAAAGGATTGCAACACGTTCGAGAGGCGCGGATACAAACGAATGGCAAATGGGACCCCGAAGTCTTTTTGCAACAAATCCACAATGTTTCAAAAGGTGGTTCAAATACGTTCATCGTCGATGCGACAAACTTGTATGACGCTCTGTCGGCAAGCCTCGACGCTCTAACCGGTCCACGGCGCGTGGATGCGCCGGTACTCCTAAATAGATCGGAGCCTGAGCGGGGAAGTTTTTGGTTGGTTGCGTATTTAGGTTCAGGTCCTAGCAATCCAACGTGGTGGGCTATCGACAGTGTTGCGGTTGAAAAAGATAAGGTGGTCTTGGCCTACCACGAGACAAAACCTCGGCCGGCAACCGACGACGAGCGGCATTACTACTACTGGATTCCGCTAGGCAAACTTGATCCTGGAGCTTACGAAGTGCAACTGTTCGATTCGGACAAGGCAGTGGTGAGTCTGATGCGCCGCATTGAGATTATACCAACTAGAGGAAAAAAGGATGGAAAATGACACGTCAAAGCAACGTATGCGTATTGTTGTGCGCCGTACTATGGAGCCAGTCGGCTTTCGGGAGCGCGTTGTCGATTGGCCCAAACGGTATCAATTCAGCAGGGCTAACGCTTGCGAACGGAACGCCAATGAATGGCGGCAGCGTCGGTCCAGTACCAGCCGTCGCAATTGGTCAGGTGGACCTATCCAGGCCGGGCAAGGCGGTCGCAAACGGAGGGAATGACGATTCGGCGCATTCTAGCCCAGATGTCATTCCAACCGAAGTTTATCGACGAACCACAAGCGGAGGAGCAATCGCAAACCTCTATACCGACGATCATGCGGAGTCAACGGCAAGTGTTATCATTGGTACTGACATGGTCGACCCGGATGGTGCTGGTCCGAGAACTGCTCCGACAGGCGTGGCATTAGGAGCCGCACTATATTCGGCCGCTACTGATCCGGGGTCGCCGCCCGCGCCGTACGATCAAGAGGCCGCAGTGACGGTCAACCATATCGCAACTCTACCAGGCATCGATGTTCGGGCCATCAATATGAGCTTTGGAAATCCATTCGACGCAACGCACAATTTGAACGACGGTAATCAGCACCTAACTCAATTCGTCGATTGGTCGGCCCGTGAACACGACGTTCTGTACGTCGCTTCGGGCTACGAAGGAAACCTGAATCCGGTCCCAAAAGATAACTTCAATGGAATTGCTGTTGCCTATTCGACGTTAGAAGGCGGCGTGTACCGGCGTGTTGCGGCAGGAAATGACCAAAGTTTCGACGCCGAAGGTGATCGGACGTCGATCGGCTTGCTCGCGCCCGGTGACAACCTCGATATGACTGGACTCAACGCAGTAATAATGGATAGTGGCACCAGTTTTGCAGCACCTCACGTGACGGGGACGGCCGCTTTGTTGCTGCAGTATGCCAATGAACGAATCGCTAATGGTGGATGGAACGCAGTGAATTCCCGTCGCCACGAAACGATGAAAGCCGTGTTGATGAATTCGGCCGACAAATTTATCGACAATGGCACCGTGATACCGCCCGGTGCGTCGGACCCCGTGCCACAAGGTGGCTTGCTGGGAATGTCACGAACTGTATTGAAGGTGGCCCAGCCTGGAAATGCCAACCCTACTTGGTTTGATTCGGAAGCGTGGGATGATTCCACCGACGGAATAGGAAGTAGTGTCCCGTTGGATGTCGAAATGGGGACCGGTCATCTTAATGCCGATCGAGCGAGAACGCAGTTTGCAGCAGGCGAACACGACTTTGACGAAGCCGATATACCGACTCTTGGGTGGGACTACGGGACAACATTGGGCGCTGGCGAGATCAATCGGTATCAATTCGACGGTGAATTGATGGGCGGCAGTTTCATTTCAATAACTTTGGCTTGGGATCGAAAGGTTGAGTTTGCGACGGACACCGCACCAGTTGGCCAATACAATGCAGGAGACACATTCCGGGAATACGTCGATGACGGCCTTAGTCCCCCTGACGACTCAGTAATTGACGATTTGGACATCTACCTACTTCCGAAATTTGCCGGAAGCATTACTCAAACTATCGCTTCGTCAGATAGCGCCGTTGGCACGACAGAACACTTGTTTTTCCAGATTCCTGAAACGGGCGAGTACGAGTTTTGGGTACGACAGCACGATGAAGACGCTGGTGTAACACAAAATTATGCCGTTGCATGGTGGGCGAGGGCGGAATTAACGTCGACGCCTCAAGGTGATTACGATGGGAGCGGCATTGTAGACGCAAACGACTACAGTTTCTGGAAATCGAACTTTGGAACGTCGAATGCCTCCGCGGATGGGAACGGGAACGGCATCGTGGATGCCGCCGACTACACGATTTGGCGGAACCATCTTGGAGAAATGGCTGGTAGCGGCGGCTTAGCGGCCGTTCCCGAGCCAGGTAGTGCGATGCACTTGGCTGTCGCGGGTGTGTTGCTGGGATGGCGAATGCGTGAAAAGCCGGCGTCAAATGCTGCTGCCGCGACTTAGCGTGGCGACGCTACTGACGAAATGATGTGGCATTTGCCCGCCGTCCAGCCCGGCACTTCCACCAGATCGACCAACTCGTGAATGTTGCCGGCCACCGAGGCAGAATCGAAGCGGCCGTCCGGTTCGTGGACCGACATCCAGACGCCGTTGGTGGGAACCAGCATCGTCGACTCGACGTGGGCGCTTACGTCGGTCCCGCCCACTACCGAGAGGCGGTAGCGCGAGAGAATTCGCCGCAGCCCGACGCGCATGATCTCTAGCGCCAGCGGGCCGCCGATGCACATCCGCGCCCCGGCGCCGAAGGGATGGTAGGCATAGGGCGACGGCTTGGCCGTGAGCCAGCGGTCCGGCAGGAAGCGATTCGGTTCGGGGAAAGTCGAGGCCAGGTGATGCGTTACGAGTGGTGTGAAGACAATGCCCGTGCCGCGAGGTAGCCGGTAGGGCCCCAGCTCCACCGCTTCCACGTTGATCCGCTGTGAATAGGCCGACGCCGGTGCGACTCGCATGCTCTCTTTGATGACGCGCTCCAGGAGCGAGAGCGATTCGCCGTATTCTCCTTGATTGGCGGCATCGCCCCAGACGGCCCCTTCCGGCGCGGCTTGCGACGGCATCTCGAGCGCGTCGCCTTGTTGCTGCCATTCGCTCCAGAGCCGCTGCATGATCGAGGGATGTTCGCCCAGGAGGAACAATGTCCAGCAAAGTGAATGGGCCGTGGTCATGTGGGCCGCCGAGAACAGTACCGCGGCCTGGCCGACCAGCTCTTCGTCGGTGAGGCCGCCCTCTTCGTCGTGCATCCGCACCAGAATCGAGAGCACGTCCTTTCCCAACACATTCGACTCACGCCGCCGGCGGATCATCTGCAGGATTTCCGCTTCGAGCTGCTCGGCGTACTGCAGCAGGTATTCGTACCGTTTGCTGAATGTTTCGTTGGGCACGAGCGCTCCGGCGCCCAACTCGTCGTTCATCGTGACCCATTCGGCGATCATGTCGCCCAACCGCAGGGCCAGTTCCGGCTCATCCAAGCCGAACAGTAGCGTGCTAGTGACCTGGAGCATGTATCGCCGCATTTCTTCGGCGACGTCGCGGACCTCGCCCGGCTTCCAGGTATCGAGCATCGCGTCCGTCATCCGGGCGATGGCGTCGGTGTAGGTGGCGATGGCGCGGCGGCCGAACGGTTCCTTCACCATCCGGCGGTTGCGGCGGTGTTGCTGGCCGTTCATCGAGAGCAGGCCACCCGTGAGCCGGCGCTGGGCCGAATTCTTGGGACCGCGAATCGCAAAGAAGCGAGCCTGGTAGCGCGTCGTGTCGCTCAGCACCTGTTGGTTCAGCTCCGGGCTGAACAAGAAGGCCACTTTCTGGCCGCCATCCTGGATCACGCCCAGTGGGCCAAATTCATCGTGGAGCCCGCGGATCCGATGGAACAAGTCTCTGGAAAACTCCCCGAGGTCCACCTGCCAAATCGGTGGCTGTGGAGCGGTGACGAGGGGAGCAATACCAGGGGACATTACGGGAGAACCGATCGAAAGCATTCGTACCGTCGCTGGTGAGGTCCGACCTCACCTGCTCGGCCACGCGCCGGCCACTACCCTGGCCCAACGGCAGCATCTGGGGGAGAGCGGAGGAATCCCTTTCCGCGAAGCTTCCGAAGCTCCCCAAATATAGCACATTATCCAAGGGCTGCATTTTATCTACTCTCGAGCGGTGAGGGCAAGATTGTCGCGGTGGATGACCTCGTCATAAGGCCGCTGTCCGAGGATTTCCACGATTTGCTCCTTCGCACGGCCGGCGATTTTCACGAGGTCGGCGGAGCTGTAATTCGTCAGACCGCGGGCGATTTCGACGCCGTCGAGGCGGCACAGGGCCACGACGTCCCCCTTGGCAAACTCCCCGGTGACACCGGAAATGCCGACCGCTAAAAGGCTGCGGCCCTGCTTTTCGAGGGCCAGTTGGGCGCCGGCATCGAGGAGCAATCGGCCGGCCGGATGGGCCGTCAGACCGATCCAGCGTTTGCGACTAGCGACGGCGGGCCCCTGGGCCAGGAACAACGTGCCGACCGGCGCCCCGGCCGCAATGTCCATCAGCACTCCGCTGCGCCGGCCGTTGGCGATGATCACATTTTCGCCCGCCGTGGTGGCCAGCCGGGCGGCTTCCAGTTTGCTCGCCATGCCGCCCTTGCTCAGGTGGTTGGGACCGGTATCGACCGGAGTCTGCGCGTGGAAGCCTTTGATCGCATCATCGATGTTTTCGACGGTGGAAATCACTTGCGACTCGGGCCGGCTGGGATGGCCGTCGTAAAGGCCTTCGACGTCGGACAGCAACACCAGCAGCGGTGCGCGGAGCAGATTGGTGACCATCGCCGCCAGGCGGTCGTTGTCGCCAACACTACGTTCCAATTCGTCCACGCGGACCGTGTCGTTTTCATTCACGATCGGAATCGCCTGATAATGGAAGGCGGCCAGCAGCGTGTTCCGCACGTTGAGATAGCGCGTGCGATCGTTCAAGTCGTCGGCCGTGAGCAGAATCTGAGCTGCGTGGCGGCCATGCGGTTCCAGGGCTCGATTGTAGGCTTCGATGAGGCGGCTCTGGCCGACGGCAGCCACCGCCTGCAAATGCCCGAGGTCGGTCGGCCTGCGCCGCAAGCCGATACGTCCCATGCCGGCCCCGACCGCACCGCTGGAGACGAGTACCACGTACCGCTGGTCCTCGATCAGCCAGACGAGCTGTTCCGCGATGCTGGTCACGCGGTCGTTGTCGAGCGTGCCGTCGTCGTGCGTGAGGACGCGCGTTCCCACTTTGACGACGACCGTCTTGGATGTCGTGGCAACTTCTTGCCGAACCGGGTCGAGCATAGAGAAAACCGACAAAAAAAGAAGCGAGTTCGCGCCGGCGGCGGTACGCGACCGCAGCGCGACAAACGCGCAGCCCATTCCGTGCCACTACCCCATCATACTCAAGCCGGCTCCAGCACCTGAATCGAAACTTTCAAAACCAGGTCGTTCACCGCGCGTCGATACCTCACCATGTGAGGGGCCTCGAGGTGTTTTTTCAGGGCTTCGACGCTTTGCCATTTTTCGATCACGGTGACGACGTTGTCGCGCGGGGCGGGCTGGTCGGCGATCGAGGTGGCCAGATCGGTCGCCGGGCCGTATTCGATGCAGCCTTGCTCGGCGCGGACGTCCGGCACCAGCTCGGCAAACGCCGTCAGGAAATCCTCGCGCATCCCGGGGGCGATTTCAATCGTGGCGATCACGTGAATCATGGTCCGTCTTGCCTCCGTGGGCCATCCGGCTTCCCTGGGCATCAGGGAGCTGCGGAAGCTGCTTACCATAGCGAATCGCCGAAAACAGCGGTAGGGACGACTTTCGGCGGACCAGGTCGGTCGAGCGGCGACTGGCCAGAGCGTCCGAATTCCGGTTTTTTACGGAAGACCTGTACGAACGCTATTGACCATGTACGAACGTATATTATAACTTGAGTAGCGACCTGCCAGCCCCGCCAGCGATCCGGCAAGTGGACGCAGCGCAGCTGACGCGCCCGTGCCGATGCGACTGTGCCGATGCATGATCGGCGTCGCCCGCCCACAAACAACATACTCGGAGTGCTCTCTTCATGAACCTGTCACAACTTACCTCCCGTCAGCGCGAGGTGTTTGAGTTTATCCGCGAGTTGATCACCAACCGCGGTTACGGCCCAACGGTTCGCGAAATCGGCGACAACTTCGGGATCAGCTCTCCCAACGGAGTGATGTGCCATTTGAAAGCCCTGGAGAAGAAGGGCCTGATCACCCGTGAGCCGAACATGTCGCGGGCAATCCAGATCAACGAGGAATACAAGGAAGAAAAAGGGATGCCGCTGGTCGGTCAGATCGCGGCCGGCAACCTCACCGAGGCAATCGAGCAAGGCGACCGCTTCGAGTTCGAGGACTGGTTCCCCCAGCGTAAAAACCAGTTCGCGTTGAAAGTTAAGGGCGACTCGATGATCGAGGCTCAGATTTCGGATGGCGACGTGGTGATCTGCCGCAAGGCCCGCACCGCTCACAAGGGCGATATTGTCGTGGCCATGACCGACGACGGCGACGCCACACTCAAGTACTGGTTCCCCGAAGCCAATCGCATCCGGCTGCAACCCGCCAATTCGTCGATGAAGCCGATCTACTCGAAGACGGCCCAGGTGCTTGGCGTCGTCACGGGCGTCGTCCGCCGAGTGTCCTAGCAGTCGCTTTCGGAATGGTCCTGCCAGCGTCCAAGAGCAACGCTGGCTAGCGTTTCCCGCGGCAATCGGCTAGGCTCACAGGTGGGGTGGGGTGCCGGGCGGCCGATTTTCTGCGAGTGGGCGGTAACTTATGTCCGTCGTCAATTACAGCAAAGACGGGATTCTGACCGTGTGTCTTACCGACGCGCGGCTCACCGACGAGGCCAAGCTCGAGCAGCTGGGCAACGAGCTGATCAAGCAGCTTAACGACACGACCGAAGAGCGGGTGATTCTCGACTTCCGCAACGTGCAGTTCATGTCATCGTCGATGCTGGGCAAGCTCGTGCAGCTGCAGAAGAAGTGCAAGGAATTCAAAGTCCACCTCAAGCTCGCGGCGATCACTCCTGATATTCGACAGGTCTTCAAGATCACGAAACTCGACAAGCTCTTCGAGATCGAAAGCGACGAAGCCGCCGCCCGCAAGGCGTTCATGCGCCGCGGCTGGTTCGGCTGAGATAGGTTTGTTGTCCGGCTGAGATAGGTTATGGTCGCGCCGCACGGATTCATCGAGCGACTGGCTGAATTGTCGCACGCGGGCCGGCCTTTTGTTTCTGTCACGCTGGTCGACGCCGTCGGAAGTACGCCCCAGGACCCCGGCACCAAGATGCTGGTGGACGAGCGCGGGCTCGTGTTTGGCACCGTGGGCGGCGGCCGGGTCGAGCATCAGGCGATCGAGTTTGCGCGGCAGATGCTCAGCGATAGCCGCGGAGAGGCCACGAAATTCGTCGAATGGAATCTGCAGCGCGACGTTGGCATGACCTGCGGCGGCGTCGTGAAGCTCTACTTCGAGGCGTACAATCATCGCCAGTGGCGGATCGTGGTATTCGGCGCCGGCCACGTGGCGCAGGCACTCATTCGTTGCCTCATCGAGTTGGAATGCAGGATCGTGTGCGTCGACTCGCGGCCGGAATGGCTCGCGCGGCTGCCGGAGTCGGGAAAGCTCACCCGGATCGAACTCGCCGAGGCCAGCAGTTTTGTCCCGCAGTTGTCAGCCGATGATTTTGTGCTTTCGATGACGATGGGCCATCGTACGGATCGACCGATCCTGGAGGCGATTTTCCGGCGCGGCTTACGCCCCGCTTACCTGGGCGTCATCGGCAGCGAGGCGAAGCGGAGCGTGCTGGTCCGCGAACTAACGGCTGCTGGCATCGAGCCCGGCGCGATCGACCCCATGCGGTGCCCTATCGGCCTGGCGATTGGGCAGAATCAGCCGGGGGAAATTGCGATCAGCATCGCGGCCGAGTTAATCCAGGTGCGGGACGTGCTCGCCAAGAACGCTGGTTAAGAGATAGTGTTGCGACGGCTGCTGCCAGCAGAACGAGCGTCGAGCCTGGTTCTGGAACAATTGCCACTACGCCGCCGGTACCAGCGGAAGCAGCAATCCGCAACTCCGCGGCGTGTTCGAAGTGCTGCTTCCAGACGGCGAGATCATCGAGATCGACGATTTGATCTCCGTTGCCGTCTGCTGCCAGGCCTTGGCCCGTTTGGTCGACCGTATCGCGCCAGACAGTGTAGTCCGCCGCGTCGACGCTGCCGTCGCCGTTGTAGTCACCCGATAAGTCGAGCTGTTGCTCGATCCATGGCAACGCCGCATCATCGAGCGATTCGATTGACGAGTGGAGCGTGCCGAACACCATGTAAAATGGCAGCGAGGTTTGCATCCCCGCCATCCGTAAATGGAGAGCCCAAAGATATATTCCCTCAGCCGGCGGTGTGCCCATGTAACCGCTGCCATCATCTACCAAGAAATAGTTGTGCTGGTGAATGAACCCGGTGCTGCTCGTGGTGGCAATTCGGCCGCCCGGCACGAGCGCGCGGTCCGAGCCGTGAACGGAATAGGGGTTGGAGTTGACGTCAAACATTGTGAGCGCGTAGCCGGCGCCAGGTGGCGCGCCAAATGCCACGTCCTCCGGCGTGAGTCCCGGTTGGCCGTCGCTGTCGGAGCCGTCCCAATAGAACAGGTTCGAAGTGAGAGCGCCGATCTCGATCGGCAGAAAATCCCAGTTTAATTGGGCGAAGGCCGGAAGTGCCTGACTGCCCGGTGGAAGTGACGCGGCCGAAGTTGGCGCGTTGAAGCCAGGGTTGTTCACGAGGAAATCGCTGTCAAATTCGCGCGCGAAGACGCGTTGACCGAGCGTTCGTGCGCCGCCGCTGCAATTGGAATCCGCGCAATCCGAGCGGCCAGTAACCAGCCGGCCATAGACCCCCAGCGCGAGTACGTCGATGTGCTGGGCCCGCGCCTCCCGGGACCCAGCCCAACCCCAAGCGACCGCGCACGCCGCTGCCATCGCCAGACGCAAACATGTCATCGTCGCGGCCTTCCGCCCGCGCAATGGCGAGTCCTAAGTCCCGACAGCGAGGCCGCAATTCCCATTGCCATCAGCGCCGTCGTCGGTTCCGGAACGGCGACGTTGGCTTGCACGTACTCGACGGCCTCCTCGTAAAATCCGAAATCCTTACCTACCGCTTCGTAAAACGTATTGCCGCTTTCCAAGGTTTCCTCCAGGCCCTCGGCTGCATCGTCGTCGACCAGCAGTTGATCGGCGAGCAACACCAAATAGAACGGCTTCGAAGCGGCCATTCCGGCGACGCTGACGGTTGGAGCGGCGAGATAGACGCCGTCCGCTGGTGCTCCCGCGCCAGCCAAATTCAGTTCGTAGGCCGGATGAAAGTGCAGCGAGCCGTCGCTTCCAGTCGGATCGGATAATGGCGTTGGGTCGATCGCCAGCGTCACTCCGGGCTGCGTTGCACCGACCGGCTGAAAATCAATTGCACCGCTCCCGTCCCAATAGAACAGCGAAGCCGAATTGCCGCCGACCGAAAACGTCGGAAGCTGGACAGAAACGTCGGCATTTCCGACGAGCGCCGCCGATCCAGCCGGCAAATCGAGGCTGTTACTGGGTAGCGCGAAGAAGCCTGGCTCGCCGCGGCCGTAATCGAACAGCGGTAGCGGAAAACCTGTGACCAGTACGGCTTCGAAGACCTGTGTGTCGAGCTCGAAGAATGGGGAGGCTGATTCGAGCTCGTTTGCCCCTCCCACGGCGACTTGGCCACCCACATTGGCCAAGAATATGTCGCTATGAGCCGTGGCTTGTGTCGCAGCCAACATGGCCGCTACAACACCTAACGCCGCCCAACCACAGATTGAAAGACTGTTTCGTATCATGAGATCGTGATTCCTATGCTGAAATGAAAATGGATCGATCACTGCCTTCTGAACCTACTTCTGCACCGGGAGGGCAAAATTCTTTCCCGCATCGCACCATTCCGCGATCTGATCGGCAGTTATCAGATCGACATGACCGTCGGCAAACAAATAATTGGCCACCGCGCCGTGGTGTCGGTCGACCGCTATATCGCCAGTCTGTTCATCGGCTACGGCTTTCCAGACCGCTCGTTGCGATGCATTGCGCTTCAGGTTGAAGTCGTCGAACCATTCCGGCGATTCGACGTGGTCCATGGTGCTGTCAACGCCAGGACCCGCCTCGAACATCATGATCGTGGTGTGGGTTTCCGCTAGGTTCGAGAACTTGTTCACGAAGCCGGGCGGTATCACTCCGAACGGGTTGGGCTGCTCCTTCCGCAAATAGCCGTTCATGGCGTAGCTCGTGGGCCGAACTTCCACCTTGTTTCCGTTGTCGTCGACGTAGGCCGGATTCTCGATCCGCTCGTGATCCTCCGGACACAACCGCACTTCGTCCACGCTCTCCAGGTACGGAGCGAGCGTGTAGATCCACGTTTGCTCCTTGAGCTTCTCCGCTTCCTCGGCGAGCTCTTGCGGGGACTTGTTCGGATCGTCCGACAGACCGTCCGAAAGATTGTGCATTGTCGTTGGAAATCGCCCACCATGAGCATCGCAGTACTCGTGGATTGCCAAACCGATCTGGCGCATGTTATTGGCGCAGTGCATCCGCCGCGCCGCGCCGCGAGCGGCCTGAACCGCCGGCAGCAGGAGCGCAACGAGCACACCAATAATGGCAATCACGACCAGCAGCTCGACCAACGTGAAGGCCGAACTGCGGGCCGCCCAGTGGCGGACCATAGACGCAGCCTCGAGATTCGCAGATGAAGCGCAAGCACGCGCGTATCAGCGCACGGACGAGCACACTGTCAAAGCAGGGCGAGCGCAATTCGAGCGCAGGCCGAACAGCACATTAAGAAGCCAGCGCGGGCGGGCCGCGCGGGACGTGGAGCCCCAGCGGAAATGCGGAAATCCGCAGCGCGGGGACAGGTGCAACGACGGCAATCAGCGGCTGCCAATGATCGACCGCCGCCAACTGCGGCGCATCGCTCCGCAGCTGATCGAGCAGAATGCAGATATCGCACTCGTGGGCGTCGCTCCAGCCTGGCCGATCCGGGACGGGGGCGTGGGAATGGCTATGATGGTGCGTGCAAGTGGCGTGCGCATGCACCTGGCCGGTAGCGCTACCGTGCTGGTGGGCCGGCGAAAGGTCGTGCAGCCCGTAGCCCACCACGGCGATGCCGCCGTAGAGCGCCATCAAGCTCGCGGTCAACAGCTTTCGACCGGTACGTCGCATGAATATCAACCAATCGCGCCAAATCGCCAACTAGATGCAAATGCAATCCAATTGCAGATTGTAGCCACTTGCATTGGACGTGGCAAGCGATTTTCACGCCGTCTTAGCGCTTGAGCCGCGACGGGTGGGCCCACAGGCCGGCTGAGGGAGTCGGAATGAAATAGTACCGCTCGCCGTCCGCAGTCGTATTCCAGCCCTGCTTGCAAACGTCGGGGCGATAACGGGCGCGGGCCTCGTTGATGTCGAGAAACCCGAAATTCACGCCCTCGATCTCGCGCTTCGAGAGATGGCCGGGGGCATACGTAATCTTGAACCGCCCCTCGCTCGAACCGTGAATCAGGTGGGCCGTCGCGTGGGCCAGGTCCTGCATGTCGCGGTTCTTGCGATAAGCATCCATCACCCGCGGCGTGCCCACGTAGCCATACTTGCGAATAAAGGCGTCGACCTCGGGCTGTTCGCCAAACCGCTTTAGCCCCGGCGCGATGACGATCAATTCGCCGCCGTCGGCGAGCGCCATTCGCGTGCGATAGACGCTCTTGTTGGCGACCCAGGTGCTGAAAAATTCGTCGCCCTGCATCACGCAGACGATCTTCTCCACCGGCTCATCGAACACCGTGATATTCTGCTCGCGCGATTGGCGAGCGGCACTCAGATAAGTCTCCAGGTCGTCACCGACATAGACTCCGGTGTGGACGAGCTGGTCTTTGTCGTTCCGCGCCAACACGACCTGCACGTACAGATCGGGGAGCTTGCCGAGGAATTCGTCCTCTGCCTTGTTGAAGCAAGCTCGCACCGGCGTAATCAGGTTGCCGAGGTTATTCTCGATCCCGCAGCTCGCCGCCGCCATGTGAGCTGCACAGATCAAGTCCTTTCCACCGAGGCCGATGAAGTAGTTCTTGTTGTGATTGGCGAAGCCGAGAACTTCGTGCGGCACCACGTGGCCGATGTTGATGATCCAGTCCCAGGGTTCCGTCATCAGCATCTTGTTGAGCAAAATCGGGATCGCCCAATCCGCCGCGCCCTTCGTGGCGTCCTTTACGAAATCGGCCGACACTTCGCCGACCGGCACCACGCCGCCGCGCCAGTCGTGGGCGTGAATTCGCTCGTTCGGGATCGAGCCGAACATCTGCCGGTTCTCGTCCGGCGTGTGGGGCACGTGCTGGCCGAGCGTCGGGATCACGTGGACGTCGGCTTCGCTTTTGAGCTGCTTGTAAAGAATTTCGGTCAGCCGACCGGCGCCGGAGTGCATCCGCGTAATGTCCGGCGGCAACAGAAGCACCCGTTTGGGCTTTTCGCAGAGCCGCCGCCGCGCTTCGGCGACCGTCTCGCGCATCAAGTCTTCCAGCCGCTTCCAGGAAATCTCGGAGGATTGTTCGCTGATCCAGGGCATAGCAGGCTGCCGCTCGTGTTGAACTTCGGAGGATTTGCCAGGCGTCCAATTCGTTATAGCGATGAGCGGTTGCGGTGTCAGGTGCAAGCGGTCAGCGGCGAGTGCCGGAATTGCGAAAACCGCTGCGGCATTTGCGCACCCGCTTGGACCGCTTCAACTAGTTCGCGGTTTCGCGACTTGGGCCGACCACTTAGAATAGCGACTGCATAGTTCCTATACTTCGAATAATATTTCGCGCCTCGAGTCACCACGTTGCCGTGAGTTGCCATGGGCTTTTTTGACAAACTCAAGCAGGGGTTGGCCAAGACGGGCCGCCTGCTCAAGACCGACGTCCGCGACCTGTTCAAGAGCGAAGGCCGCCTGATCGACGAGAAGTTTCTCGACGAGATGCGGGCGATTCTCTTCAAGACCGACATGGGTTACGACGCGGTCGAGAAAATCGTCGAGGAAGTCGCCAAGAACTTTCGCGGCCGCGTCGTGATGCTCGACGACGTCGTGAAGACTTGGAAAGACAAGCTGCGGCCCCTGATGGCGCAGGATGCCGCGCCAATTCAATTCGCCGCGAGTGGCCCGACGGTGATCCTGGTTTGCGGCGTCAATGGCACGGGCAAGACGACGAGCATCGCCAAGCTTGCGCGGCTATTCCATTCGCAAGGCAAAAAGGTCCTGCTCGGCGCCGGCGACACGTTTCGCGCCGCGGCGGTCGAACAGCTCACCATCTGGAGCGACCGCCTGGGTGTCGAGATTGTGAAAGGGGAGCCGGGTAGCCACCCCGCGAGCGTCGCCTATCGGGCGGTGGAGCAATCGATCAAAAGCGGCGTCGACGTTTGCATCGTCGACACGGCCGGCCGACTGCAGACGCAAAAGAACCTGATGGCCGAGCTGACCAAGATTCAGGAGTCAATCCGCAAGCAGCTACCCGATGCCCCGCACGAGGTGCTGCTGGTGCTCGACGCTACCACCGGCCAGAACGGCATCAGCCAGGCGATGAAGTTTACCGAGGCGGTAAAATGTACCGGCATCGTGCTGGCAAAAATCGACGGCACCGCCAAGGGAGGCGTCGTCGTGGCTATCCGCCAACAGGTTGGCCTACCGGTGAAATACCTCGGTGTTGGCGAGCAGCCGGAAGATCTCACGCCGTTCAACGCCGACGAATTTGTCGATGCGCTGTTTGCCGGTCTGGCAGATGGCGAAGGGCCGTCCGGCGAGACGACCTGACGCGCGATCGTTAATCTCACCGCCGCCGGAAATTCTTCACCGATCGATCGGCCATCTAGCGGCTGGCTTCTCGCTTCACCTCACGCTGCCGCGTCGGGGTGTCCGATAGCAGAACCGGGTTGCAACCAGCTTGCGACCCTCCTCCAGGGCGAATGGCGGCGCCGCTTGGAAAAAACTGCCCCCGGACACATCCCATCGACCGCGGAATACGGCCTTCAGGTGCGCCGTTTTCGCCTCACCCCTGTATCGCGCGGGCACGGTTCCGCGGCGATCCCCCGTATTTTTGGAGGCCCTTTTACCATGAAACGCATCATGAGGTTTGGCTCGCTGGCCGCGTGCATTATGGCGGCGACCACCACGCTGGCCCAGAGTGGGCTGCAACAACCGTATTTGGTCACACCGGGCGACAGCGGATCGACACCTTGGTCGGCCGGTTACGCCAGCGACCAAACGGCCGAATCCTTGCCCACGGCTCCGAAGCAAGCGTCGTTCGATGACGCTGCTCCGGCCGAGGAGCCGAAGGCGGCTGACGATGCTTCGTCGAGCTCTTGCGGTTGCGGCGAAGAAGCGAGCTGCGGTTGTGAGCCGAGCTGCGGTTGCGACGGCGGCTGCTCGTGCGGTTGCAACGACGGCTGCTGCCTGTTCGGCGACTGCTGCCTGGGCGATGCCTGGACGCTCAAGAGCTGCTACGATCCCTGCGGCTCGTGCGATCACACGATCGCCGGCTGGGTGGCGATGGCCTACTACGACGACAACGATCGTCTCTCGGTCCAGCCGGGCGACCTGTTGTCCTTCGAAGACTATCCGGACCACCTGAACCTGACACAGGCCTGGATTTACTTCGAGAAGATCGCCGCCACCGACGGCTGCAGCGCCGACTGGGGCTATCGCTTCGACATGATGTACGGCGTCGACGCCCAGAAGACGCAGGCCTTCGGTAACGATAGCCCGGTCTGGGACGTCACGTTCGACAACGGCG
>JBFWSG010000016.1:0-114157 GCA_050248495.1 Pirellulales bacterium | reverse complement strand
TCGTGCTCCGCGAGCGGATCGACGCGGCGAACCGACCCGCGTTCGAGCTGTTGAAGAATTCGCTGCTCGTCAAGCAGGCGGCCGCGCTGGGCGAGCGAAAAGCGGCTTAGATTCACGGCGTTTGGCCGTTCCCCCTGCCCCAAAGGGCGGCCGCTGCGTAGGATGGAAGGAGCTTTCCAGGCGTCTTTCCCACCTATCGCTCGAGGTAGCCTCGTGCCGCCTTTCGATTCCGATCCTCATACCAACGGTTCTGCCCACTCATCGTTGGGCGACGAAACCGTGCTGGTACCGCCGTCGCGGTACAAGCACGCGGAGGATCCCACGAACCGCATGAGCGATTCGGCTCGTCGCCAGGTGGCCCTGGTCGAGGGCAGCGCGCCTCACATGAGCCAGGAGACGCGCGACGTCTTGCGGAACCGGCTGCAGATCGCCGCGGTGCTGTTTTTCATCGGTTTCTTCGCATTCTTGCTGCGCTGGCCGTTCTATTGGGAGGAATGGGGCCAGCCGGAGTTTCGCAACCTGCTCTACGCACATGCCACGGTGACGGTGCTGCTGGGGCTGTTGGCCGTCAAGCTGTGCCACCGCTGTAACTTCAATTTGACGAAGTTGCGGGTCGCTGAGCTGCTGGTGTTCGGATTGCCGGCGCTGTTCTTCGTATTGAAGGAAATTCGCGAAGTTTCCGCGGCCGTGAACCTGGAGGAAGGGCGGGCTTTTGTGCCACTCTTAGTGGCGCCGTGGATGCTCGTGATCTTCACCTATGCGCTGTTCATCCCCAATACGTGGCAGCGGGCCGCGGCGGTGCTCGGGCTGGTGGGGGCGCTACCCGTGGCGATGATGCTCTACATGAGTTACGCGATTCCGGCGTTCAATGCGATCTTGTCGCGGCCGGAGCATGAAGGCTTCGTGAGCGGCCAGATCATGGTGCTGGCGATCGCCGTGATGGTCGGCACGGTTGGGGTGCACACGATCGGCACGTTGCGGCGCGAGGCCTTCGCGGCCAAGCAGCTGGGCCAATACCGGCTCAAGCAGAAGCTCGGCGGCGGCGGCATGGGCGAAGTTTACCTGGCCGAGCACAAGATGATGAAGCGGCCCTGCGCGGTGAAGATCATTCGCCCCGAGAAGGCCGGCGATCCGCACGCGCTCGCCCGCTTTGAGCGCGAGGTGCGGGCCACGGCCAAGCTGTCGCACTGGAACTCGATCGATATTTACGACTACGGCCGCACGGCGGACGGCACGTTCTACTACGTGATGGAATTCCTCCCCGGCCACAACGTGGGCGAGATGGTCGACGACTACGGGCCGCTGCCCGCGGGACGGACCGTGTACTTGATGGACCAGGTTTGTGCCGCGCTGATTGAAGCCCACGGCATCGGGCTGGTTCACCGCGATATCAAGCCGGCGAACATTTTCTGCGCCTATCGGGGCGGCATTTTCGACGTCGCCAAGCTGCTCGACTTCGGGCTGGCCAAGAAGACGATCGAGACCGGCGACGGGACGATGCACCTCACGGTGCAAGGCACGATCACCGGCTCGCCGCTGTTCATGTCGCCCGAGCAGGCCAGCGGCGAGGAAAATGTCGATGCCCGCAGCGACATCTATTCGCTGGGCGCCGTGTTATATTTCATGCTCACAGGCCGAGCGCCGTTCGAGCACGACAATCCGGTCAAAGTGATGATCGCTCACGCTTCGCAGGAAGTCGTGCCGCCGCGGGAGCACAACGCCTCGATTCCGCGCGACCTGGAAGAAGTCGTGCTCCGCTGCCTGGAAAAGGATCCGGATCACCGTTATCAGGAGGTCGCCGCACTGCAGCGGGCGCTTCGCGACGTGCAGCTCGACGACCCCTGGTCGAGCGATCGGGCGCATGAATGGTGGAACTGCAACGGCTGCCCGGAGCGGAAGAAGCTGGCTGCGGATCTGGTGGAAGCGGCCGCAGTGTGACGATCCTCGCGGCACGGATTTTGCTTCTCCCGCCCCCCGTGATTCACTCCCTCATTCGCTGGGAATCCGTACCCGTACGAGGACAAGATGCGTTTCCAAGTGTCCGGACAGCTCGAATACGAGATCAAGCAGCCCTCGACGCTGATCCTCAACATTCACGCGCAGCGAAATTCCAGCCAGACCATCCTCGAAGAGCAGTTCGCGGTCGAACCGTATGTGAAGGTCGAGGAGTTCAGTACCGAAGGGGACGAAAACCGGTTCGTGCGGCTCGAGACCGGCAAGAAAAAGCTGCTGGCGATCAAGTATGCCGCGACGATCGAGTGCCACCACGAATTGATTTCGTCCACGTCGATCGAGCACCTGCCGGTTGCCGAGCTGGATCGGCGCGTGATTTCCTATCTGTTCCCCAGCCGCTATTGCCAATCCGACCGGCTGAGCCGGCTGGCGTGGGACTACTTCGGCAAGATCGAGCATCCCTACCAAAAGGTGCTGGCGATCGTCGATTGGATTTTCGACAACGTCGAGTACCTGCGCGGCAGCACCGACTCAGAAACGTCGGCTTACGACACCGTGACGCAGCGGACCGGAGTGTGCCGCGACTTCGCTCATCTGGGGATCGCGCTCTGCCGGGCGCTGAGCATTCCCGCGAGATATTTCACGGGTTACGCCTACCAGCTCGAACCGCCCGATTTCCACGCCTGCTTCGAGGCGTATGTCGGCGGACGCTGGCTGGTGTTCGATCCCACGCGGCTTTCTTCGCCCAACGGTCTGGTGCGGATCGCCACCGGCCGCGATGCGGCGGACGCCGCGGTGGCCAGCATCTTCGGCCGGGCTCGATGCACGAAGATGACGGTCGACTGCCAGTTGGTCAAGGGCCAGAAGTTCGCGCCGCTCACTCGGCAACAGCTCTCCCGCAAGGGAGTGTCTTTGGAATTCGATCATCCAGTGTGAGCGGGAACCAGTTCCCGCTTGGCGTCCATCGAGACTTCGATGAGCTCGCTCCGCATCGAACATCTGACAAAGTACGCGTATTCGCGGCCGGTAAGCTTCGGGCGCCATCGGCTCGTGCTTCGTCCGCGCGAAGGACACGACGTTCGTGTGGCGAGTATGCGACTGGAGATTGCACCCGCCCACCGGCTGGAATGGATTCGCGACGTGTTCGGCAACTCGGTGGCGATTGTCGACTTTGTTGCCGAAGCGGCGGAACTCTCAATTCATAGCGGCGTGGTCGTCGAGCGCTCGCTGCCTCTTCCCGAGGACGACGGCCGAGAACCGTGGCGAGTCCCCTACCCCGTCAGTTACGATCTGCTCGAAGCCTCGATCGCCGCGGCCTATCAGGCTGCGACTTACCCGGAAGAACTCGATTCCGTGAAGGCCTGGGTCGGCCGGGAATTGTCGATTGCGGAATCGATGGATGCCGAAGGCGTGATGCATCGGCTTGGCGAATTGGTGCACCGCGGCGTGAAGTATCAGCGGCGCCAGGAGAAAGGGGTGCAGTCGCCCGCCGAGACGCTCTCGCGTGCGAGCGGTTCCTGCCGCGACATGGCCACGCTGATGATGGATGCCGCCCGCTCGCTCGGCTTCGCGGCCCGTTTCGCCAGTGGCTATCTCGATTGTCCGGCATCCGAAGCCGGCCGCGCGGCGATGCACGCCTGGGCGGAAATCTACCTGCCCGCGCTCGGCTGGCGCGGCTATGATCCGACGCTCGGTGAACCCACGTCACTCAAGCATCTGGTGGTGGGCGTGAGCAATCATCCCCGCGGCGTGATGCCTGTTTCCGGAATGTTCACCGGCGCGTCGTCCGACTACATCTCGATGACGGCCACGGTGAAAATCGAAAAACTCCCGGCGGCGGGCTAGCGATTTGCATTTCTGCTGGCCAGTTCGACGACTGTCTCGGCAGTTTCTCTCACTGGCCGCGGGAGCTACAATTGAGGGCTGCACCGCCGCGGCGGGTGAACCCTTGCGCGGCGTCGTGCGTCTGTCCATTTTCACCGAATTACTGCCCTGTTTGACTTGAGCATTATGGTTGGTACTGCTGCGCGTCCACGGACACTGTTTGAAAAAATCTGGGATGAACACGTCGTGCTCGAGGAGCCGGGACGGCAGGCGATTCTGTACATCGATCTGCACCTGGTGCACGAAGTCACGAGCCCTCAGGCCTTTGAGAGCTTGCGGCTCGCCGGCCGCCAGGTCCGTCGGCCGGAGCGGACGCTTTCGACGGTCGACCACAACGTGCCCACGACCGATCGGAGTTTGCCGATTCTCGATCCGATCTCGAAACAGCAGATCGACACGCTGCGGGCCAATTGTAAAGAATTCGGCATCACGCTCTACGACATCGACGACGTTCGCCAGGGCATCGTCCACGTGATCGGCCCCGAACAGGGCTACACGCAACCCGGCATGACGATCGTCTGCGGCGACAGCCATACCTCGACGCACGGCGCGTTCGGTGCGCTTGCGTTTGGCATCGGCACGAGCGAGGTCGAGCACGTGCTGGCCACGCAAACGCTGCTCCAATCGAAGCCCAAGACGCTCGAGCTCCGCGTGGATGGCATGCTTGGCCCCGGCGTCACGGCGAAGGACGTGATCCTCTATCTCATCGGCCAGATCTCCACGAGCGGGGGCGTCGGCTATTGTGTCGAGTACACCGGCGACGTGATCCGTGGCCTGACGATGGAAAACCGCATGACGATCTGCAATATGTCGATCGAAGGCGGGGCGCGGGCCGGATTGATCGCGCCGGACGATACAACGTACGACTATCTCCGCGGCCGTCCGCAAGTGCCGCAGGGCGCGGCGTTTGACAAGGCGGTCGAGAAGTGGCGGACGCTGCCGACCGATGCCAGGGCGAAGTACGACAAGTCGCTGGTGTTCCAGGCGGCTGACATCGCACCGCAAGTCAGTTGGGGTACGAACCCCGGCCAGGTTGCGCCAGTCACTGGCCGCGTGCCAAAACCGGCCGACTACTCGAACCCCAACGATCAGAAGACGACCGCCAGCGCGCTCAATTACATGGGCCTCGCCGGCGGCGAGCCGCTCACCGATTTGAAGCTCGATCGCGTGTTCATCGGCTCCTGCACCAATGCCCGCATTGAGGACTTGCGGGCCGCCGCTGCAGTGGTCAACGGCCATAAAGTGTCAAGCCACGTCAGTGCAATGGTCGTGCCGGGCAGCGGCTTGGTGAAGCAGCAAGCGGAAAAGGAAGGCCTCGACCGGGTGTTCAAGGACGCTGGCTTCGAGTGGCGCGAGGCGGGCTGCAGCATGTGTCTGGCGATGAACCCCGACAAACTCGAACCGGGCGAGCGCTGCGCGTCCACATCGAATCGCAACTTCGAAGGCCGCCAAGGCCGCGGCGGACGCACACACTTAGTGTCGCCCGCGATGGCCGCTGCCGCGGCATGTGCGGGACATTTTGTCGATGTTCGAGAGTGGCGTTAGTATGGAATAACTGTCGAATCCAGTATCGCGATGCAGTATTCAAATTATGCCGCTCATCTACCGAGTTATGACCGTAGATGGCGACAGTCCTTTGATAGCCAATTCGGCAAGAGGATTGGGCGTGCGTGTAGGCGATGGGCCAAATGCCGATATTCAGGTTGACGAACGAAATCACGTCTCGCCGTCAACTGGAGGGATGTCTGTGGGACCGTCCTGGCGTGATTTGCCGGCCATGAGAATCCCACGTAGATTGAGAGCAAAGGGGGCATTGTTTGCTCGCGGTAAAGACACGGATGCCTGTTGGAAGCTTGGAGAAGGTGGATTTGTCGCCGCATCTATAGCTGACGGCCTGGTTCTTAGGCCAGACAGGCCTGATCATGGAACCGTTGAACCGAGTTGTGTGGAGCCCTTACAGCGATATCTGTTTGACCTTGCGGCCACACGCCAGTCCTGGGTGATTGATGAATCGTGAGCGTATGATCGGAACACCACAACGTGCGCAGGATTCACCGCTTGTAATTCACGCGCATCAATTGATCCAGCTAGATCGATTGATGGCCGAAGGGCGAGGCGATTCCGTTGAGGCCGACGCGCTCAGAGATCAAATGGATGAATCATGGTATCGAATGAATTCAGATGATCTTGATATTGCGCGGCAAGTATCGGCGGATCTGTATACTTTGCATGACGACACATTGGTTCGGCACCCGCGCGACTTCAGCGTTTACTCGCCAGGCCTCGCTGCCGAACTCTCTTATTTGATGACCAATGGACAATATTTGCGTGCACTTCGGCTAATGCAGGATCGATCCAGCGAGATATCTGTGGAACGAGCCGCGTTATTTCGCGCCATATTGTATCGCGCGATGGGGTTGCCGGACGTCGCGCGGAAGTTCTTTGAGCAAGTGTCACCACCGGCCGAAGAATCTCGCGTTACCAGTTTGCCACTGATGGGTTTTCTGTGGCAGCACATGAATATTGACACGGCTGTAATTGCCGCGAGCACGGGGCAATTCGCAAGTCCTTCTGAGTGAAATCGAAATGAAACCTTTCACCAAGCATTCCGGCAAAGTCGTGGCGATGGATCGGGCTCACGTCGACACCGATCAAATCATCCCCAAGCAGTTTCTCAAGCGGATCGAACGGACCGGTTTCGGCGAGTTCTTGTTCTGGGACTGGGCCCGCAACCTGGACGGCTCGGTGAATCCGGAATTCGAGCTCAACCAGCCGGAGGCTCAGGGCGCGAGTGTGCTAATTGCCCGACAGAACTTTGGCTGCGGGTCGAGCCGCGAGCATGCCCCCTGGGCGCTGGAGGATTGGGGCTTTCGCGTGATCGTGGCACCGAGTTTTGCGGACATCTTTTACAACAACTGCTTCAAGAACGGCATATTGCCGATCGTGCTCAGCGACGAGCAGGTCGAAGAGCTGTTCCAGCGGGCGGCCAAACACGCGGGCTACCAGCTGACCGCCGACCTGGAAACGAAAACGCTCTCCGACGCACACGGCTTGTCGATCCCCTTTGAGGTGGAAGAGTTCCGCCGTCACTGTCTACTCAACGGGCTGGACGACATCGGCCTCACCTTGCAGCACGTGGACAAAATCGCCGAGTACGAACGGGCTCAGGGAATCGCGGGCTGATTTGCCGTCGAGGCAGCAATGTTGCGAAGTGCTGTGCTATTGGTGGGAATGATTGGCGCCGCTCTGTTGGGGCCGATTGAGTTTGCTCAAGCTGCGGCTCCGGAGGCGGTGCTCAAGAACCTGCACCGGCCCTGTGGTATCGCCGTGCGGCCGGGCGGCACGGCCGATCGATACGATGTGTTCATTGCCGATAGCGGCGCTGGCCGCGTGGTGCGCTGGTCGACGAGCGCTCCGACAGAAGTCGCCGAGGCGGTCACCGGTATCACGGCGGCGGCCGAATTCGATCGCTTCGCGCCGCAAGGTCCCGTGGCCTTGTGGTTTCTCGATCCGGAGATGTTATTGGTCGGCATGGCAGGCGTTTCCAACGACAAGCTCATCATCAGTTATGAACTGCCCGAAGATGATCAAGCAGTCTCCGCAGGCGCGGAGGGCGAAGCTGTTGCGCGCGGCAACCAAACCGGCGGCGCCACGTGCCTGGCGCTCACCCGGTCCCGCGTCAACGAATTTGTGCCCGATGCGCTGCTGCTGGCAGTTCGCAACGTCGGCGAGGGCCGGCTGTTGAAGGCCCGCGTCCAATCGGGCATCGTCGGCACCCCCAAGCCGTTCGACGACGGCCGATCCTCCGAATCACCGCGTGCGGTGGCCACCAGTCCCGCCGGCCGCTTCGTCGTGGGCGACGAAAATGGACGACTCGTGTTTTACAATCCGATTGATGGCAAGGCCGAATTGCAGCTTGCGACCGATCTCAAGCAGCTGGTGAGCCTGGCTTACAGTCCGACGAGCGGCAGTTTGTATGCGGCCGATTTTGCCCGCGGCATCTACCGCCTTGACGACGCCAGCCAGCCCGGGCACCCGGCTTGCCGCACGGTGCGGATCACGGAAGCTTCACAGCCCTCGGCTCTCACCTTTGCACCCGATGGCGCGCTCTATTTCGTCACTTTCGGTGATGACGCGAATGGCAAGCTGCAAGTTCTCAACAATGACCTGTAACTCATTCCTTTGTTCTCCGCTCTCGCCATGACCCGTCGCCAGAAAATTGAAGCCATGCTTGCCGAGGATCCCGGCGACACGTTTCTCCGCTACAGCCTGGCGATGGAGCTGGACAAGGAAGGCGAGAACGAAGTGAGCTTAGTCACGTTTGGCGAGCTCACCCGGGACGATCCGCCCTATGTGCCCGCCTTCTTCATGGCCGCTCAGCAGCTTGTGCGTTTGGGCCGAGTGTCCGAAGCCCGCACGCAGCTGCGCGATGGCATCGAAGCCGCCCGCACCCAGGGCGACTCCCACGCGGCCGGCGAAATGAGCGAGTTTCTGGCGTCGCTCGGTAGTGCCGGTTGAAGGATATGAAACGGCGCCAGAGCGCGTCTCATTTCAAGGGACGATCCGTTTCATCGCGCATGGCAGCCACGCACACCGCCAGTTATCTTAAGAGCCTGTAGAGAGTTCGGTTGGCTCGTCTTTGGCTGAAAGGTGGCGTACGTGGCTCCCAATCCGCTCCTGGGCATCCTGCTGCATGCGATCGGCGGTTTTGCCGCCGGCAGTTTCTATGCGCCGATCAAGAAAGTCACCGGCTGGGCCTGGGAATCGGCGTGGCTGGTGATGGGGCTGGCAGCCTGGCTGGCGTGTCCTTGGATTGCGTCGTACCTGACGACGCCCAAGCTGCATGAAGTGATCCGCGAAGCGATCCACACCCAGTCGCCGGCGATCGGCCTCGCCATTCTGTTCGGCTTCCTCTGGGGCTTCGGCAATCTGACCTACGGCATGGCGGCGCGCTATTTGGGGATCGCGCTGGGCGGCTCGGTGGCGCTCGGGCTGTGCATGTTGTTCGGGACGTTGGTTCCGCCGCTGCGAAAGGGCACGATTTCACAGCTCTGGGAAACCAACTCGGGTCTCGCAATTGCGGCCGGCATCGCGCTCTGCACCGTCGGAATCGTCTTGTGCGGCGAGGCCGGGCGACGTCGAGACATCGAACAGAGGAAGGACGCGGCCGGAGGCGAGACCTTCAATTTCGGCAAGGGGATCCTGGTGGCGATCGTTGCCGGACTGCTCAGCGCGTGCTTTGCGTTTGGGCTGGATGAAGGCAAGCCGATCGCCGACATTTCGGTGGCCAAGGGCACCAACCCGCTCTACCAGAACAACGTCGTGCTGATCGCCGTGCTCACGGGCGGCTTCATCAGCAATGCGGCGAGCTGCCTGGTGATGAATGCCAAGAACAAGTCGTTTGGCGACTATCTACGATTCGACAGCAGATACTTCTTCAACCTGCTGCTGGTCTGGGTGGCCGGCGTCACCTGGTTCTGCCAGTTCTTCTTCTACGGCATGGGCCAGACGAAGCTCGGCGAGGCCTACCACTTCGCCAGCTGGTCGATCCACATGGCGTTCATCGTGGTATTTCTAAATATGTGGGGCCTGGCGTTCAAGGAATGGCACGGCACCAGCTCCAAAACGCGATCGCTCGTCTGGCTGGGAATTCTGATCCTGATCGGCTCGACCATCGTCATCGGGCTGGGGAACAAAATCGCCGCGGAGACTCCTGCTACGCCAGCCGCCGAAGAAATCGAAGCGCCGTAGCAGTCGTCGATTCGCAGTTTGGGTCGGTTCCACAACGCCCCATCGCGTCACCGCCGCCTTCGACATCGACAAAGAGTTGCGAGTGCGGAGGATACTGCGCCGATGTTGGCCATTCCTAAGGTCTCGGGCACCATCCACTGCGACTCAGTAACCGAGCTTTGACCACCGAACTCCGTTTTCCAGAGCAGGAAATCTGCCATCAGTACCGTCCCATCGGGCACATAAGTGAATTGGTTGTCGTTCCAGCCCGTTGCATCGCCGCGTGGATCGGACGAATACAAGTGATCACGCCAGATCGTATAGTCCGCCGCGTCGACGGAGCCGTCACCATTGAAGTCGCCTGGCGCCGCGTGAAGTTTGATGCTCGCAAGGAAAGCGTCGTTGCTCAACGTGCCAAGCCCACCAATTGCGCCGTTGGTTGTACCGGCAATTAGCAGTTGATCGTCGTGGACCGCAATTCCGTATGCGATATCGCCATTCGTCGACCCGAACTGAAAGTCCCCCAATCGATCACCCGACGCGCTGAACGTCGTTACCAAAATATCGTAGTCACCCAGCTGCGAGGCGCCGATCTTCGCCTGTGTGGTACTCAGCAAATACACTTCATCCGCGCTGCCGACGGCGACGCTAAGTCCCAATTCGGCTGCAGCACTGCCGACTTGGCGGGTCCACAACTCGTTGCCGGATGCATCGTATTTGCGCAGAAACGAGTCGGAGCCTCCCTCGTTCATCGCAGCGAGGCTGCCGTTCGTCGTTCCCGCGACATAGAAATCGCCGGATTCAGAAACGCAAATGCCATCGATGCGATCGGCAGCGCCGGTACCGAATTGTCGGGACCAGATTGTTTCCCCATCCGAGCTCAATTTGGCAATGAAGGCGTCGCGGATGCCTCCGACGCTGCCAAACAGGTTGCCATCGGTGGGGCCCGCAACGAAGACGTTTCCAGCACCGTCGGACGCGATTCGATATCCGGCTTCACCCTTGGCACTGCCGAATTGCCGAGTCCAAGCCACGTCTCCCGACTCGCTAAGCTTGCTGACAAAGACGTCTCCGGCACCCGCATTAGGCGCGGCAAGATCACCTTCCGTGCCGCCCGCAACGAACAAACCGCCCAGACCGTCAAGAACGACGTCACTGACGTAGTCCCACTTGTCCGATCCGTACAAGGTGGACCAAACCAAATCGCCTTGGGCGTCAAACTTTGCAACGATTGCATAGTAGTGCCCGATCGGTGGGACGTCATAACCGCCGTCCACCATTCCGGCGGTAATCACGTTCCCAACATCGTCGACGACGATGCCGCGGTTCTGCATTCGGCCGCTCTCGGTGCCAAATTGCCGTCCCCAGACCAGGTTGCCCAAGCCGTCGTATTTGGCGACGTAGCTCTTATGACCACCGCTGGCGACCGGCGGCGCCGGGCCGAACAAGCTACCGCTGGTAAATCCAGTGACGTACGAATTGCCGGTGTCGTCGACGGCCAGCAATCCGGCTACTTCGTCCTTCGACGATCCAAATTGCCGCACCCATTGAATTGCAGGATTCGCCGAGTGCGATTCGTCCGCGCAGGAAGCGAGCGTCGCCAGTGCAAGAAATACCGCCATGTACCGGAGGTCTGCCGATACCGCAGTTTGCTCAAATTGTGTCATTTCGAATGGCTCGCACAGCAGTTGCCCCATAAGTTTAACGAGCGAGCGCTTACAATTTCTTCAGCTTGATGTTCTTGTACCAAACATCGTGGCCGTGGTCCTGCAGGCCGATGTAGCCGCTGCGGGCGAAGTCTTTGATCGCTTTGCCGGCGAACTTGTGGGGCGTGCCGTCGCCGCGGAGTCCGGGCTTGTCGAGCTCATCACAATTGAGTTTGGCGACCTCTTCGCCGTTGACCTGGACGGACACGTTCGGACCATCGCAGCGGATTTCCAGCGAGTTCCATTCGCCCGGGCCTTTGGTCGCGTCTTTCGAGGCAGCCACGAGGTCGTAGATTGCTCCAAATTTATGGAGGCCATCGATGTCGCCGTCGTAGACTTGCACTTCCAGCCCCGAGTTGACCGGGTCTGCCAGGTCGCTCGTCCGCAGAAAGACACCTGAGTTGCACTCGGCCGGGCTCATTTTCACGTCGAGCTTGAGCTCGAAATCGCCGAACTCCTGGTCGTAAACCAGCAGGTAGCCGCCGGTGTCGTGGACGTTGATCGCGCCGTCTTCGATCTTGGCGCCAACCGGTTTGCCGTCGTTGTTCTTCCAGCCGCCCAGATCGCGGCCGTTGAACAACAGGATCCAGCCGTCGCCCTGTTCTTCGGGGGTCAGCTCATTGTCGGCCGCACACACATTCACGTTGCCAATCAATGACAATACAAAAAGGAAACTCACGCAAAGGCGCAAAGGCGCAAAGGAGCGCCGCGAAATTGTAGATTCGAACATGGGAGATTCTCCAATAGTGACTTGCATCTTTTCCGACTTGGCGCCTTTGCGCCTTGGCGTGAGATGTCTTAGATCGTACGTAAAGTCGATTTTCTCGTGCTGCAGGCGGTGGCGACGGCGCACGAGGTGCACGATTCGCAGCCGCCCTGCCCTTTGGCTCCTTCGGTGCCGCAGCCGGGGCCGCAGCCTTCGATCAGCGTTTCGGTGAACTTGCGGAACTGAACTTTGGTTTCGTAGGCTTCCGCCAAAGAGCCGGTAAACGACTCGATTGCCGGCGGCACGTCGCCCAGGAAATAAAAGAACAATCCCTGCCCGTCGAACAGGTGTTCGACGTCGACCAGTACGGCCGGCAACTTGTGTTCCGCCAACAGCTCGGCACAGGCCTGGTAGGCATCATGCCGATGCTGTTCGAGGCGGGCTTCGAGCAGCTCGTCCTCGACCGTCATGCCGCGCAGCAGCTCGCCGTCCGCAAAGGCGCGAGAATCATTGCCTTCGTCCGGCTCGGCGAGCACATTGCCAATCTCCAGCCCACGTCGTGTGCGGACGATCACCCGGCAATTGCGCGGATAGCGAACGGCGTCGACCGCCGAAAATCGGCCGACTTGACCCATTGCACCAACACGAACCAGGTGAAACCGCGACATCGAATCGATCTTGGCCAGGCCTAGTCGAGTGAGCACCCCGCCCTCTCGATTCTGCCATTCTGACGAGCGCTGTGCCGTATGCCAAGCGAGAACCGTGCGAAGGAGCACACCAGCAAGGCGTCGCAAGCCGTTTTCCCCCTTGCCTTTAGCGGTGTTCCGACCGGATACTGGGAGCGACCTTCTGCACCTTTTGTCAGGGCCCATTGATGACGAACATTCTGCTGGCTTCCACCACATCCGACGCTGCGACCACAAACGCCTGGCAATCCTTGGCCGACCGTGTGCTTGCGGGCGAATCGATCTCGGCCGACGAAGCGCTGGCGGTGCTGGAGTGTCCGGACGAAGAGCTGCTGGACTTGCTGGCGGCCGCCTACCGCGTGCGACGCCGCTGGTTCGGCAACGAGGTGCAGCTCTATTTTCTGATGAACGCCAAGAGCGGGCTCTGCCCCGAAGACTGCGGCTACTGTTCCCAGTCGAAGGTCTCGGAGGCGGAGATTCCCCGCTATAACCTCTTGAGCCGCGACAAGCTGCTGGATGGCGCCCGCGTCGCCGCCGAGCGGCAGGCCCGCACGTACTGCATCGTGATTTCGGCTCGCGGTCCGAACGAACGCGAGATGGCCGCCGTCACGTCGATCGTGCCGGAGATCAAGCAGCGCTACAATCTGAAGATCTGCGCCTGCCTTGGCCTGCTCACGCCGGAGCAAGCCCAGCAGCTCAAGGACTGCGGCGTCGACCGCGTCAATCACAATCTCAACACGGGCGAAACGTACTACGGCGACATCTGCAGTACCCATACGTTTCGCGACCGCGTCGACACGCTCCATGCGGTCCGCGACGCCGGCCTCGAGATGTGCTCGGGCGGCATCATCGGCATGGGCGAGCGGCGCCAAGACGTCGTCGAGATGGCCCTCGCATTGCGTGATCTGGGCGTCCAATCGATACCGATCAACTTTTTGATTCCGATCGAGGGGACGCCGCTGGGCCAGCACAACGACCTCAACCCGCGCTATTGCCTCAAAGTGCTGGCGATGTTCCGGCTGGTCAACCCGGACCGCGAATTGCGAATCGCCGGCGGCCGCGAGGTGCACCTCGGATCGCTGCAAGCATTCGGCCTGTATGCTGCGAATTCGATCTTCGTCGGCGACTACTTGACGACCAAAGGCCAGCCTGCCGAGGCGGATTATCAGATGATCCGCGACCTTGGCTTCACGATTGTCCGCAATCCGGAAGTGTCGCACTGCTAGCGGCTCCGGTGCATCAGAATGCGATAGAACGCCACTCTGTCGGTTCGCCAAATTGCCCGTTCTTCGCCGTCGCATTAACCGGTAATCTTCCGCGGATCGGTTAAATCTCCGTAACCGGTCGAGCCGATATCTGGCCGACAGCAGAGATCCTCAGCGGGCGTGCCGCGCTTGCGCGCGGTCAGGAAGTTGCCACGCTGATGCGAAGCTCGCCGCCGTTTTCCCCCAATGGCCGCCTCGATGGATGAGAAGGACGTGATCATGATTCGTCGCACGTTGGTTTTCGGCAGTGCCTGCTTGTTAAGCCTCTCGCTCCTTGCGCCGACTTTTGCCCAGTCGCCCAGTTCGCTGGCCGAGCGGATCAAGCAGCTGCGCCGCGACTGGTCGAGCAGCGAAGACGAAGCGGAGCCGACGCCGGCCGATGAGCCGACTCCCGTGGCGCCGCCACGCGCCGGGTCGGCGCAGCCGCGCAATCGGCTTCCGGAGAGCGGCCTGCCGCAAATCGAAGCGCGCTCGCTGCTGCCGCGCACGTCAGGCGGCGCTCCCACAGCCACCTACGGCAACAGCCAACCGACGCGCCGCGTGCCTTCCGGCGCCGACGTGAGAAACGCCCCCATTGCGCGCAGGTCTCCGACCACGGCGCCGCCGACGCCGACCGCCACCCCGGCCTACACCGCCCGTCGCTCGCCGACGCAGCGCCAACCGCTCGACGTGAATCCGGAAGCCCTGCACGACCAGTTAACCGGCCAGTCGCATACTGCCGCCGCGCCCACGTCGCCTCCAGCCGGCAGCAGCGAACTGTCGCCCACGATCCTCGACGACTTTGCGGCCGGCCTGGCCCAGGAATCACCGAAAGCGGCGCCGGCCGCGAAGGCGTCGGTCGCAACTCCACCGGCCACCGTCGTGACGAAGCCGAAGCCCACGACATCGCAAGGACCGATTACGCTGCCGACGGCCAAAGAGTCGACCATCGCCGAACAGGAACCGGAGCCGCAAGTTGCCGAGCCGCAGCCGGTGGCGCCGCAAGCGCCGGCCGCGAAGGTCGACCGCTATGCCTCGCCAGGCATCCCGTCCATCGGCACGCTCCGCGACAGCTCACCGTCGAGCAGCACACCGTCGAGCAGCACGCCAGCGACCAACTCGGCGTCGGGCCGCACGCTCGTCGGAAAGGCCAACGACGACAGCGAGGCCGCCAAGGCTTTCCAATACGATGCGATCCCGTTGCCGGCCGCATCGCCCAGCAAGATCAGCAATGCAAAACCCCCCGAGTCGACGCTGCCGATCGCACCGCGCGATGCAATGACGGGCGACGCAGCTGAGGCCCGTCGCGAATCGTTCATCGAGGGCGAGCAGGCAGCGAGCGATTCCGGCGCCGGGCCGGGCGTGCTCGTTACGAGCGCCGCGCCCGCGATCACTTCCGACATCCGCGGACCGCGTCAGATCGCGATCGGACGCGAGGCATCGTATCGCGTGCGGCTGCAGAACCAAGGGGGTAGCGCCGCCGATGCGGTCGTGGCCACCGTGCGCATTCCCTCCTGGGCCGAGGTAGCCAACACCACCGCCACCAGCGGCGTCGTCCGGCAGATCGCGGCCGACGATTCCGCGGCCATCCTGCAGTGGCAGATTCCACGGCTCAACGCCCAAGCGGGCGAAACGCTGAGCCTGGACCTGGTGCCTCGGGTGAGCCGGCCGCTGGAGCTCGGCGTGACCTGGACACACGACCCCGTCCACACGCGGACGGTCGTCGAGGTGCAAGAACCTAAGCTCAAGCTCGAAGTCACGGGGCCGGACGAAGTTCTCTTCAACAAGTCGCACGTCTATCGCCTGACGCTGTCGAATCCCGGCACGGGCGTGGCCGAGAACGTGCGGATAAACCTCATGCCGCCCGGCGGCGGCCAGGAAGCGGTCAGCACGTTTGAAGTCGGCGACCTCCAGCCGGGAGTCTCCAAGACGGCGGAAGTCGAGCTCACGGCCCGCGAAGCGGGCAAGTTGAGCGTGCAGGCCGTGGCGCTCGCCGACGGCGACCTCAAGTCGGCGGCGATCAAGGAGATCTTCTGCCGCAAGCCGGAACTGGAAGTCGATTGGCGCGGACCGGAAATGCAGTATGCCGGCACACCGGCCACTTACTTTTTCCGCGTGCGCAACCCGGGCACGGCCGCGGCGGACGATGTCGTGGTGAAGGTCAGTCTGCCGGCCGGCGCGGATTTCGTCAGCGCCAGCGAAGGCCACGCCATCGACAACGCGAAGCGCGAGGTGGCGTGGCGCGTCGGTTCCCTGGGACCGGGCGACGACTGCTACATGGAGCTGCGCTGCACGGTCAACACGCCGGGCGAGAACAAGCTGGCGGTGAACGCCGCAACGACGGCCGGCGATCTGACGGACAGCAAGCAAGGCGTCACGAATGTTGTGGCGCTCGCGGATCTGAAACTCGATGTGAGCGATCCGCCGGGACCGGTAGCCGTGGGTCAGGAAGCGGTGTACGAGATTCGCGTCACCAATCGCGGCGCGAGCGCGGCCGAGGAGGTCAACGTCGTCGGCCTGTTCTCGAACGGATTGGAACCGGAAACTGGCGAGGGCGCTCCCTACACGGTGTCGGACGGCCGCGTGGCGTTCCGCACGATCAATAAGCTGCCTGCCGGCCAGGACATCGTGCTGCAAATTCGCGCCAAGGCCACGGAGGCGGGCACGCATGTGTTCCGGGCCGAGGTGCTCTGCCGCGACCTGGAGATCAAGCTGGCGGCCGAGGAAACGACGCGATTCTATAAAGACGACATCTCGCGCGAGCCAGCGACCGCGTCCGAGGCGCCCGCCGAGGACGCTCCAGCGACCAATTCGCAGGCGGCGGCTGACAGTCGTTACGACCAGGCGGCTCGCTAGCGTTGCATGCGGTTCTGGCCTTGGCTCATCGAGCGAGGCCGCTATAATCCGGCCGACTTATCGCGGCTGCCCGGCGCTACGGTGCGCTTCGGCAGCCGGTTTGCTTGGGGTCGCGCCCCACTTTCGGTCGGAACCGCATGTCCCACGTCGCTTGTCGCAAACTATCCGCTCAAACTGCGCTTCTGTTGGCGAGCGCGGTAGCGCTCGTCGGCTGCGGCACCACGCGGTCGACCGACAGCGTGCGAACGGCCACGGAGCAGCTTCTGATTTCTGATGCCATCGATCGAGCGGTGCAGTCGGTCGATTTGGCTCCCTTGCGCGGTCAGACCGTGTTTCTCGATGACTCGCGGCTGGCGGAGGTCGTGGACAAGAACTATCTCGTGAGCACGCTGCGGCAGCATATCCTGGCGAGCGGCTGCACGCTCAAGGACAAACGCGAAGACGCGGACTTCGTCGTCGAGGCGCGGGCCGGTGTGGTGGGCACAGACCGCAACGATCTCTTGTTTGGCATCCCCGCCACCAATATGCCGCAAATCGTGTCGATGCCGGGCGTGCCGACGGCGATTCCCGAAATTCCGCTGGCGAAGCGCCGCGATCAGCGGGGCGTGGCCAAGATTTCGATGTTCGCGTACCACCGCGAGAGCGGCCGGCCGGTGTGGCAGTCCGGCCTGGCATCGCGCGACAGCTCGTCGAACGACGTGTGGCTCTTCGGCGCGGGCCCGTTCCAATACGGTTCGATTATGCAGCATCCGCAAGGAATGCACGTGGCCCGCGGCGAACGAAAGGACCAGCGTGCGGCGGAGGTGGAACCTGGCAAACAAAGGATTCAGCTCTCCCAAGGCGTGGTGTTCAACGTGCCGGAGCAGCTCGCCAAAGAGTCGCGCCGCCTGCCGGCAACCGAGGCGGTAGCCAAGGCCGAAACGAAGCCGGCCCCATCGCCAGCGCCCCAACCGCCAGTGGCAAAGCAGGTGGCTTCCACGCAGGCTGTCGCCGCGAACGGCCCGCGTCCAGGCGAAGCCGAGGCGAACGCCGCGCGAAAGGTAATCCCACGGCTGACCGGCTCCATCACCGGCGCGGAGCTGCTCAAAAACGCGTCCCCCAAGACCGCCGAGATGATGCTGCCGCCGCGGTCGTCGGATTCGATCTCGCTGCCCCACCCGCAGTTCGATTCGATGTAGCAGTTGAGATTGATCGTGCTCAAGCGCGATCGACCTTGTCAAACGCCAGCGGGTGTTCGCTCAGGGGATCGTCGATGCGGATCGATTTGCGGCCGGCGAGGAGGTCTTCGATGAGATGGCCCACGAGTTCGGCCCGCCAGCCGGTCGCCAAGAGCGGCGGCGCTTCGTCGCCCCAGCTGCCGAATTCCAGGCGGTAGGCAATCAGATCGCGGACGTCGGTAGCGGTGCCGGCGAGGCTCGTGGCGACGTTGGCGCTGCGGCAGATGCTCGACAACGCCGGCGAGAGGAACTGGCCCAGCAGGTTCAGCTGCGACGGCATCGATTCGCGGCGGCCCTGGTAGATGTCGTCGAGCGGTGCTTCGAGTCCGCGGTGGATGCACGCGGCGAGTTGTTCCATGATCTGGCGGCCGCCAGTCTGCTGCATGCCGCGAATCGCTTTGATCTTGTCCGCTTGATCGCTCTTTCGCTTAGCGAGCTCGACGATCAGGTCGTCGCGCAGGATGCGGCGGGGCGGGACGTCGCGGCGCTCCGCTTCGGCCTGGCGCCACATCCACAGCTCGCGGACGATCGCCAGGCTGCGGCCGGCGAGATTGCCGATACCCGAGACTTTCCGCCACCGCGGCCGGTCGCGCGATTCGCGGAGCTCGCGGAGCCAGGTCTCCGATTCTTCAGCGAACCAGGCAGTGCGATTGGCTTTCTCGAGCTGGCGCTCGAGCTCCGTGTGGAGCGGAAGCAAATAGCGGACGTCTTCCAGGGCGTAGTCGATCTGGGCTTCGGTGAGCGGGCGGCGTCGCCAGTCGGTGCGCTGCTCGCCCTTGGCCGGAGTGCGGTCGAGAAACTTGCCGACGACCCCGCCATACGACGAAGGATATTCCGTGCTACAGAATCCGGCGGCGAGCTGAGTGTCAAAGAGGTCCGCCGGTGGGCGGTCACCATCGTGCAGTGCGAAGTTCACTTCCTCGCGAGCGGCATGGACGATGGTGGTGTGGCGGCCATCAGCCAGCGTTCGCCAGAACTGCGTGAGCTTGCCGGCGCGGTACGGGTCGATCACCGCGAGGCGGTCCTTCGTGGCGACCTGAATCAGGCAGAGCTCGGGTCGAAAGGTGTCTTCCGAGACGAATTCCGTGTCGAATCCAATGCGGTCGGCGCGGGCCAATTCCTCGCAAAAGCTGGCGAGTTGGGCCGGCGAAGTGATGTTGAGATGCGACACGGCGCGGTGGGCAAGCGCCCGGCAAGAGGATCGAATGCGAAGGTCGTGCTCCGTTGCCCCCCTAACGTCTCATTGTAATTCGAGCCCGAGAAATTCGGTAGAGTGCTTGAAAAGCTGTAGTTTGGCACCGGAATGTAGCCGTGGAGGAAATGTCAATCCGGCTGCGGACCATGGCTAGGATCGTCACATCATAAATAGCCAGACCATCGCAGCCAGGATCGGCAGCAGGATGGCGAAGCTATAGACCATGTAGCCGAAGAAGCTGGGCATCTTGACGCCCGAGGATTCGGCAATGGCTTTGACCATGAAATTCGGGCCGTTGCCGATGTAGGTCATGGCGCCCATGAAGACCGAGCCGAGGCTGATCGCGGCCAGGATACCAACCTCGACGCCCGCTTCGGTGATGGCCCCTTCAGGCTGCGGCAGGCCCTGGGCAGTCTTGAAGAACACCAGGTAGGTCGGGGCGTTGTCGAGCACGCTCGACAAGCTGCCGGAGGCCCAGAAGAACTCGGGCGGCGTGTCGATACCGAGCTCCGAGCCGCGGACCGAGAGAATCTGCAGCGCGGGCTGCATGCAGATAAAGATGCCAATGAACAGGGCGGCGACCTCGATGATCGCGCCGAAATTGAATTGGTTCTTCGCTCGCACCGCTGCGTCGCCCAACGTCAGCGAGATGCCCACGAGGCCCAGCTGCACCAGCTCCCGGAGATACATCCAGGGATGCCAGTCGGTGCCAATGAAGGGCTTGCTGGGGTCGAGCAGTGCCACGGCCAGGACTACGCCGACCAACAGCGGCACGTTGACTTTCCAACCGGTGATCCGGAGCCGGCCGGCCTGCTCGATATCGCGCTCGATGTCGGCAATCGTTTCTCGGTGGTAGTAGAAAATTCGATCGATGAGCACATAGACCACCAGCAACATGCCGTTGACGAACGCCCATTCCTTCCAGAGCGACATCGTCCATAGGAAACGCACGCCTTCCAGGTATCCGAGGAACAGGGGCGGATCGCCGATCGGCAGCAGGCAGCCGCCGCAATTGCAGACGATGAAAATGAAAAGCACGATCGTATGGGCGACGTATTTGCGCTCACGGTTCGTCTCCAGAAGCGGCCGCACGAGCAGCATCGCGGCGCCGGTGGTGCCGATGAAGCTGGCGAGCACCGCGCCGACAGCCATGAAGGCCGCGTTCGTCAACGGATCAGCCTGCAGGTCGCCCTCGATGCGGATGCCGCCGCTGATCGAATACAGGCTGAACAGGAGGACGATGAACGGCACGTATTCCTGCAGAATGGCATTTTCCAAGACCGTGCGCACGAAACCGGTGTCGAGTGCGCCGCTGCCTGGACTGACCACGTGATGAGCGGGCCAGTGGCCGTCGATCGCCGACTCATGGAGGAACGCGTAATAGGCGAGCGCGACCAATGCCAGGCCGCCGGCGACGATCAGCTTGCTGCGATTGGATTCCCACCAGTGGTGTACGGCCGGTACGAGCGGCAGAATGGCGATCGCCGCGAGCATCAGCACAAAGGGCGCGACCGTCCACAGCGGCGGCGCTTCGACCTTGAGAGCGTCGGCATGTTCCACTTCCCCGCCCATCTCGGCATGGTGTACTTGTTGACCGACGATGGCCTGTGTGCCATCCTGTGGCCAACCGAGAGCGAGCGAAATTGCGTACAGGATCGCGAGGGCACCGATGGCGAGAGCAGCGTGTCGGCCAGGAGCGCCCGAGGACGAGTTTGCGGACATGAGGATAAGTTGCGGACGCGGTGGAGGAACGCCTGTCGATCCTCGAGCGTGCGAGGAATTACCAAGCTAGCTGGCACAGACAGGCTCGTCCATCCCCGTGCGCCCCGTTTTGAACGCGTTGCGTAGTCCGTGCTCGGTGTGAAATTGATGCGAGAGACCTGGGTGCGGACAAATCGGCGCGCGTTGGCGTTCGGGATGGCGCCGCCGTTGGTCCTGGGTTTGATTGGGGCCTGGCTGGCGACGGGTTGGGTCGCAACAGACCTCCTCTGGCTGCGCTGGCTCGGCGGAACGCTCGTGGCTGTCGCAAGCTGCGTGATCGCGGCGCTGGCCGTGCAGATGAGCCGGCCGCGCGTGGCGTTTGAAAATGGGCAGGTGCTCTTTTACCTCGCGAGCGGGGCGCCGATCGCGGTTCCGTTGGAGCTCGTCGAAGCATTCTTTCTGGGGCAAGGGCCGTTGGTGCTGCCCGGGGCGCGGCAAGGCGATGAGAGTGTGAATCTGGTGGCGAGGATTTCGGGGCGCGACCCAAGCTTTGCCGAGCGCGAAGTGAAACGGGCGCTCGGCGCCTGGTGCGACCACTACGTGACAATGCGCGGCACCTGGTGCGAGCCGCTGACCGGAGAATTGATCCGGAGCTTGAATCATCGGCTCCGCGAAGTGACGGAGCGGGCTCGTGCCGAGGCTGCAGGCGAAAAGGCGCGCTAAAACGCAAAGGAGCAAAGAACGCAAAGAAGACGGAGGATGAATTGTGACTTTGTCCGGTTATCGAGAATTGGACTTCTCCCTTTGCGTACTTTGCACCTTTGCGTTTTTGCGCGAAAAAAAATGAATGGTCGGAACCCGGATCAATTGTCCCGAATGCGGCGACCAATCTGGGCTGCAAGTTCTCCTCGTCGATGCTTGAGACAAGTCGCGGGACGATCTCTTTGGCCTCTGGTCGGTGAACGACGTGGCGAGTTTCTGCCGCGCGATGGGGAGCCGCGGTCTCCGCGTGGCACTCGCGGGCTCGCTTGGAACGCAGCGGTTGCCGCTGGCGATGCAATGTGGCCCGGACATCATCGAGCTGCGCGGCGTCGTCTGCGTTGGTGGCCGAAATGGTGCTGTTTCTACAGCGCGGATCCGCTCGCTACGGCAGGCTTGCTGCGGGACGGAAGCGGCGCCCGGGGACGCGTTGCTGTCACCTTAATTTGAGTCACGTGATAGCAGCTGGCGGATGCGAGAATGTCGCCCTGCTCCACCGTGCGAACGCAGAATTTCCTTGACATTCGCCGTAAAATCCCGATACTCGGAAGCGCCGGAGCGTTACGGCATTCAGTCATCACGAGGGCCAACGGGGACACGAGAACATCAATTCGGTTGAACCAAAATTCGGTCGTGCGAAGGGCAGGCATTGTTGCCAGAGCAGACAAAGTTGCCCAAGCAGACAAAGTTTCGCAGGCAGTCAGGTGCGCAATCAAGGGGAGTGAATTGTGACGAAGTCTGTGTTGGATGCGATTCGTGAAGGGAATTGGAACTTTGAGCCGGAATCGGTCGATCAAAAGAGTTTTGACGCGACCCACGCCATCCCGGGAACCGACGAAAAATTGAAGGTCTTGGCGGAGCGCGTGCGAGCGGGATTGCCGCTGTGGCATGACCGCGATCGCGCCGATTATGAAGAGCCCCTCGAGTAACTCGCGGCGGCTGGCGATGATTTGAAGAAGGGAATGGAATGCCGAAATTCAGCGTCACCGTGCCGCACCAGCTGTCCCGCGAGGATGCGAACAAGCTCGTCGATCGCTTCGTCGAAGAAGTGCTGCTCGTAAAGTTCAAGGACTCGATCGGCGACGTGGAGCACCAGCGCAACGGCGATGCGCTGGAATTCAAACTCAAGACATTCGGCATTCAAATCACTGGCCGAGCGCTCGCCACGGACAAAGAGTTCGTCGTCGACGGCGACTTGCCGTTCACGGCGATGATGTTCAAAGGCAAGATCGAATCTTCGATCCGGCAGCAGCTGGAGCGGCTGGCGACGTTCGGCGTCGGACCGAAGAAATGAGCCCGCCGCGTCGTGTTCCCCGCGTGTCAGGGGCGCGGAGCGATCTGGATGCGGTCGGCGTCGCGCGTGGCAGCCAGTCCGGCCGGCGCGAGCAGCGCCGCAAGCAACTGATCTTCGTCCGCGTTTTCTACGTGGAACGACACGAGTCGGTCGAGCGAGAGGCCGGCGGCGCGAATCGCGGCTTCGTCCACCGTTAGTTTCCAATGCAGCCGCCCGGCGAGTTGTTCGAGAACGCGCCCGACCGGCTGGTTCTCGACTCGCAGCGAAAAGACTTGCTTGCCAGGGCGTGTGGCCGGCGCCGGTGAAGACGAGCGCGGCGACGCCACGCGCGGGACTACTTTGCCCCACTCCACGGGGACGATGTCGATCGTTTGTTGCCGCGAGTCGATGCGAAACGTCAAGTTGAAGCCCGCCAGCAGCACCGTCAGCTGGTTCGACAACGGCATGGCAGGCAACTCGCCCTGAGCCCACAGATCATGGGGGATCAAGTCGGCGCCGGTCAACTTCCAGCCGTGCTCGTGGATCAATTCCGTGATCAGTCCCTGGGGCTCGGTCAGCCGCGGCCAGGCCAATCGCCGCTGACCCAACAGTGAGCGACGCAGTTCAACGTCCAACGTCGCCATGTCACGCCGCTGCTCGGCGACGAGCTTGGGCAAGCGAGTTGCGGTTTCGACGGGGCCCACGTAATGGAGTCGCCCGATGCGCGCGTAGCCCAGGCCGATTGAGGCCGCCAGGCTGCTGAGCACTTCGTCGATGGAGGCGTTGGCCGCGGTGAGCTGGACCTTCTGGCTGGGGTCGACGCGGCGATCGAGAAACACGTCGGCCTCGGTTACCGCACGCAACCGGTCGAGGGCGTTGGCGAGTGGCAAGTTCTGCCAGCCGACAGAAAATACGCCGACCGGCGCGCGATCCTGTCCGCGAGTCGCGGCCGAGCCCGCGAGGAATAGCAGGGCCAATAATGTCAACTGGCAAAACATTTTTTCGTGAAGAAAATTGCGATTCATGGCGGTTGTCCGGCCGTTAAAGCGCTGCAACCTGTTCGATCCTACGCCGCAACAGCCGCCTTTCGATAGAGCGCTTTCAGCGCCGCAAATTCTTGCTCGAGAATCGTCTTAATTCTTCTTAGCTGCGTCGCGCGGCGGCGGCGTCGAGAACGCATTTTTTTCGTTGTGCAGTTCGCAATCGTGATTACACTCAATCTTAGAGATCGCGGACAACGCTTCGGTGTACGCAGGAACACGCACGCCGAGCAACTTATCAGGCAGAACGGCTCGCGATTTTGAGGGACTCTTTGCCACGCCTAGGACAGGCTGGGTTCTCAGGGAACGGCAACGAACGGTTGCCGTTGGTTTGCCGACCCACCGCGGCAGGGTTGTCGGCAGAACTTTCCGCTTGACGCTGGGGGGCGACGAGGCTGCTACCGCTCCCCGGTGCGCACTCTTCGTCGACCAGCTCATCGGAAATAGCCGCAGACACAGACTAATCGGCACCTCGTGAGGGAGTGTTTGGCGTGGACGCAAATCGATTGCGAAGTCCGGTCTTGGTCGGTTACTACCAGCGGTATCTGAATCACCAGGATTCGACCATTTTCTTAAGCCAGGTTTCCGAGCGGTACAGCTGTGCGACGCTCGAACGGTTGGTTTCGATGAGTGATTGCGTGACGCGGCGGGCGAGTGTCCTCGCGTTGAGCTGCATCGGAGATTACTCTTCGAACGCGGTGCTCGGCCGGGCACTGATCGACCGCGACCGCGGCGTCCGCTCGATTGCGGCCAACGGCATCCGCGAATTATGGTGCCGCGTCGGGAATCGCCAGCAGCGGCAATCGCTGCAATACGTCGTGCGGCTCAACGACTCGAAGCGCTACGAAGAGGCAATCAATCTGGCCACGCAGTTGATCCACGAATCGCCTTGGATCGCCGAGGCCTGGTGCCAGCGTGGCACGGCCCACTACCATCGCAGCCAGTACGAGTCGTCGATCCGTGATTGCCACCAGGCGCTGGAGATCAATCCGTATCACTTCACCGCGGCGGCGGGAATGGGACAATGCTACCTCTTGCAGGACAACCCCGTCGCCGCGCTAGAAGCCTTCCGCCGCGCTCTGCGGCTGAACCCCGGCATGGAAGAAGTGCGAGCCCAAGTCGTGCGGCTACAGCGATCGCTGAAAGAGGATTGAGCTAGGGATATGGGTGTCTGATGTCAGGTTTCGGGTGTCAGAGAATTTGATTCTGAAGCCTGACGCCTGAAACCGGACACCTACCTCGTCAACGCGTTTGCTGCGTTTGCTGCTGCATCGCCTGGCGGACGCCGCTGGCGTAGCGTTCCGGGCTGCTGGTGAATTGCTGCAGCGTGGCCTCGCTCGAGAACAGATAGAACTGTCCGTCGTAGTCGAGGCTGTGCTCGCGAAGCCCCGGCACCGATTGGCGATGGTCGAGCGCGAGCACCGGATCGATTCCCGCCAGCGCCGGGCTGTAGAAGTCGGGGTTGGCGAGGAATTCTTGCTGCTCCTGAGGGCCCGCAAACCAGTAAGTGCGGCCGAGGTGGATCGCACCGTATTTCGGATCGCCCGGTGCCCATTTCCAGGCCTTGCGCATGCTCACCGGACAATAGCCGTCAAAGCCGAGCGGCGGCGCGCCGGGCGGCAGCTTGGAGGGATCAGGCACCGCGGCGGCCTGTTGTGTCGTCGCAGGACGCTGTGCTTCCTCCAAGACGGGGCTGGTCAGGTTGGAGGGTGGCACGCTGGCATCCGGCGGCGCTGCTGCAGCCGGCGGAGCGGTTGTCGCTGCGGCCCCGTAACCGTACTGCGGTGTGGTCGTCGCTGCCGGCGCTTGGTTCGGCGGCGCGTAGGAGCCGTAAGGGTTGGCGGCCGGATTTGTCGGCACGGGAGTGATCGGTGCCTGGTAGCTTGCGGTTGCTGGTGCCGCGGCCGGAGCGGCGTAGCCGTTCATCACCGTCGCCGGCTGCGGTGCGGGCGCTGCGGCCGGCGCCGCATAGGGGTTCATGGAAGTAGTGGCCGGCGCCGGGGGAGCAGTCCCCGCGACGGCGGGCGACATCGGCGGCACGTGCGTTGCCTCGCCGATCTTCAGATTTGCATAAGCCGGATTCAGCCCCTGCAGGTTCGGTGCATTCGCGGCGACATAGGCCTGGCCCGCGCCCGGCTGCATCTGCGTCGCGTTCTGGCTGGCATACTTCGTGGCGACGGCGTTTGCCTCGGCTACGTAGCCCATTGGCGTCGGCGGACTGATTGTCTTGCTGAGGATCTGGCCGTCCGGCGTGATGATGACGTCGGTGGGAACCCGCGTAATCCCGAAGCCCGTGGCGATGCCGGGATACTCATTCGCGTTGAGTTTCACGGGCACAAACTGCTGCTCAATCGCCGCGGCCACGCCCGGCTGATTGAAGACGTTCTTTTCGAGCGCCGCGCAGGGACCGCAGCCGTCGGCTACGACGTGCACCAGCACCAGCCGGTTACTCTGCCTGGCTGTCGCCTTGGCGGTTTCGATGTCTTGCTGCCATTGAATTCCCGGCTGTTGGGCGGCTGCTGAGACTGCCAGCAGCAGGCTGAGAATCGTTCCCAGAAACGGGCGAAAAGTACGTGGCATGACAGCTCCTCAATCGTCCTTGATTCGAGGCGCACCGGCGAACTTGGCCGCCGGCGGCACGCTCACCCTCGGTATCGGTTATTCTGGTCCGGGACTTTGGGCAAACTTTGCCGAAACGCCCCGGAAGGATGGCTGCGAACGCAGTCAGGGAGCCGCCCGTTGGCCCAAATTCGCAAGCGGCGGGCGAGAGCTGGACGGCCGTGCACGGGGTGTGCATGTCCCGGAATCGACGCCTCTGCCGGCCGCCGCGCGCGAAAATGTCCTAATTTTGCCGTCCCCGCCTGCACACGAACCTTGACAGCGACCGATTCGTAGGGAAGAATACGCATGAGTTGATTGTCCTGCCCAGTTTTGGGCGGGTTCTACTGGCCAAACGCATTGGTTCGCGGCCGCCCTGGATTTCTCGAGGATTTGCTCCTTGGGAGCTTCGTGGCAGCTGAGTGAGTCCAATGGCCGCCTTTCCGCCGACAGGAGTTTTCTTGGGCGGAGGGTATCCGTGGGAGCGTCCCTGGCCTGCGGCATCGCAAGTGGCAGTTTTCGAGCCGCAGCCGAGCGAATCCACGGGTGGTGAAGCGCTTTCGTCTGCTTCTGCATTGCGTCTTTAGCAACGTGTCTTGAGCTACGCCCGACTCGTTGTCTTGTGTCCGTTCGCTCGGGGGAGCGAAACAAAGACGTTCGGAAGCAGAACCGAGTTGATGCGCGCCTCGCGATGTGCGCGCCGCCGATTGCAATTGAACCGATCGCAATTGAACTTTGACCAGGAGGGTCTACCGTGCAACACGATGCCATCAGGGTTGCGGCTTAAGACGGATGCTGCAGGTACATGACCGATGTCGCTTTCGGCGACACGTTGTTGATCTTTTGGGGGACGTTCGGGTTTGCGCCGTGTGAGGCGCCAAATCCGCACAGCTCTAGGAATGCGGCGGCGTAAGTCGCACCAGTTCGGTTTTTGTTGGCGATCGCTCCGGCGGTCGCCGCGGCCGAATCCGAGCCGGTTGTTTTGGATACCGGTATGTGAATGGTTAGTTTTTTGTTTTGCCCGAGGAGCAATATGACGGCGTTTTGCGGCCGAAGTATGCGCGGGCACTCTGTGGTCGCCGTTCGTTGCGGCCAGTATGAAAGCGGGTTTTGATTAAGGTGTTGGATCACATGAAGAAGAAGCGTGGTGGGGGTGGTGGTGGTGGCGGAGGTGGTCGATACCGCAACCGGCAAGGCGGCGGTGGTGGTGGCGGCGGCGGTTACAACCGCGGCGGCGGCGGTGGCGGCGGTCGCAATCGTGGCGGCGGCGGACGGCGTCGCGGCGGCGGCAGCGGCGGCGGCAGCGGCGGCATGACCGCTAACCGGCCCGATCAGCAAGATTTCGACTATCCAGAGAGTGGCGAGCCATTGCCGCTGGTGCCTGGTTCGGGCGTGCTGGAAATGCATCCCAACGGATACGGCTTCCTCCGCAATCCGGCCTCAAATTTCACCCGCGAGCGGACCGATCCCTTCGTGCCCGGCACGATGATCGAAAAGTTCGGCCTCCGCGAGGGCCTGCTCCTGCAAGGCATGGTGCAGCGGCATCGCCGCGGCCAGGGGCCGCGCCTCAAGGAATTGCTCGACGTCGACGGCATCTCGCCGGATGAATATACGAAGGTCAAAACATTTGACGAGCTCACGCCAATCAATCCGGAAGAGTGGCTGCGGCTGGAGACCGGCCAGCATCCGATTTCGACGCGCGTCATGGATCTTTTGACGCCGCTGGGCAAGGGACAGCGGGCGCTGATCGTGGCCCCGCCGCGGACCGGCAAGACGATCTTGTTGCAGCACATCTCGAACGCCATTTCCACGAACTATCCGTACGTGTCGATGATCGTGCTGTTGATCGACGAGCGGCCGGAAGAAGTCACCGACATGAAGCGGTGCGTCAACGGCGAAGTGTTCGCTTCGAGCCTCGACAACGACATCGAGAGCCACGTGCGGCTCTCGCAGCTTACGATCGAGCGCTGCAAGCGGCTCACCGAAATGGGCAAGGACGTGTTCCTGTTGATGGACTCGATCACGCGGCTCGCGCGGGCGTTCAACAAGTGGGTCGGCAACACCGGCCGCACGATGTCGGGCGGCGTCGACATCAAGGCGATGGACATCCCCAAGAAGCTCTTCGCCACGGCCCGGGCATTCGAGGAAGGCGGCTCGCTCACGATCGTGGGCACCGCGCTGATCGATACCGGCAGCCGCATGGACGAGCTGATCTTCCAGGAGTTCAAGGGCACCGGCAACATGGAACTGGTGCTCGATCGCAAGCTGGCCGACCGCCGCGTCTGGCCATCGATCGACATCGAGCAATCGGGCACCCGCCGCGAGGAGAAGCTGCTCCCCGAGAGCACGCTCCGCGCCGCGACGATGCTCCGCCGAACGCTCTCTTCGATGCACCACGTCGACGCAATGGAGCAGCTCACCACGAAGCTCGACAAGTTCAAGTCGAACGCCGAGTTCATTAAGCTGATCCAGCCGACCGACTAACCGATTGCCGCCGCCGGACGCAACAATCCGCTTGCGGCTGAGCGCTCCAATACGCACAATTGGAGGGGCAGTTCTTGGAGGGTAAGCGAATGGCTAGCGGCCACACTGGAAATGTGGTGCCCCAGTAATGGGGTTGTGGGTTCGAGTCCCATGCCCTCCGCTTGACGATGCTGCCGCGGGCCGCGATCTGCCGCCAGCATCGCATTTTGTTGGTGTCTAAACCGCCTTGTGGAATTCTGATTCCGAGCCGTGCGGCGTCTCGCCGCCTTCTTACACGGTAGCCTGTCGTGCGCCGGGAATGTGTGTCTGACCATCCTGCTAACTGCCGTCTTCATCGGAAAAGATTGCAGAACGTTGACCGTTTGGCATAATGGATGCAATTACCTTGCAGGAGTCGGACGAATCAAGCAATTCCATGTCAATCGAAGCGTTGTCAGATCTTGATGCCAAGATTTTGGATCGATTGCAGCGAAACGCGCGCATATCCAACGCTGCGCTGGCGAAGGCAGTCGGCCTGTCGCCGTCGGCATGCTTGCGGCGGGTGCAAGCGCTCGAAGAACGCGGTTACATGCGGAGCTATGTCGCAATGCTCAGCCCGGAACGGCTGGGGCTCGGGGCCAGCGTGTTCATCGAAGTCAGCTTGGAGAAAAAAGATGAACCGACGCTCCAGCGATTCGAGCAGGCGATCACCAAGTGTCCCGAGGTGCTCGAATGTTATTTGATGACCGGAGATTCTGACTACCTACTGCGTGTGGTGGTGCCAGACGTGGCGGCGTTCGAGCGCTTTTTACTGAGTCATCTGACGAAGATTCGCGGCATCGCGGCAATCCGCTCGAGTTTCGCACTCAAGCAGGTCAAATACACGACGGCACTTCCGCTTGAATCTGCGATCGAGAATTAGCTCGTCGCTGACAATTTCTGCCGAATTTACGAGACGGCAACTCGACGCTGCCCAAGAACCCGGCGGATGTTGGCGGCGACTTCCTCCAAACTTCCGGCGCCGGATACTTCGCGGAGCAAGTCTCGACGTTGATAGTACTCAAGGAGCGGCGCCGCTTCGCGCTCGAAGACCGCCAGGCGATGTCGGATCGTCGCCGGCAAATCGTCCACACGGCACTCGATTTCAGAACGCTTGGAGATTCGCTCGATGATCATCTCGCAGTCAACTCTCAGATGAATGCAGCAATCGAGGCGCGAATCGGCCGAGGCGAGGGTTTCGTCCAGCATCTCGGCCTGGTAAGCGGTGCGGGGAAAGCCGTCCAGCACGTAACCGCGATCGGCGTCCGACTGGCGGAGTCGATCCGCGGCCAAGGCAATCACCAATTCGTCGTTGACCAATTTGCCCGACTCGATCTGGGCTCGAACCTTAATGCCGATGGCGGATTCCGATTGAACGAGCGCCCGCAGCATTTCGCCGGTGGAAATGTGTGCAAGTTGATGTGTGGACGCCAATCGCTTGGCTTGAGTGCCTTTGCCAGCGCCCGGCGCGCCGATCAGCACGATTCGGCGACAAGCGATCTTGTGATTCATGTAGTTAGGAGATTGCATGACTTGGGTCTTGCGATGAGGTGGTCACAAAGCCGACGCCAGGGAATTGCTCAGGCGAGCGAGGTCGCAGCCAAGGGTTCGAAGTCGCGGAAATGAGGTCCGGCGGCGGGCCTCTCGGCAACTTCGTGATAGGTTTCCACGAAGCGAATCGCTTTGGTGCGGCTGCTCACGAGCAGCGAATGGGTGATCCAATGTTGCGAATGCTTGCGAACTCCCCGTAGTATCGACGCGTCGCTGATGCCCGTCGCCACAAAAACGATGTTGTCGCCGCAGGCCATTTCACCGACGTTCCAGATTCGCTCGGGATCATCGATCGCATGCTTGCCGTTGCCTGGCGGTTGCGCACGACCCTCGTCGTCGTTGGCCCAGACCCGGCACAATTGTTCGCCCCCCAGACCTTTGATGGCCGCGGCAGATATCACGGCCTCCGGGCTGCCGCCGATTCCGACGTAGAGATCGACCCCCGAATTCGGCAGCGACGGAGCGATCGCCGCCACGACGTCACCATCGGAAATCAGGCGAATCCCGCAGCCCAATGTTCGCAGGTTTTCGACGAGGTGTTGGTGACGCGGCCGATCGAGAACCACTGCAATCAAGTCCGCAACGCGCTTGTCGAGTGCCCTGGCAATCGTGGCGAGAGTCGCCTCCAGCGGCGCATCGAGATCGATTGGCAGACCACACGCAGCAACCGCCGGACCGACTGCCAGTTTCTGCATGTAGTGGGACGAGATCGCCGGGAACATGTGCGCCGGATCGTCGTCGGGCGAATCACAGATTGCGGCGGCGAGCACCGAAATTGCGCCCGGGAGCCCTTTGGCGGTGAGCGTTGTGCCATCGATCGGATCGAGAGCGATCGCGGCGGGTGTCGAGTGGGCATGCCAGCGACCCACGCGGTCGCCGGTGAAAATCCCCGGAGCGTTGTCTTTGATCCCCTCGCCGATGCGAACTAGCCCTTGGCAGTCGATCGTCTGGAATCGCCTGTGAAGGGCTTCGACGGCGGCCAGATCGGCGGCGTTCTTGTCGCCACGGCCAAACCACCGCCAGGCGGCCAGCGCCGCATGTTCCGTGGCGCGGGCAAACTCCAAGTCCAGCGCCCGTGGCGGAGCAACAGATGATGTCATAAGGACTTACGCTTCGAGAGACAGTGGAATCGCCCGTGGGCCCAGGCTGGACATGGGGAGCCAGCAGCACGAAGCGTCCAGTTTAGCATGGACTTTGATTGCTAAAAAGCCAATTCTGCACGGGGTGCGGAAATTTTCAGAACTACTTTGCAACGCTTGGCCGCTCCCAACCTTACAATTCCGCGGCGCACAGCGGCCGCAGGGACAATTTCGCGCTAGTTGCGTGACCCCCGAATCAGGACGCCTGCAGACTGTTGGCGTAGGCGAGAATGATGATCGCCAGAATGAGAATCGCGATCGCCGTTTGCAGCGTTCGGACCGTCCCTTTGGCGATGCCACTCCATTCACCTGTGGCAAAGCCGATGCTGGCGGCCACAATCAGCGCCATGCCGATGTTGGCGCCCCAGCCGACGGTCGTTCCCAAATCCGCGCGTCCGGCGCGGTCGAGGTAATAGGCGCCGATGCCGTAGGGAATCTGGGCGAGAAAATGGACGAAGCCCATCGTCGAGGCGATCAGGAAGTCGCGCGTTGTGCCAGGAGCAAAGTAGTTTCTCCACGTTCCGTTGCGCAGCATGCTGCCGCCCATGAAAATAAAGAGCGCGGTGATGCCGCCCCAATACATGGGCATCCAGCGAATCAACGTGGCCTTCCACTTCAGGTCGCCGCCCATGGCCTGCTCCAGCGGCCGGGCGTAGTCGTATCCTAAATTGGCGCACGAGCTGAGCACGCCGGAGATCAAGACCATCAGCAGGCCGACAGCAAAAAGGCCCGATTTTGGCTTGGGAATCGTGGCGTAGTGTTCTTCGGGACGCTCCGGATCGAGATGCTTTTCCCGCGACAGCTCGCGCTCTCGCCAAACGCCTGCCACGCCGGCAAGCGCCGTGCCGACCAGCAGGATGCACAGGCCAACGATCGTGGTCGTCTTGACCGAGGGATCGACGATCTCCCAGCGTCGCAGGAGCGGCCAGCCGGAACCGATCGTGATGGTGATCCCCTTGATGATCGCGGCAGCCAAGGCCATGCCGAGAATGTTGAAGCCGTACGCGTAAGTGATCGCGCCGAGTCCCCAGCCAAAGCCAAAGGCGAAGACGAGCAAATTTTGCTGCCAGCCGACTTCGCGAATGGCATCGGTCCAGCCCGGCAGCAAGATCCGCGCCGCGATCAAGGGCACGACGATCGTTGCGAAAAACAGCGAGATCAACGAGGTGTTCTCGACCGTGTACTTGCGCATAATTCGGTACTGCAGACCGAATGCGCCGCCGGCGATCGCCGCGATCAGAATGAAGCCGAAGCCCGCAAGCACGTTCGAGGATGCAGAGGCAGTTTCCGGCATGTGCAAAATCCCTCAATGGCGGGGACTTTCCAACGAACGAAGATAGCGTCGCCGACAGGCCTGGGAGCCGCAATCGCCCCGCCGCTCTTAGGAAAAGTCGCCCGCACCAACCGAATTATGGGTTGCTTTTTAGCAATAAATGTCATCATAATGGCGGGACGGTTGAGCGTCAATCGAATCGACGGAATCGACCGAATTGCATCGACGCGACGCCCGATCTCGCATGCCTGGATAATACCTGCCTCGACTGGCCGCGATGCTGTGGAGCGTCGAGACCTGTGGCCAGTCGCCTACGAACCACGGATTCCCGGACGAGCGGCAACGCTCGCCACAACATGGTTCGATCCAAATTACGCCATCGGCTGATCCTGTTCGCATTCGCGGCGTCGTGCCTGGCGAATTGGCCGGCGGGAATCCGCCCAGCGGCAGCGGACGAACAGGTGCACTGGGCGTTCCGACCCGTGGCGCGGCCGGCGATCCCGAGCGTGGTGAATGCGGCCTGGCCGCGCACGCCGATCGACTACTTCATTCTGTCCCGGCTGGAACAGGAACAAATCGCGCCCGCACCGGAGGCCGACCCGGCGACCGAGTTGCGAAGGGTGACGCTCGACTTGGTCGGCCTGCCACCCACCGAGAACGAGGTCAGTCAGTTCGCGGCAGACCCATCCCGGGCCGCGTACGAGCAGGTGGTCGAGCGGCTGCTGTCATCTCCACACTACGGCGAGCGTTGGGGGCGGCATTGGCTCGACCTGGCCCGGTATGCGGATAGCGCCGGTTACGAATTCGATACCAAGCGCGAGATGTGGAAGTATCGCGACTGGGTAATCAATGCGCTGAACAGCGACATGCCGTATGACGAATTTCTCGTCGAGCAATTGGCCGGCGATTTGATGGCGCCGCCGAGCGAAGACCGCCTCGTGGCCACCGGCTTCAGCTGCAATTCGTTGAAGCAAGGAAGCGACCCGGTGGAGACGATGGTCGACCGGGTGAATGCCTTCGGCACAACCTATCTGGGGCTCACGCTCGGCTGTGCCCGTTGTCACGACCATAAGTTCGATCCGATTTCGCAGCGCGAGTATTGCCAGATTTACGCGTTTTTCAACCAGGCGGACGACGTCGTCCACGACTTTGCCACGCCGGAACAAGTGTCGGAACGGGACGCGCTGAAGCGGCAAGTGACGCAGCTGAGGCGCGAAATGTTTGCCTACCAGGGAGGACCGGACCAGGATCCGCTGGTGTGGGCGGCGCGGATCACGAACGACGAGATGATGGCGATGCCGACGGACCTGCGGATGGCGATCGGCATGCTGTCGAAGGATCGTTCGCCCGAACAGCTGAAGATGATTCAAGACGCCCATGACCAGGCGGTCGCTCAGTATCGCGAGCAGCTCAAACAGCGGATCGAAAAATGGGCCACCAGGCTGCCGCCGGAGAAACGGCAGGCGTTGGATGGAGCGTCGCAAGCGTACCTGGCGATGCCGCTGGCTGAGCGGTCGGCCGACATTCCGACTTCGCTCAGCAATGAGTTCTGGAATCAAGACACCGGGTCGGTAAAGCGCAAGACGGTGATCGATCAGCTGGAAAAGAGCATGCCGGCGACGGTAACCACTCTGGTCATGCAGCAGCGCACGGACAATCCCAAGACCTACGATGCATTGGATCCGTCGCTGGGGCAAGAAGTTTCGGCGGCCGTGCCGGCTTGCTTGCCGCCGCTGCAACCCGCCGCTACTCAGCCGACGCGACTGGACCTGGCGAAGTGGGCGGCCACGCCGCAGAATCCACTGACGGCCCGCGTGATGGTGAATCGGATCTGGCAGCAATACTTCGGCACGGGACTCGTGGAGACGTCGGACAATTTCGGCCTGCAGTCGACGCCGCCGTCGCATCCAGAACTGCTCGATTGGCTCGCGGCGGAACTCGTCGACCACGGCTGGAGCATCAAGCACATTCAGCGGTTGATCGTCAATTCGGCGACGTATTTGCAGAGTTCCCACGTGCGGCCGGACTTGGCCGAGCGCGATCCGCAGAATCGGTTGCTTGCCCGTCAGAATCGGTTGCGGCTTGATGCGGAGACGATTCGCGATACTTCGCTCTCGGCCGGCGGGATTCTGAACACGACAATTGGCGGACCCAGCGTCTTTCCCTATCAGCCGGAGGGAATCATGGTGGGGCGCGCCGATGGTACGCAGTGGGTGGCGAGCACGGGCGACGATCGGTTACGACGTGGGATGTACGTGCATTTCTGGCGACTGACGCCACATCCGTACTTCCGCCTGTTTGACGCGCCGGACGCCGTCGAGTCGTGTCCGCGCCGCCCGTCGAGCAACACGCCGCTTCAGGCGCTCACCCTCTTGAACGATCCGTGGTTTGTGGAAGCGGCGGTGGCGCTCGCGCATCGCGCGATGACGGAGCGCCCAAATGATGCGGACGAGCAGCGGCTGACGTGGCTGTTTGAGAGATGCGTGGGGCGAGCGCCGCGGCCTGAAGAACAGCAAGTGCTGATCAGTTTGCTGGCGGCGCAGCGGCGGCAATTGGCGGAAGACCCGGGACGGGCCGCGACCATCGTTGGTCGGCAGGGCGAGCCGGCGGAAGTAGTGGGACAGGCGGCCTGGACCGCGGTGGCGCGGGCCGTGTTGAATCTCGACGAGTTCATTACGCGGGAGTAGTACCGTGGCAAATCCGATTCTTCCTGAGCAGCTGGCGACGCGACGTCGCTTTCTCGATATGGGTCTGCGGATGGGGACTGCCGCCCTGGCGACGATGCTGGGGAGAGAAGGTTTTGCATCGGCGACCGCCGCGCGGATCGTGAACCCGCTCGCCCCCAAGCCGCCCCACTTTGCGCCCAAGGCGAGGAGCGTCATTCAGCTTTTCATGACGGGCGGGCCGAGTCACTTGGATATGTTCGATTACAAGCCGGCCCTGGCCGAATTCGCCGATCAGCCGCTGCCCGAATCGATGGTCAAGCGACTTCAATTCGCGCAGATTCGCGACGGGCAGCCGCTGGTGATGCCCAGCCCGTGGAAGTTCGCGCAGCATGGCGAAAGTGGTCAGTGGGTCACGGAGCTACTGCCCCACACAGCCGACGTGGTCGACGATTTGACGTTCGTCCGAACCGTCGTCACGACCGAGACGGTCCATCCGCATGCGGAATACATGCTCAACACGGGGCATCGCAATTCGGGCCGTCCGAGCCTCGGTGCATGGCTGGTGTACGGCTTGGGGAGCGAGAGCGAAAATCTACCCGGATACATCGTGATCAACAGCAACGGTCCGACGCGCGGCAAGAACGGCAACTATCACAACGGCTTCTTACCGCCCGCTTACCAGGGCGTCGAGATCCGCAGCCAGGGCGAGCCGATTCTCAACACGACCAATCCACCGGGAATTACGGTCGGCGATCAGAAGCAAGTCGTCGACGCGGTGAACCAGCTCAATCTGCTGCGTTACGGCGAAAACAGTGACCGCGAAATTGCGGCGCGGATTTCGGCCTACGAGCTGGCGTTCTCGCTGCAGGCGAGCGCACCGGAATTGACCGACTTGAGTGGCGAAAGCGCGGAGACGCTGCAACTCTATGGCTGCCAGCCGCAGCAACCGTCGTTTGCGCGCGACTGCCTGCTCGCGCGCCGCATGGTCGAGCGGGGTGTGCGGTTCGTCCAGATTCACATGGGCGATTGGGATCACCACACCGACATCGCGGTGTCTCACCCGGGGCAGTGTCGGGCGATCGACCAAGCCTGCGGCGCGCTGGTGAAGGATTTGAAGCAACGCGGGATGTTGGACGAAACGCTGGTGATCTGGGGCGGCGAATTTGGTCGCACGCCCGTGGCTCAGCCCAAGCAGGGCACGAGCGGTGTCGGCCGCGACCACCACATTTCGGCATTCACCATGTGGATGGCCGGCGGCGGACTCAAGCCAGGCAGCGTGGGACAGACCGACGACTTTGGCTGCTTCCCGGTCGAGGATGCGGTCGAGACCTTCGATTTGCACGCCACGATTCTCAAGCTCTTGGGCCTCGACCACGAGCGGTTGACGTATCGCTATCAAGGCCGCGACTTCCGCCTCACCGACGTCTACGGGCGCGTGATCGACAAGATGATCGCTTGAGGACTGGCGTTCCCGCGCGCTTTGCAAAAGGAAAGCGGCCGATTACTGCACGGCTCGCCAGCGCCAACTCGGCGCGTAGCCGGCAAAGTGGAGTCGAATCGCTTCCGCCGGCGCCAAATAGATCGTTTGCCCCGAGGCGAGCGGCCCTTCGAATCGTTCCGCGGCGCCGTACGGATCGTTGAGCTCCCATTGGGCAACGGAGCCGGGCGACTTGAACATGACCACCACCGGAAAAGGGTTGCGATTGACGACCAATTCGCCGCTCGCGGGAACGGGTGGAGTTTCGACGGCGTAGCCCAAATGCAGCTTTGCTGCCGGCGTGCCCGGTGAGGCGTAGAAACGATTGGTCGGATTCTCTGCGCGGTTGTCATAGCCGCCGTTGAGGCCCATCAGGAAGAGTTGGTTGCCGCTCGCCGCTCGCTCCAGCACGAGTCCCGGCCTGGTCCGCGAATTGACGCTGGTGAACCAGAGGCTGTCGCGCCCGCTGGTGACGATCCCCAGCGGATCGACGCCATCGCAGTTCACGTTCACTTCCCAGACGTTGGCCGCCCCGGCTTCGTCGAGGATCGAAGCCCCGGTCTGACCGTGGACGTGCTTGCAGGTGATGCGGTTGTTGCTGAAGCTGCTTCCCGGAGCGACGTGAATGCCCACGCCGCCATGATTGATCTCGTTGAATTCGAAGCGGCAAAAGTTCACCGAGCCGTCGAACTCGATCGCGCCGCGTGCATCTCGGCAGGCGATCGAAGTGACGTAGGCGATCGTGTCGACGATCGTATTGCCGACGAATCGATCGAGGGGAAGCGGATTCGCTGGCTTGATCGAGAGGGCGTAGCCGCTGCCCATGTAATGTAGCAGGCCGCGGATGCGGATGTCGTTCATCATGCACGAGTCGATCGTCAGGCCCGGCTGGTCGCCCAGCTCGGGCATGAACTGCAGCGTGATTGCCCCGGTGTCGATGCGGATTCCCTGGGCCGGGTGCATGTGGAGCGGCGTCCAGATCTGGTAGACGACCTGCTGGGCGTGCGGGAGGGATCCGCCCATGATGTAGCCGTCGACGTGATGCTCGGTGCAGTAGTCGAAGAATTCCTGGACTCCGGAAGTTGTCGTGCCGGTTGTTTCGACGAATGAACCGTCTTCCGTTTGCAGCCGTCCGTCCGGATAGAGCGTGACGAGGCCGCGGCGAACCAGTTCGGGAGCGAAGTCGCGGAACTTTGGCTCGTACGGCTTGAATAATTTGGCGCCGCGCGAGGCTGCCTCATTGGAAAGCGGTTGCGCGGACGTGTGGCTGGCGATGTAGGCGTTGTCGATCGGCGAGAGATCGAGCCGCACGTTGCGAAACTGCTCCGATCCGGGCACGCGATAGTGGAGCTGCAGCCGCAGCTTCTGATTGAGGCCGAATTGCTCGCCCTTCAATTGGCCCTCGACCGGTTTGCCCTCGCCGAGCCAGAAATCGAATCGCCCCTCGGCGTCCGTTTCGACTTCGCGCTCTTCGACGTAAATCCGCTGTCCCTGGTCGAGCGCGAAGGGCTCGCCATCCTGCCAGACCGACGCTTCCACTTCCAATTTGCCGGCGGCCGGACTGATGTCGCGGGCAAAAATGCGCACCGGATCGAGGGGGAAGGCCCATGCACAATCTGCTGCCAGCGCGAGTAGCAGAGTCAAGAGTGACGCACTCGTTACAACGCCGCGAAGCGCGTGACTTACAGTCATCATTTCAAACTCCAAAGCGACAGGTCATCCAGCGCAAGCAACCAATCGAGCGCGCTGGCATCGGGAGGAACATCCGATTGTAGACCAAAATCTTGCGATGTGGCCGCGTCGAGTGCGCGGTCGGAGTCCGTCGCGGCCCACCGGTCGAAAACTGCGACGAGCAGGAGTTCATCGTCGCCGCCGCTCCGGACGACCGAATCGACGGCCCCGGCTGGTGCCGGCGAATCACTTGCTGCATCGGTGAATGCCGCGGCGCCCGCCAAAAGCGCGGCCGAGCCACTTCCCTTGGGAATGAAAGTATTGTTGACGCCAAAATTGGCTATCGGCGTCGACGCACTCAGCGTGCCAAAGAATAGCACATTGTTGTTCGAGCCCGGTTCAAATTTTGCGCCATAGGTGCTGACCGCGCCGACGGCGATCAGGTCGATGGCATTGTAGTCGCCCCAAACCTGGAGCGCGGCGTGGGACGGGTAGAGCGCGGCGGCCGTCCGCACCTCCAGCGTGTTCAAGCGAATGTTCGAGGCGTTCGTTTGGTTTTGCCCCAGTTGGACCGCAACCTGGCTGGTGGCATGGTCGTGGACGGTGCGGATGAAATTGTGCTCGAAATAGGTGCTTGCCGACGGATTGTCGACGCGAATGCCAAACTGACCTTCGTTGACTTCGTGAAAATAGAACTCGCTGTTGTCGATCGACTTCAGGCTCGGATCAAGCAAGACATTAACTTCCGTGTCGTTCGTCATGCCGACGGGATGCTGAACGCGGACGACGCTGTTGGTGATCCCCACCGTGTCCGGCTCGATCTGGAGCACGATGTCCGAGTTGTAGCCCACCACCTCGCCGGTCAACTCGAAGTCGGAGTCCACCAGGTCGCCGAGAGTCATCGCGGTGCCGCCCTCGGTCGGATACAGGAAGGTGACTCCGTAAATTCGGTACGTGCGATCCGTCAGGTCGCCGACGGAAAGCGTCGTGTTGAGCGTGTAGTGGCCGAAGCTGGTGTTCGGATTGGAGTTGCGGACGCCGCGACCGAAGACGACGACGTCCAGGTCGTGGGCCGCGGCATAGTCGAAGGCCTCCTGCAAGCCCGACGTGGTGCTCAGCGGTGTCGCGAGCAGCGTGCCGTCCGGCTTGATGACCGTCGCCAACGAACCCGGACCAGGAATCCCGAATTGATTCACCGGCGGCAAAACAGTGACCCGGCCCGCCGGGCTGAACAGGTCGAAGGGAATCGGATCGTCGGTGCGAGGTTCCGAGAAGATGTTCGTCTCGGTGAAGGCATTGCCGACGAAATAGACGGCGCTCCGTGGATGATCCTGGAAATGAAGCGTGGTGTCGTTGACGGCGGCTTGCGTGGTGTCCATCGTCACATCGTGCACCGCCGCGTGGATGTCGATGTTGAAGTCGAAACGGCTGTCGACGACGCCAACCGTGCCGTAGATCGGGCCATCTTTGGGGTGCGGCGTGTGAGGGGCGAAGAGCACGCCGTGCGTCGCGGCTGGTGCGTTCAACGCGCCGCCGTCCCAATACCAATCTACCTGCATCGTGCTGTCGAAGCGGATGCCGAAGTCAGTGACGTTCGCCGAGAAATTGAGCGTGACGTCCTCGAGCCGGAAACTGCGCAGCTGCAGTTCCTCCACGTCCAAATGAGCATCCAGTGTGTACGTGCCAGGCAGCACGAACACGTCCCAGCCCTGTAGCGCCGAATAGTTTAAGGCTTCCTGCAGACCCTGAGTTTGCGAGCCACTGATGTCGAGGCTCGAGCCGTCCGGCAAAGTCACGCCCGTTGGGGCGACGACGATTGCCGCGGGATGATATTCGTACTCCCGCATACCGGAGTCGAGCTGGGTGCCAAAATGCTCCTTCCAAAACGCGTAGTCCCAAACGTCGACGACGCCGTCGGGCGTGCCGTTGAGATTGCCGCTGGAAGTGCTGTCGGCCGCCAGCGTACCAGGAGAACCCGTGGCGCCAAATTGGTCGCGCCAGACGGTGAAGTCCGCTGAATCGACCGCGCCGTCGCCGCTATAGTCGCCAGGCAACTGGTATTCCTGGACGATCACGTTCCAGGCCGCGAACGTCGATACGCCATTTCCCAGCGGACCAAGCCCATCGACGTCGATCGTCAGAGTGTCGCCCGGCTCGATAGCGATTCGCGTCGCCGGCAAGGGAACGATCGCGTTCTGTGTCTGAAAATTTGCATCCACGCTCAAGAACGGCAGCGACGAATCATTCTTATAAACTCTTAGCTGCACCTGCCGGTCCGGGGCGAATGTCGCCTGGGTGAGCAAACCGCTCAGCTCGACGCCGCCGAGATCGGCCGTTGCCGGCGCCGTCCAGACAATGCGGATCGGGCCGTGGCCGGCCATCGTTTGGCTGGGAAAGCCAAAGGCGCCGCCGCGCGCGTAGGATGGGACGCCGGCTGTTTCGGCCCAGCCCGCGCCCACCCCAAACGTGTTCGGGTTGCCCCCGTTGGTTTTCAACAGCGAGCTAGTCGTCCCGTCCGTGGCCAGATACGCCCAGACTCCGTTCGGATTGTGCTGCGGCAGTCCGCCGGCGTAGTCCGCGGCAAAGTCGGCCGCCAGATTCCAGGACTGCGCCGCCAGCAGTGAGCGGGCTTCCAGCGCTTCGAATCGCATGGGGCGGCCCGCTAAAATTTGCCTCGTTCTCTTCATCTCTGGTTCCGAATTCTGTTCCGCTGTCGCTTAGTCTACGTTCGCGCCCAGTCTACTCCAGCGCGATGTCGATTTCGTTGTTCCCGGACTTCACGTCAAACTCCAAGGGTGAGGTCACTACGCTGCCATACGGATCGGGTAGCTTGACGTCGGGCGAGCTGATGGCGACGCGGTAGATTCCCGGGATCACGCCGGCGTTTCCCCCGGTGCTCAACCGGTAATTTCCCTCGTCATCGGTGATGGCGTACCCCACCGGCCCCTGGCCCTTGAATTGGAACACGACCTGGGCACCGGCCACGGGGTTTCCGCGAAAGCTGAGCCTGCCGTTCACGGCAGCTTCAAGATTGGGACCGCAACCCGCTAGCACGAAGGCGGCTAGCCCCATCGCCAGACCATGGTGGTGCCGATTTGCTAGTCGCCCGAACCGAGCAGTCTCCTCCGCGCCGAATGAAGTCAATGTCCGACGCCTCCCAATGCCTCCGCTTGATTGCGCGTGCTCAGCCCCCGGTAGGTGAACATGTCGATCGTGTCGTCGATGAAATGGACCGACCCATCCGCGTAGCAGAACTGCAGGCCGCCGGGATGGTAACTGCGAAAACCGAGGCTCTCGCCATGCAGCCGGCGGTAGCGCTCGCGATCGCCGGGACCGATCGCGATCAAGTGGTTGGGAAATACCGAGCAGGTCGCCCATGTGCCGTTGGCAAATGACCACGACGAATGTTGATCGAATTCGGACAATGCTTCCCCGGCGAGAAATGTATGACTGGCGCCGTCGGTGAGGCTGCGCCAGCGCGTTTTGCGAAAGAGGAAATCATTGCGCCACATTAAGCCGTTGTTGCATTTGTCGCCGCTGTGCCAATCGCCGGGGGCCGGTTCGCCGGAGATGGGTACCCATTCAAAGATCCGCCAGTCGCCGGCCGCTTTCACCAGGGTGTTGCCAACACAGCCCTTGTAGTTCGTCGTGGCCTGCGGCACGCCGGTCCAGTCGGGCTGGTCCTGGACCAGGTTCTGGCCGTAGTCGTCCGACGGGCAGTGGTAGGAGCTGATCTGCAGCTGCACGAGCTCACGGATGACCGTCGCGTGTGCGGGCATCGTGCTGCTCAGCCCCCCGCCAATCATGAAGTCACCGGCGAACGCATGTTCTGCAAAGCGATCGTACAGCGGCTGGTCATCGAGCTGCGGCAGAATTCGCACCAGCCAGCTGACGCCGTTGCCCTTGTTCACCCGGCCCAACGACATCGTGCACTGCGGCGAATTCATCCGTTCGTGCCAGGCGAACTCGCTATACGGCAAGCTGCCGGTCGCGCTGAGCTGCGAATGACAGGCGAGCGCGATTTGCTTGAGGTTGTCGCCGCACTGCATCCGGCGCGCCGCTTCGCGCGCCGCCTGCACCGCAGGAAGCAAGAGCGCAACCAGGATTCCGATGATGGCGATCACGACCAGCAGCTCGACGAGCGTAAATCCGCTTGCGTGGCCAGATCGCATTCCGCAGAACTCCTCAAGCGCACGCAGCCGCAGCGCTGGTGCGATCGTCGACGCCCTCATCCGCTACGATTGGCGACAGCCGCGATCGGAACTTGTGCCGCGCTGGTCGGAGCTTTCGCGTCGTCCGCACTCTATCGCTGCTGCGAACGACGGCCGAAGAGCGAAGCGAGGACAGCGCTCAGCAACGCCAGCACTGCCGCCGATGGTTCGGGGACGGCGCCGGCAGCGAGGTTGGCCACTTCGACCGTGAAATCGACGCCGACGAAGCTGGGCGACGCAGCCGCGCCGCCGCCACCGCCGGTGCTGCCGTAGTTCGTCTTCCAGAGCGTGTAGTGGGACTGAGAAATCGGACCGCCCAGGCCGTTATCGTTCGGCAACGGCGTGGTGCTTCCCAAGTGATCGCGCCAGACCGTGTAGTCCCTGGCGTCGACTTGCCCGTCGTTATTGAAGTCGCCGAGCGGATTGCCACCGCCGGAAGCGGGCAGGATCTGCAAGTCGAGCCGGTCGCCCGCCACGACGGCAATGTTGTTTGCGGTAAAAGATTCAGCACAGGCAGAGTTCGTGCCGCCGGCGCCGCAGTCGAAGCTCAGCTCGTCGATCGTGCCGCTGGCAATCATCGTGCCGTTCTTGAGAAGCTTGTATTGATGCGTGCGATCGGTGTCATCCGGCAGCGTGCCGCGCCACAGTCCGCCGCTGGCGTTGACGGTCATGCTGCGAGGGGCCGTCCAGCGGACCACGCTGGTTTGCGCCGCATCGATGTCGGCCGAGGGCGTGTGGAGCATGACTTTGCCGCCGGTCCAGTCGCCGTCGGGCGGCAGCGTGAATCCGCCGGCATCAACACCACCGGTGAGCGCGTTGAAGCCGTCGGAATCCTTGATGATTCCCGGCGTCACCGGCCCTTCGGCGACGTTTAGTGCTTCCGGTGCAAACCAGCCCAGTTGCTGCGTACCCCAGCCGTGATTCTCGCGCGTCGCGGTACCGGTGTCTTCCGCGATCACGCCATTCATGATCGTGTTGTAAGCGGAGAAATTGCCGCCACGCAGCATGCCATAGGACCAGGCCGCGTCCGGCCCGACACCGGTGGCCGAAGCGCCGGTTACGCTGAAGTCGGTCGCCAGGTCCCACCGCGTGGTGGCGACGCGATCGGCGCCAGAAGTGACCTTGGCGTCGAATCCCAGAAAGCCGACGTGATTCTCACCATTGTACGGAGCGAAGCTGATGATGATCGACTGGCCCGCCGAGAGTGAAATGTTGGTGAGCCGCGAAATATTGGGCCGCTCGGAATTGGCAATCGAGGCGTTGATTTCGTCCGCTTGCGTGGCGTAGCTCTCCGCCTTGCCCGGCTCGGGCGCGTCGGCGGCCGTGTGCTCGGGAGTACCATCGCGATTGATGATCCCGTGGCGGCTGACCATCGGCGAGCGGTACAAATCCGAGTAGGTGGTGCCGACTTGCTTCTGAATGAGAATCTGTTGCGAACGGGTCGCACCGCCATAGAGTGGATTGGGAGGCACATTGGGATAAATCGCCGTCTGCCAGCTTTTCGATTCAAAGTCGATGACTTCGTTCGTGGGAGCCGTGTATTTCACGGCATACCAGCCGGAGCAGAAGTTGCAGTTCGGGCCGTGGCCGCCGACGACGCCGTTCGGGTAGTTGGGATTATCGCCTTCGGCGCTGGGAAAGTCGGTGAGGCTGGGATACGGCGCGACCGAAGCGGCCGTCTCCGGTCGGCTCCACACGCCGGCAAACGGAAAGCCGAAACTCGTGGTCCAGCCAGGTGCTCCTGCGCCGCCGGAGTTGCCCACCATGTCGTAAGGTACAAACCCGCCGCTGACGCCCGTCGTGAGAAAGCCGTCGTTGGTGTACGTGAACTGCTGCGCCGTCATGTAACCGTACGTCCACACGCCGTTTGGATTCGACGTGGTAGAGAATTCCGCGGCAAGGTCGTGAACGGCCGCTGTCGCGCAAGATTGCGAGCCGAATACTGCCAAGAGGACCGCCAACCCGAATGCCTGCCCCAATTTGCGTGACATGATATCCTTCAGCCTCCAGAGCTTAGCGGATCGAAGCCGCCTTTGATGCAAAGTGTGAGTTTCCGCTCTTATGCCAGTCGGTCGCTGGCGCAAGATTCCAGCCGCCCCTGCCGAATTGAAAAAGTCCCCCGACGCAACGTCCTCCGCACGATCGCCGCTTTCGACAAGCGGAACGAATCCGCGGATCAAATGGCCGGTCCACGCGCGAAATGGACCGGCCCAAACAATTCGCCACTCCGGCAAACCTGCCCGCGCTTTGCCGGAGCGGTGAGCCATGTTAACCGCGTCGACGGCCGGCCCCCCAAGATAGTCCGGCGCCAAGGGCCAACAGGCATGCAGCGGTCGGTTCTGGCACGAGAGTCTTCTCGGTGAGCGTCACGTCCCAAGCCGCGAATGTCGCGACACCGGTGCCGCCTGCTCCGCTCCCGTCCATGACAAACTTCAGCGTATCACCTGGAGCCACCGTGATATCAAATGGCCCAAAATTGACTCGCTGCAGCAACACACCGTTGACGATCGGCGGCTTCGCGTCGACAAAATACGCGGCGGTAGCGCTATTATTCTTATAGACGCTGATCCGCAGCCGGCGGGCCGTTTCGAACAATTGCTCGATCGATCCGCTGAGCGAGACGCCGCCTTCATCGATGCTTCCCGGGGCCGTCCACAACACTTGTTGGACGCCGTGGCCAGCGATCCGAGGATCGATGGTCACGCCGGGCTGCCACTGCGTGCCGAAATAGGTGTACGGCGCCGGAGTTGTGCAGGCACCGGCACTACCTTCGCACCAGCCGGGTTGACCCGAGGCAGGCAGACCACCGCCCACCGCGACTAGCTCCGACGGCGAACCGCCGGGGCCGAGCAGCGCCCAGTCCCCAAAGGGATTACCCACCGGCGCGCCAGCGCCGGGGTCATTCCCCGGAAACGTGGCCTTGAACGAAGCGGCCAGCGATGAGGAGTAATCCAGCACCGCCGCGGCGGGTTGGGCCGCCAGCGCCCCGCCGATGAGCGCGACCATCGCAGCCGCGCCCCACCGCCCCGAACTACGGAAAAAAGAGATCTGCTTCATTAATCACCTTCCTCGAAAAAAAGAGCCTCAATCAGAGTGAGACACACCTCCCGCGTATGCCGAGGACTCCACGAGCAAACACGAGCCAGAAAAGAAGTCCGCTGAAACCGCCAAAAACCACCCGCCACGCGACCAGGAAAGTGACAAGCCCTGGCCGAGGACGCGGTCGAACGATGCAGAATAGCTTTTTAGCAATCGTTAGACCACTCCTCCTGATCATAATGGTTGTCTAACGACTGTCAATAATTATTTGGGTGCAGGGAGCCAAAATGTACCAAATTGGTTTCGACCTGGCGACGAATTGTCGGTTGGCGAATTCCAAAATGCGCTGTTGCACGCGCAGGAGGGAATCGCCATTTGAGGGCCTAAATCAAGGGCAATGCCATTCGCCTTGACGAGTGTCATCTGTCATCCGACAGCGCCGATCGCGACGCGCTCGCGGGTATCGACCAGGCTTCTCGACGCCACTTTCGTCAATTCGAAAATTGCGTCGAACTACCTCTTTACAAATTGTCAATTAGCAATAAAAATTCACTTGTTGGCGTTTTGACCCGTGCGATTTGGCAAGGCGCGCTACAATGAACGGCAGTTGCCGTCGGGCGGCTCTTCCTTTCGCTAGGGGCAGACTTCTCTCGTTCAGGAATTTCTCGGCGTTTTTGAGGTGGTATTCGCCGGCACGGCCGCGTGCTGGCGCAGGCGTGACAGCGGTTGGCTTCGCAACGGCGCGTGGCTCAATCATCTCAATCGCTCGCGATGACGCGTGAACGAGATCGCTCGTAACAATTCTCTATTCATCGATCGGAAGGAACGCGGGCATGCGGACTCATCGCGCCGTGACGGGCTTTACGCTTGTCGAGTTGTTGGTGGTCATCGCCATCATTGGAATCCTGGTCGCATTGCTACTACCCGCCGTGCAAGCCGCGCGGGAAGCGGCTCGGCGAACTCAATGCAGCAACAACATGAAGCAACTTGGCCTGGGGTTGATCAATCACGCCGATACTCGCAAGTATTTTCCGGTAGGTGGAGAGGTGGGATTCACCCGGGACGAAAAGGGACGGTACATTTCCGGCGGTTTCGCGAGTAACCCCATGGGTCCTTCAGGGAATTACAACAATGTGCAGGCATCGTGGATGGCCAGCATTTTGCCCTACATGGAAGAGCAGGCAATCTATGATTCGATGCCGCCAGAGGGTGAATTTGCTCGAATTACGCTCAATTGGATCCAAAAACTTCCCAGTCAGCTTCCGCCCGTGATTGATGGCTTTCGCTGCCCAAGTGATGGGTGGGAACGGGAGTATCCCCACGCAAATTACACCGGCAGTACCGGGCCGATGTGTTTGAGCGGTGGGTGCAATAGTGTTTTCTTTCCTTGTGAAGCCTACGACAAGTATTGGGAACGGACGAATATTGATGGAGGCTGGCTGAACAATAAATCGTGCGGACCTTCTGGAAACCAGGCGTGCAAACAACACGGAATGTTTGGCCGCTGGGGCATATTTCGCATCAAGTACAAAGACGTGTTAGATGGAACAAGCAAAACGCTAATGGTCGGCGAAAAGCGTCCAGCCTATGAAGATCACTCGGCTGAGATCGCCCGCGCTCCGTCAGTGGGTTGGTGGGCTGGCGCAAACAGCGGCTACGTCCACGGCAATTCGTTGATTCCGATCAATTATCCAATCGATCCAGATCAAAAGAATTGCACGCCCGGAGACCGAAACATCGGCAACTACAACACGTCAATGGGTTTTAGTTCGCATCATCCAGGCGGTGCGCAGTTTGTCTACGTTGATGGCTCCGTTCATTTCATACAAGAGTCGATCGAGCCGCTCACGCTCAGCTTTCTGGCGCATAAGAGCGATGGTAACCCCGTTAACGAATCTCTGTAGCAGACGCTCTTTCTTGTTTTGCTTGTGATCGACGAGGTGTGGAATGCGTTTTCGTCTGGCGGTTTTCATTCAGTGTGTGAGCTCGACTTTCCTGCTGGGATGTGGCAATGGAATGATCGACTTGAAGGCAAAAGTGACTCTCGATGGCAAGCCGCTCGACGGCGCCGCAGTTACCTTGATCAGTTCGCCCGGTTCCGGTATTCGAGGTGCTTCTGGGATGAGCGACGCCAACGGCGACGTCCAATTCACGACTTTTCAACCGGGCGACGGTGTGCTTCCTGGGGAATATAAGGTCGTTGTCACCAAGACGCCAAAGAGTATTGAAGAAGAGATGGCGTCCTACGATCGCAACAATCCCGAAGACATGGAGCGGCTTGCAGCGCGTGAACGTGGCGGCGCGAATGCGGCGTTTACAGCGTCGCTGCTTCCACGACACTACCTAAGCCCGGATACTACGCCTCTCAGTTGCAAGGTTCCCTCCGACGAAGATGTTGTGGAGTTTGCCTTGAGTAGTTCCAAATCGAATTGACAACGAGGTAAAAAGTGACTCGGCAACTTCCACAATCAAGAACTCTTGCTGTGATTGCTGTCTTGCTGGTTATGTTCTGCTGGACGGGCCATGCGAAAGCCGCCATCGTAGTCGCGGCCGCCGATTCTTCGCCCCAAGAGAAAAAGCGGGCCGACTTTGTTTGCGATGGCCAGGATGACCAGGTCGAGTTGGCCAAATCCCTGGCCCTGGGCCGGCGCGGGAAGACGGAGATCGACGTCAATCCGAAGCTCCAGCAGACCGTCGAGTGCACGCTCAACCACGCCGTCGAGTGGCTGCCGGGGACGTATTCTATTTCCGCAACGCTCGAGATCCCGGATGCCACGAACTGCGTGATCCGGGCCGAAGGCACATCGCTCGAATACACCAAGCCGGAGGGCGACTGCGTGGTGATCCGCGGCATGAATCGTTGCCGCTACAACTTCGGCACGATCAAGACGAATGGCATGGGCGCAGCGTTGTGCGTGCGTCCGACTGCGAAAATGCCGGCCCTGATGAGCTTCGTCAATTTCGCGGGGCTCATCGGCACGGATGCCAAAGGGACCGGCTTGCTGCTCGATCCGAGCCACGAAAACGTCTGCGTCAATCGCTTTGAAGGCACGGACGTGCTCGGCTTCGAGCGCGGCGCGTACGTCGGCGGTGCGGGCAGTCGCGAGGGGAGCGCCTCGACACACGGCAAGTGCGACACGAACTGGTTCTGGCTGAGCTATGTGCGGATGTGCGGCACCTGCGTCGAAGAGAGCGCCAACGGCGTCGACTGCAGCGTGTGGGAAGTCAATGTCGATGCGAGCCTGCCGAATTCCGTGGCGATTCGGGCCGCGGGGAAATATAGCAAATGGTTCGTGATCATGGGCACGTACACGTTTGAAAAGAAGAATCTGGCGATGGTGCTCGAACCTGGCGCGATCAATTGCGTGATCGAGGTCCATCCGCCGCTGAGCGAATTTGCCTGGGAAGACCGCAGCGGCAGCGACACTAACGCATTTATGCCGGCGTCGCAGGCGCCCCGGAACCGGCTCTCGACGCTCCGCCCGGCAACGACCGACGTCGCCAACGAAAATTCCTCTGCGAACTGACATAACACAACAAGCCACAGGCCCAACATGCCGCGCCAGATTGCCGTTCAACCACTCACCGACGAAGCTTTTTCCAGATACGGCACGCTGGTGCGGAAGCAGCCGGGCAAGTCGCCGCTCGCGGACAATCCGGACCTTACGTATTGGGAAAAGGTCGTCGAATTCGAGCCGGGAATTCCGCGGACCATCGGGCTGCTCACCGAGAAGCGGCGCGACATGCTGCTCACGCGGATGGAGCGTCACACCAAGGCCAAGGAGTGGTTCGTGCCGATCGACGGCGAGTGCGTGGCCTGCTTTGCCGAATTCCACAATCCGGACGATCCGCACGAGGTGCCGGACGTGGACAAGGTCGTCGCGTTCAAGATGGAGGGGATCGCCGGGTTCGTGGTCGATCGCGGCGCCTGGCATTGGCCGGCGTTTCCAATCACCGAAACCGCGACGCAGCTCGTCAATCTTCGCCGCGACACGGAGCACGACGACGTCGACGTCAAGGAACTGGCCGGTCCGGTGCGAATCGTCGTCTAGCATGTCCACTTGAAGCTCAACACTCTCTCGCGCCGGCGAGTCGTCTGACGCATGTCGACCCCTTCCAACTCGCCCGCCGGACCCTGGTACGCGGAATTGAATCGCTACCAATGGTGGGTGCTGCTCGTGGCGACGCTCGGTTGGTTGTTTGACTCGATGGACCAGCGGCTGTTTGTGCTGGCGCGAACGCCGGCGCTCCGCGACCTGATTCCCGGGGCCACGGATTCGCAAATCGCCAACTACGCCGGCCTCGCCACGTCGATCTTCATTCTCGGCTGGGCCACCGGCGGACTCGTCTTCGGGCTGTTCGGGGATCGCTGGGGTCGAACGCGGACGATGACGCTCACGATCGTCACCTATTCGCTCTTCACCGGGCTCTCCGCTTGCGCGACGTCGTGGTACGACTTTGCCGCCTATCGCTTTTTTTGCGGAATGGGGATCGGCGGTGAATACGCTGCCGGGGTGGCCCTGGTGGCGGAGACGATGCCGGCCCGCGCGCGGCCCTATTGCCTGGGATTGCTGCAGGGACTCTCTGCGCTGGGCCACGTCGTAGGGTCGATCATCAGCTATTTCATCGGTCCGCAGACCGACTTTTATGATATCGCCGGCTGGCGCTGGCTGTTCGCCGTGGGCGTCGTGCCGGCGCTGTTGGCGATCATCATCCGCATGCGGCTCCGCGAGCCGGAGCAATGGCTGCAAGCCCGCGAGCAGTCGGCGGAAGCCGCGGACTCGAGCGCGAAACCCGATGAATTGCAAAAGCAGCTGGGAGACTGGCGCGAGATCTTTCGCAACCGGCAGCTGCTTTATCATGTCGTCATCGGGATGTCGCTCGGCGTGTGCGGGCAGATCGGGCTCTGGGGCATCGGCTATTGGACGCCCGAGCTGATTCGCGGTTCGCAGATGGAGCTGCGGCGTGATGCGATCGTCGAGCGCGGCGAGTCGGCTGTCGACCACGATGCGATTGCTAGCGGTTCTTTAACGGAGCTCGCCAAGATCGAGAGCACCGATTCGGTCGACGCTGACCAATTGGCAGCCCAGTGGCATCGCGCGGACGATCAACTCGTGGCCCGCGGCACGATTCTGCAGGACACCGCCGGGATGTTCGGCATCTACGCGTTCACGCTGCTCACAACGAGGACTGGCCGGCGTCCGGCATTCGCCGTGGCCTATTTGCTCGCATTCGTCGTGACCGTGTTCGTGTTCAGCTCGATGCGGACGGCCGATGACGTTTATTGGATGGCGCCGCTGCTTGGCTTTTCGATCTCGAGCGTCTACGGTGGCTTCGCGATTTACTTTCCCGAGTTGTTTCCCACGCGACTGCGGAGCACGGGCACGGGGCTCTGCTACAACGTCGCCCGCTATGTCACGGCGTTCGGCCCGCTGTTATTGGGGCGGTTGACGGCAATGTTTGCCGCCGAAGGAGCCAGTCTGCCGCTGCGCGAGGCGGCCGCGACTTTGGCTGTAGTTTACTTGCTGGGAATTGTGGCGACCTGGTTCGCCCCGGAAACCCATGGCAAGCCGCTGCCCGAGTGAGCCGCTGCCGTCGGTCACGAGCATCCGCAATGTCAGTGAGATAAGTGCTTGTCGAGCCAGTCGAACGTGAATGCTTCGACTTCCGCCCACTGTTCCGGCGTCCAGTTGCCGTGCCCGCCGCCGACGACCGGCAACAGCGTGCAATCCGCGCCGCACTTCTGCATCGCGGCTTGCAGGCTCACCGATTGCTCGAACGGCACTCCGAAGTCGCGCGTGCCATGGATCAACAGATAGGGGGCCATGTCGCGCCGAACAAAAGTCACGGTCGAAGCGCGGCGGAGCGTTTCGCGATCTTGATCGCTCGTGACCTCTTGGAAGCCAAGAAAGGCCGCGAGTCCGTGAGAGATGCAGCCCCCTGTCGGTCGCGGCGACGCGTGGCCGTCCATGCAGCAAGGATCCTCGGACACCCGCAGCTCGAGATCGGTCTCGCCGAAGAGCGGAATGACGGCCGCCACTTGGTTCTCGCCTTCCAGCGTCGCGCCAACTAGTGCCGTAATCAGGCCACCCGCTGATTCGCCGGTCAGGACCATTCGCGCCGGATCGACATTCAACTCTTTCGCATGCTCCTTGATGAACGCGATTGCCGCAGCCACGTCGTCGGTTGCGGCGGGAAACGGATGTTGCGGTGCGAGGCGATAGTTGACGCTGAAGATGGAAAAGCTGTGGCGGGCATAGTTGTCGAGTACGTACGACGGGCATGGGCGCTTGTCGCCGGTCACAAATCCGCCGCCATGGACATAAACCACCGCGGGATGCGGCCCCTGCCCCGATTGCAAATACGCATCGAGCTGCAGCGAATCACCGTCGACCTGGCGATAGACGATGTCCGGTTTTTCATCCAACTTGGGTGCTGCACCGGCAACTGACTGGTTACTGGCCAGGCAGAGTGCGAACGCCAGGACCGCCAGTTGTGCCAGCTTTCGGCGCGGATTCTTTCTGGATACGATTTGCCCCGAGTCGGCAGCTGACATCTTTGCACCCGCGTGGATTCTAGAAGTAGTTCGTCGAGCGGCTAGCAGATTTCCACGACGACGCGGCCGTGAGCGGTGCCGTTGCGCACCATTTCCAGGCCGGCATTGATTTCATCCAACTTAATTCGCTTCACGATCGGCGGCCGGATGATTCCATCGGCCATCCACTGCAGCGCATCCGCCGCATCCTGCTTCGATCCGTTCCTGGATCCGATGATCTCCAGCTCACGCTGAGCGATTTGAATCGTATCGATGGCGGGAAAGTCGGGCTCCTCGCCGATGACGACGATTCGACCTCCCCGCATTACGCAGGCGGCGGCAGCGCGCATCGATTCGGTCGTTCCAACGCATTCGAGCACGCACGCCGCTCCCAGTCCTCCCGACTCGGAGTGGACGCGGCTGGCCCAATCGGCGGTTTGTGCGGTCAGGCAGACGTCCGCGCCGGCTTCGTGGGCCATCTCCAAGCTCTGTTCCGAGCGGCCGACCGCGATCACTTTTGCGCCGGCGTGCTTGAGGATTTGCGTCAATATCTGGCCGATGCCGCCAACTCCCAACACGACGACCGTGTCGCCGACTTGGACTCCGGCGCGACGATAGGCGTGAACGGCCGTGATCACGGCACAACTCGCCAGGCCGCCGGCTTCAAAGGAAACGTTGTCGGGCAGTCTCAAGAGGTTGCGGGCCGGTGCGCGAAAGAACTGCGCGAAGCCGCCGCCCATGGTCACGCCAATGATCCCGCCGACCTCGGAACACTGCGCGTCGCGGCCGGTGCGGCAATAGTGGCAACGCCCGCAGGTCAAAAACAAATGTGGCACGACTCGATCGCCACGTCGCCAGCCCTTCACTCGTTCACCAACTTCCGCGATGATTCCCGCCGGCTCATGGCCCGGCACGTGAGGCAGCGAGGGCACGTAGGCCAAACCGTCTTGGATATGGACGTCGGTTCGGCAGATCCCGCAGGATTTTGTCTCGACCAGCACCTCGTCCGGACCGATTCCCGGGCGCGGCATGTCGGCCATTTCGAGCGCCTGGCCAATCGAGCGGAGGACGGCAGCTTTCATTCCGTTCAATCCTTGCCCGCGGGCAGTCCAAGTTAATTGATTTATTAGGCAGTGACTCGCGGCCGCTTCGTCGTACCGATGCCCAGTGCGGCCTCCACCGCGACGATCTTCTTCGCGTTGCGCCGGGCGCCATCGTCCAACAACGGATAGCTGTACAAGTCGTTGGTCAGCGTGCCCTGGAACGGAATTGCCTGCAGGCTGCGGAGGATCGCATCCAGATCGAGCTCGCCGTCACCCAGGGGAAGATGCAGCGCGTACGTCTTGCGATCGCCATCGGAATAATGCAGATGGCGAATCCGGCTGCCCAACTCACGGATTGAATCGACGTATCCGTCCGGCTGGCCGACGCCGTAGTGGCAGCAGTCGTAGAGCACGCCCGCGTTCGGCGATTCCAGGCCGTCGATGAAATCGATGCACCAGGAATTTTCCATGCTCAATGTGTCGGGATGAGGCTCAAACAATAGCTGCAAATCGGCTTCACGGCAGAGGTCGGCCACCGGCAGAAACAAATCCACATGCCGCTGCAACGAATCCTGGGGCGAAATGTCCTTGGTGTCGCGGAGCCAGGCATCGTGCGTGATAATCGCGCCCAACCGCAGCTCTCGGGCAAAATCGATCGCCGCGCGAAACTCTTCTCGTGTTTCGTCCAGCTGGTCGAACGGAAGCACTTCGACCCAGCAATCGAAGCCGTACAGGCCCAGCGAGTTCTCTTGAGCCCAGTCGAGGAAACGCCGCCGCGTCTCTCTCGTCCGCAGACCATGATAAAACGGCGGCCGCGACACCTCGATCGTGTCGAAGCCGGCCGCCAAGACCCGGCGGCAGATTGATTCGACGCTGGGATCTTCGTGAAAGCTGACCGCGTTGATGCAGGGCATCTCAGCTCCGAAATACGGGACGAGATTGTAGTTGTAGCGACCGAGGCCACGTTACGGATGCGCGTCGAGCAACTGCAAATTCTGCGACTACGACTTGTTCGGCCAAATAATCTTCCGGGCTTCGGCGGGCGTCGCAATGTCGCGACCCAACTCGCGCGAGATGCGGATGATCTTTTCCACCAGCTCGGCGTTGGTGCGTGCGTATTCGCCCGGTGACAGGAAAGGATTGTCCTCCATGCCGACGCGGACGTGTCCGCCAAGCATGATCGCCATCGCCAACACACGCCATTGCTCCTCGGGATCCATGCACGAGGTGTTGTAGTTGAATCCCTTCGGCAGGTGTTCGTGCATGTACTGCATCGCCTGCAGCGTCGGCGGCGTATAGCACCCGCCGCGCCAGCCCAGGAAGAACGTGATCCAGACCGGAGTCTTGAGCATTCCCAGCGACACGAACCGCTGGGCGTTCCACACGCCGCCATAGTGGAAGCATTCGCACTCGAGCGTCAGGTCGAGTTCTTTGCTCAGCTTGCAATACTTGGCGAGCTCGACACGGTCGTGCAATCCATAGAGCTCCACCGGATCGCAGCCCGGCTCGTAGTCGAAGCATTCGTCGTGCGGATTGAAGCACGTCGAGATCATGTCGGGCCGGTGCGTCTGGATCAACTCGACGCGCTGCGGAAAGCGGCCGTTGGCGATCCCGTACTGGATGATGCAATCGACCTGACCGGTGATGTCGGTCGTCAACTTGACCCAACCGGGGATATTCAAATCGGAAAGCTTGGTGCCGTCGGCCTGGATCTTGTCGTCGATCGTGTAGGGCCCGTGCAAATGGCAGATGCTCGCTCCCGCGTTCACCGCCCGCACGTACTCCTTCGCCACCTCGTCGTAACCTTTGGGCGTGGGATTGTGCGGATTGCTCGGATACGCCATCGTCGAGTCGCACGTGACGGTGATGATCAGCTTGTCCATGATTCGCCTGCTCCTTCGTGGACGCTTTAGATGTCCGCCTGGTGACGTGTTTCGATCATCAAACGACTTCGTTGACGCCGGCCGGCGTTACGCGCTTGGTCGGCGGAGCGCCGTTGCGGGCAGCGTCAAACTTATAGATGACGTCCATCCCGGTGGCGATCTTCTCGATTTGCCGCCACACGCCTTCGTCGACGTAGATTCCGTTTTTGCGTCGGGCCTCGGCAACTCGGTACTCCATCTCGCCCGGTACAAACACTTCTTCATAGCCCGGTGCCGTGGGGCAGGACTTGATGTACGCGACCAGTTCGCTCACGTGCTGATAGAACGCGACCCGATTGGAAAACTGCTCGACGTCAATTGCGAGCAAGAGCACGCCGTCTCGGGCTGGCACCTTCTCGTTGCGGCAACAGCCGGCTCCAGACAGAGCCCCCGCCAGCACGTCGATCATCAGGGCCAATCCAAACCCTTTGTGCCCGACCGGTCCGCCCAGCGGCAGGATCGACCCCGGTGGATTGGCGTAGAAGTCTTTTGCATTCTGCGTGGGATTCCCTTCGGCGTCGACGATCCAACCTTCTGGCAAGGAGGCGTCGCGGAGTGCGTAGTCGCGGATCTTGCCTTCCGGCGCCATGCTCGTGGCGATGTCCAGCATGAGAGGAAAATCACCGCTCGTGGGCGCGGCGATCGAAATTGGGTTCGTCGCCAGACGCCGCTCGCTGCCGCCAAAAGGCACGACCGATTGCCCGCCGCCGCCAGCGTTGACCATCATGATTCCGATCATTCCCGCGTCTGCCGCCATCGCCGTGTACGCGCCGAGCCGGCCGCTGTGGTAGCAGTTGCGAATCGTCACCGCTCCGGTGCCGCTGCGACTGGCCTTCTCCATGGCCACGTTCATTCCCTCGGTCACCGCCACCTGGCCGAAGGCGCGCTTGGCATCGAGGACCGCGCCGGCGGGGGTTTGCTGCAACACCTCCGGGCGGATGTCAGGTACCAATTCTCCACTCTCGATGGCCGCGCAGTATTGCGCGACCCGCAACACACCGTGGGAGTCGTGTCCGAGCAGATTCGACTCGACCAGGTGGTTGGCCACAATCTGGGAATGAGGGGCCGGCGCCCCCGCCTTTTCGAAGATGGAAGCAACGTAGGACTCAAGCTGTTCGGGGTACAAAACAGGCACTTTTCTCGTTAAACTCCTTCGTTTGAGTAATAGTCTCCCAATAGGCGCGGACTGGAGCCGCGCCGATCGCTGCTTCGCACGTTCCCTTCATTGTATCTGGGGGCGGATTCGACGCAAGATTTTGATTGCGTATAATTGTATTTTTATCGCTAAAAATACATCTCGGCCTTCCGGTTTACTGTTCGTTCCCAGGGTGCTAGTCTTTCTGCAGACGTAATTTAGGGGGAATTCCCGGCCCTCCTGGTGGTCCTGGCGAGCAGTGGTTCCCGATTAAATTTGTTGGTGGCATGTGAGCGAGGCGATCCAACGGCTGTCGCTGGCGGAAAAGGTGTATCAACACCTGCGGGCTAAGCTCGCGCGCCGTGAGTTCGGCGTGGGCGATCGGATCAACGCCCGGCAATTCGCCACCGAGCTCAATGTCAGTCGCACAACCGTCAACAAAGCGATCGAACGACTGATCGCCGACGGGTTGGTCACGACCGACGAGGCCAGGCATCCGATCGTGGCTTCTTTACCGGCGAAGCTCAAGGTCTTTGAAACGCCGCAGTTTGCCTTCTCGAATCAAACTGATAGTGCTTACGAATTGCTGTTGGAGCGCGTGCTGCGGGGCGACTTCCCGCCGGGCGAGGTGATCAAGGAACGGCGGCTGGCGATGGAGATCGGCGTCAATCCAGCCACGGTCCGCCGCGCTGCCGAGTGGCTGCGCCGTGACGGCCTGTTGGAGCGCTTGCCTCGACGCGGCTGGCGCGTGAACTTGCTCAATCCGCGCGATCTGAAGGACGCTTACCAGATTCGCCTGCTCCTGGAGCCGCTGGCCATTGCGGGTGCGGTCCAACGCATCACGGCAGAAGATCTGGAAGCGCTCACCGATCAGACCGACCGCTTGATTGCCCTCGGCGAACAAGCGACGGTGTACGATCGGCGCGAGGCGGACCACCAATTCCACAAGACGATCTGCGCCGCATCCGGCAACCGGGTGCTCTACGACGCCTTGGTGCCGCTGATTCGACAAGTGCTCTTGATTACGACGGTCGGTTTCCGCTACGGCCGGTCCATGCGGTCATTCGAGGAGCACCACGAAATCCTGGATGCGATGAAGAAGCGGGATGAGGCCGACGCCGTCAAACGACTGAAGACTCATCTTCGCAATGCCATGAAGTTCAACGCCGAGATGTGGGAACGGCATTAAGCGCCAGGCTTCGATTGCTGGCGGTTTCGTATGTCGCGGAAGAGTTGCTCGATGTGGGCGACCATGTAGCCGTAGTCATCTCCGCATTGGAGCCACTGCACGCCGCGAGCGGCGGCGGCGAGTGCATCGTGGGCGTACGCTCCCATTCCGCTGCCGACGTACTTTCCCGCCTGCCGCGCGACGGCCACGATGCGGTCGAGCGCGGCTGCAACGGTCGGATGTTGCATGTCTCCCGCGTGCCCCAGAGATATGGACAAGTCGTACGGCCCCAGCGCGATCGAATCGAGTCCCTCGATTGCCGCAATCGCATCCAGCTCGCCTAATGCGGCGGTGTTTTCGATTTGAACGGCGACAAACAGCTGTTGATTAACGGCCTGCAGCCAGGCCGCGCCGCCATCGCGTCCGTAGTTCGCCGCTCGCCGAGGTCCAAAACCGCGGTTGCCCTGCGGCGCGTAGCGGCACGTGGCGACGACATCCCGCACCTCCGCGACCGACCGCACCTGCGGCACGATGATCCCGCCGACGCCGATGTCCAGCAGCGGCTTGATATGGGCTACGTCGCTGCCGCGCGTGCGAACGAAGGCCGGCTTGCCGCCGGCGCGGGCAGCGATCAAATGGTTGAGCACTGTCTCATAGCTTAAGTGCGTGTGCTCCAGATCGATCCAAAAGAAATCGACCGCCGGGGCCAGCGCCTCGACAATCGACGAGTCGGTGAGCGTAATCCCCGCTCCCAGGCACATCCGACCTTCATCAAGCGACTTGCGAAACCGCATTACGGCGTCATACATGCCAACACTCCTGAAACTCAAATTGATTTGCGCCGCCGAATGGCGGAATCGACCATTACGGCCGCCAGCAAAACCAGCCCCGTCACGGCGAAAGTCCAATAGGTGGAAATGCCCAAAAAGATCACCGCTGATTTGATGACGCGTAAAATCGCCATGCCAAGCACCACGCCGATCAGCGAACCTCGACCGCCGCGCAGCGCGCAGCCCCCCAACACCGCCCCGGTAATTCCATACATTTCGTACGCCTGCCCGGCGCTCGAAGGCGGCACGCTGCCGACGTCGGCCGCTTCCAACAGCGCCGACAGCGCAGTCAGCACCGCACTGAGCACATAGGCCCATGTCCGCAGGAGATTAACTCTGACTCCACTATATCGCGCCGCCTCGATGTTCGATCCGATGGCGAACAGATAGCGCCCCGGCACGGTGTAGTGCAGGAAGAATTCGAGCGGTATCAAAACCAGCACCAGGATGTAGACTGGAATCGGGATGCCGCACCAGATTCCAGCGCCCAGCCAACGAAACCAAGGCTCGTCGGCCGCGCTGAACGACACGGTCTGGTCGTGCGTCAGCACCCGCGCCAGTCCGCGAAAGGTCAGCAAACTGCAGAGCGTGACCAGGAAGGGTTGCAGGTCCAGCCGGCAGATTAGCGTCCCATGCATCACGCCAATCGCCGCGGCGATGGCGAACACCGCCAGCAGCACCAGCCACAACGGCGTGGCCAGCTTGAGCAGCAAAATCGCAACGACTCCCAGGAAGCAGATCAACGAACCGACCGACAGATCGATGCCACCCGAGATAATGACAACCGCCTGTCCCAAAGCGAACAGACTCCAAATCGCGACGTCGCGGACGACGCTCCGCATGCTGAACGGCGACAGAAAGTTCGGATCCCACCAGCCGGTGACCGCCACCAGCGTCACCAGCAGCCCGAACATCACGAGAACCTGAACGGCGACGTCATCGATCCGCACCAGCGGCGATCGAAGCTGCGTCGATGAATCCAATCGCTCGCGATGCATTATCCAACCTGCTGGCAGCCGCCAACGGCGAGCTGCATGATCGCCGTCTCATTGATTTCGTCACCAAGAAGCTCGCCCATCTGGCGGCCTTCGTGCATGACCATGACACGATCCGACACACCGACGATTTCTTCCATGTCGCTGGAGATCATCATCACGGCGAGGCCCTCATCCGCCAGAGAGCGCATCAGGCGGTAAATCTCGCTTTTCGCCCCCACGTCGACGCCTCGCGTCGGCTCGTCGAGGATCAGCACGCTGGGCTCGGTGGCCAGCCATTTTGCCAGCACCACTTTCTGCTGATTTCCGCCGCTCAGCGATGCAACGGACCGTTCGAGATCGGGCGATGCGACGGCGAGCCTGGATTGTAGCTCCCGGGCCAGGGTCACGGCCGCTCGCTGTCGATACAAGCCAAATCGCGACAACCGCGGCAGCACGGCCAGCGTCATGTTGAACTCGATGGCCTTCTCCAACAAGAGTCCCAGCCGTTTGCGGTCTTCGGGCACAAACGCCATGCCGGCAGACATCGCCGCGCGTGGGTCGCCCGGCGCAACGCGCCGGCCGCGGACCAGGACTTCGCCTTCGTCGGCACGCACGACGCCGAATAGCGCCCTGGCGAGCTCGGTGCGGCCGGCGCCGACGAGGCCGGCAACTCCAATTATCTCTCCGGCGGCGATCGAGAAGCTGACCGCATCCTTGCCCCCAGGATATCGGAGCCCCTGCACTTCCAGAACCGGCTCCCCTACCCTACCTTCCTGACTTTGGCGTTGAAACAGCTGCGACAGCTCACGGCCGATCATCAGCGACACCATCTTTGACTCGTTGATATCGCCGCCGATCAAAGTCCCCACTTGGGTGCCGTCGCGCAGCACGACAACGCGGTCGGCAATCCGCACCACTTCCTGCAGGCGATGCGACACGTAGAGAATCGACTTGCCTTGCCGCCGCAGCTCTTCAATCAGCTCCAGCAGGCGATTGGCTTCTTCCAACGACAGGCTGCTCGTTGGTTCGTCGAACACCAGCAAGCCTGCATCGGTCGACAGCGCCTTCCCGACCTCGATCAGCTGCTGCTGCGCGATGCTGAGGCGGCCCACCGGAGTGCTGGTGGGAAAATTTAGGCCGACGCGCCGCAAAATCTCAGTGGCCTGCGCATGCATGGCGTGCCCATCGGTCAACGGAAACCAGCGCGGTCCGCGAAAGGGCTGGCGTCCCAGGAAGAGATTCTCCGCGACGCTCAGGTCTGCCGCGAGGTTCAGCTCTTGATGAATCAGCCGGATGCCGAGCGATTCGGCGGTGCGGACGTCGCCGATCGAGCGCGGCGTCTGGTCTACGACTATGGTGCCTTCGTCGGGCGCCAGAATTCCGCCAAGGATCTTCAGCAGCGTGCTTTTGCCCGCGCCATTTTCGCCGACGAGCGCGACCACTTCACCCGGCGCAAGGCTCAGGCTCACGCCGCCGAGCGCCTGCACGCCGGCGAAGCGCTTGCTGATGTCCTGCATATCGACGATCGGCCGTGGTGGCGACATGGATGATTCCCGCGGGCCACGCCCGTGCCTCGGCGGGCTATCCACCGTGGGCCTTCAATTCGTCGAGCAGCTTCAGCTTGTCGGCAATCTGACGCTCCACTTCCTCGACGTTGTCCGGTCGGATGACGTACGTGTCTACGAACACGATGCGATCAGCCGGCAAGTCGGGCTGCTCACCGCGATGCAATTTGGCCAGCACCTTGATCGACTGGTATCCGAACTCAAACGGCTGCTGCGCGACGCTGCCGAATTCCTTCCCCTCCGAAACCGCCAGGCAAGTTTGCACCGACTCATCCGAACCGACGACTTTCACCTCGCGCCCAGGGCTTTCGCCGAGCGCATTGATGGCCTGCGGTGCATTGTAACCCCACAGGCCGAACATGCCTTTCAAATCCGGATATTTGGCCAGCACGTCGGTGGCCACGCGTTTAGCCTCGGCCGGTTGCGCGCCGTCGGTGAACGTGCCGACGACCTCGAGATTCGAGCCCTTGATTGCCTCCAGTACACCGCGCTGACGCTCCTCGGCATTGGCGACGTCGAGCTGACCGACCAGGAGCGCCACCTGGCCGCCTGCCGGCAGCGCTTCTTTCATGAGCTCGCCCATTTTGCGGCCCAGCGCCACGTTGTCCGTACCGATGTAGCAGACGCGCTTCGACTGCGGCGCGTCCGAGTCCTGGCAAATCACGGGGAACATATCGGCCGCCTGATCGAGCACGAGGCTCAAGCTCTCCGGATTGAGCGGAGTAATGGCAATTCCGTCAACGCCGCGGCTCATCAGCGACTCGACGATCTGCTTTTGCTGCTGAGCTGTCGACTCGTTGGGAGCGTGGAACTCGACCAGCACGCCCTCTTCCTGGGCGGCTTTCAAGCAACCGGCGTAGGCGATATCCCAAAAGCGGTCCGTCGGGACGTTGACGACAAACGCGAAGCGCGGCTTGCCTCCGCTAGGTGTTCCTTGCGGCGAGCAGCCACCGAAGGCCGAAACGAGGCATGCCAAGAGCAGCCCATTCGCTGCAAGCCGCCATGTTGAGATTTGTCGCGCCATTCTTCCGCCTCGCTACGACTTCATCTCACGCTGAAACGCACGGGTTCCGCAGCGTGCCCAAGGTATCAACTTCTGCTTCGCAAATATCGCCCGGCTGCAAAAACACCGGCGGCTTGCGGGCCATGCCGACACCCGGTGGCGTACCCGTGAAGATCAGATCGCCCGGTTCGAGCGTGCAGACTTGAGACAAGTACGACACCAATTTCTCGATGCCAAAGATCAACTGGCTGGTGCTCGAGTTTTGCACTTGTTCGCCATTGAGCTTCATCCCGATCCGTAGCGCGCCAGGATTCGGCACTTCATCCCTGGTCACAAGTGCCGGCCCGACGGCCGAAAACGTGTCGAACGATTTACCCAAGAGCCATTGGCCGCCGGGCTTCTTGAGCTGCCAATCGCGCGCGGAAACGTCGTTGCCGACGGTGTATCCCGCCACATATTGTAGTGACTCGGCCTCGGACACGTCTTTCGCCCGTCGCCCGATGACGACCACGAGCTCCGCTTCGTAGTCGACCTGGCTGCTCACGCGCGGCAGCCGGATCTCAGCACCTGGCCCGATCAATGAAGACGGAAACTTTGCGAACACGATCGGTTCGCTCGGAATTTCCATGCCGGTTTCGATGGCATGGTCGCGGTAATTGAGCCCGACACCAATGATCTTCTGTGGATCGGCGATCGGCGCCGCAAGTTGAAAGTCTTTCAAGCGGACCGCGGAGCTACTCTGCGCGATTTCGTAGACTCGTCCCAGCGCATTGGCCGCGAGGATGCCCCGCACCGAGTTTGGCAAATCCGAGGCCGAGGCGGTGAGATTGATCACCGAGTCGCCGTCGAGAACACCAGGTCGCAGACCGCCCCCGCCCGTTACAAATGTCACCAACTTCACAGTAGCTACCCACCGCAATTCGACGAATGCCGAAGCGGAGAAAGCTCCTACCCCAGAAGCTGCACATCCCGCCCCGATTAGGTTAAAACTACATCAGGGGTCGCACGGGAGCAAGTCATTGATTGCTAAAAATCCAACTGCGGCCTATGCTGGGCTGGGTGAATTCGGGCCGTTCGCGCGCGTCGCAAACGACCTGTAGACTGGTTCTTGTTCAACTGAGGTTTTACGGCAGGGAGAAATGGCAAGTCTCACTGAGGTCGGTTGTTCCAAGCGTCGCCGCCGGTTCGTCGAATTGTTGGCGACCATGCAGCTCGACGGCGCTGTCATCACCGACGTCCGCGATTGCTATTACTTTACGGGCACTCTGGCACCGGATGATTTACCCATCGCGCTCGTCGTCGACGGCAACGGACGTTGGCGATGCCTGGGGCCCGCGGAGTTTGATTTTTCGGCGTGTGATGAGACATACACCTACGAATGGAACACCCGCGGCACGCGCAATCCAGACCCGGTGTATTGCTTAACCGCCGCGGCTCGCAAGGCGAACTTGCGGACGAGCGGGCGGCGGATCGGCATCCATAGTCAATCGCTGCTGGCCCAGGTCGCGGAAAAGCTCCTGAACGGCAGCCATGATCTGGTGCCCTTCGACGATGCGCTGGCGCTGATGCAGCAGCGCAAAGACGCCGACGAGGTCGACGTCATCCGGGGCTGTGTTCGGGCCAATCTCGCCGCGTACGAAGCAGTCGCGGCGGCGATCGCGCCGGGCGTCAATGAGCTCGACGTGTTGGCCGCCGGCCGACGCGGCGCGATTCTGGGCGCCGGGGAAAAGGTGTTTCACGACGGCGACTATCAGTCCGGTTCCTATAACGGGCCGGCGCGAGATCGAAAAATCGAGCGGGGCGAACTGTACATCGTCGATGCCTGGACTCGCTATCGCGGCTACTGGACCGACATGTCCCGGACGTTCATGGTCGGTGCGCCGCCCACCGACACGCAGCGGGCGCTATTCGATCACATTCGCGGCATTCAACGGGCGCTGCCGTCGATCTTGCGACCCGGCATCGACGGGCGCGAGCTCTACAGGCACGTGGACGAAATGATTCGCGCTCACGCGCCGCTCGCAACCGAGGGGCTGATCCATCATGCCGGCCACGCGATCGGGCTGCGTATCCACGAAATGCCCGATCTCAACCCGGACCGCGGCGGCGTGCTGCAGCCCGGGAATGTTATTTGCGTTGAACCAGGCGGCTATTTCGCGGCGGCGCGGCAAGGCGTGCGGCTCGAAAACATGTACCTCATCACCGACGACGGTTGTGAGGATCTCTGTCCGGGCGAAATCGAGCTGCGAGTTTGCGGCTGATTACGCTTCAGAGTGCCGCGCGGCTGCAACGTCCGCCAAATGGCGTTCAATTGCCTTCGCGTATGCACACCAGGTGCGTCGTCGTCCGCAGGTAGATCGCGTCGTCGCAGATCGCCGGAGTCGCCATGCAGGTTTCGCCCACGTCATTCTCGGCAACGGACTTGAATTTTTCGCCGGCGTCGAACACATAGACGATTCCCAACTCGCTCACGACGTAGACGTGCTCACCGGCAAGCACCGGCGAAGAGAAAAAATTGCCGCTCAAGCGGCGCTTCCAGACTTCGTCGCCCGTTTTTGACTCGCGGCAAAATACCGTGCCGTTGTCGAGGACCGTGATCAGCCGGTCGCCGATCACCAGCGGCGACGGCACGTAAGGGTTCGCACGATTCAGATTCCACAGCACGTGCGTGTCGGTTACATCGCCGCTGCCATCGGCCCGAATGGCCATCAACATCTTTTGCGGCACATTGCCGCTGGCATAGACGCACTCGTCATCAAACGCCATCGTGTTCGCCGCCACTTCGCATTCATGCGTGACATGCCACAGCTCCTGACCTGTCGCGGGATCGTAGCTGTTGGCCGACTTCGCCCCGTTGACGAGCAGCTGGTCGCGGCCGGCGACTCGAGCGACGACAGGGGTTGCGGAGTTATCGGAATTCGGGCGTTCGGTTCGCCAGACGACGTGGCCATCGCTCCGCGCCAATGCCACCAGGCCGGGGTCTTCTTGGTTGTCGCTCAGCACGATCACCGTCTCGCCATAGAGGACGGGCGACGCGCCGAAACCGTTGGCATGGCGAAAACCGCCAATTCTCTCCTGCCAACGGATCGCGCCCTTGGGATCGACCGAGGAGAGCCAGAGCTGGTCGTCGCTCACGAGCGGCACGAACACCGCCTCGCCATCGCAGGCCGCAGTTGCCGAGGCCTGGCTGTTATTGGCGTGGATGGCCGGCAGCTTGCCTTGGTGCAACTGTGACTGCCAGCGCAATTCGCCGCTGTGCCGATCGAACGAGAGCAACGACTGCGTATCCTGTTCGTCGTCGGCCGTGGCCAGAAAAATCTGGTCGCCCCAAACGCAAGGACTCGCGTGCCCCCGACCGGGAACTTCGACGCTCCAGGCGATGTTTTCGTCCTTACTCCAGTGGGTCGGCGGTTGCGTCGCGGCGCTATGATTGTTCGCTTGCGGACCACGCCAGCCGGGCCAGTCGTCGGCAGCGCCGGCGCACTTCGTGGTCAGCAATAGGGCCAAAACTGCCGCGGTGCTCCACAGTTGTCGGCGAAAACTCATGCCGTCGCCACTTTGATTCGATCAGAGTTCGCGCGCCAGGCCGGCGACGTCGCCCCGAACCGGCAGCAGCCACCACTCATCGGGCGCCGATGCCTCAGTTCCACTGGTCTCGTTGGCATCTAGCGCAAGAGCTTCGTTGTCTTTGTCGACGGCGTCAGAAGTGCGCCCATACATCTTGGCGAGCAATAAATCGACGACTTGTGCGCGCGTTTCGAGACGCGCTCCCTGTGCCTCGACGTTCGACTCCAGGAAGACAGGCCCCACGTCGAAGGCGTAACTGACCGACCCGGCCCCAGCGCCGGCGGGGCCATATAAATCGGCGAGCGGCCCCGAGACTTTTTGATTGTTGGTGCCGAAATCGGCAATCGGCGTCGCCGCCTGCAACGACGTGTAGTAGAGCGAATTTCCTTCGGACCCCGGCTCGAATTTGATGCCGAAATTCAGGCCCGATCCGAGCGCCAGCAAGTTGATTTCGTTGTCATCGCCCCAGACTTGGACGGCCGCTTCGGCTCCCCCGCCTCCCACGCCGTCGGTGCTGGTGCGAATCTGCAAGCGATTGCCGTAGATGTTCGACGAGTTGGCCTCGCTCTGACCCAACTGCACGCCGATGTGGCCGTAGGCATGGGTGTGCTGAGACCGGATGAAATTGTTGCGGAAGAACGTGGCCGCCGATGGGTTAGCGACCGTGATGCCGAAATAGGCCGCGTTCATCTCGTGCAAATGGAATTGGCTATTCTCGATCGTGCGGACGCTGGGATCGATCATCACGTTCGTGACCGGCGCTTCCTTTTTCCCGACCACGTGCTGAATGCGAATATCGCTATTGATAATTCCCGTCGTCGTCGGCTTGATCAGCACGTTCGGCGCGCCCGTCAACACCGCGACCACCTGGCCCGTGAGCTCGAAGCGCGAATTGACGAGATCGGTCAGCGTGAGCGCCGACAGGGTCGATCGGGTGTAGTTGAACGTGACGCTGTAGATTTCGTAGATTCTGTCCTGCAGTGGGCCGATCGTCAGCGGGTTGTTGACGCTGTAGTACCCGAACTGGCTGTGCGGCGCCGCGTTGCGGACACCGCGGCCGAACACCAAAACGTCCAGATTGTGCGCGGCCGCATAGTTGAAGGCCTCCTGCAGACCGGACGTCGTGGTGCCGGTCGTATTGAGCAGCTTTCCGTCAGGCGTGTAGACCTTGGCGATCGTGTTCGGGCCGGGAATGTGGATTTCGCCCACGGGTGGCAGCACCGTCACGCGGCCGGCCGTCGAGAACAGATCGAAGGGGATCGGATCATCCGTGCGGGCTTCGGCAAACAGGTTCGTGGGGCTGAAACCACTGCCCACATAGTGCACCGTGCTGCGCGTGTTGTCCTTGAAATGGAACAACGCATCATTCACCGGCCCCGACGTGGTTCGCATCGTGACGTCATAGATGGCGGCAAAAATATCGACGCCGAAATCGAACCGGCTGTCCACCACGCCGACTGTCCCATACACTTCGCCGTCGAGCGGATGGGGCGTGCGCGGCTCGAACAGCACGCCTTGCGTCGCCCCGGGAGCGTTGAGCGCGCCGCCGAGCCAATACCAATCGGTGATCATTGTGCTGTCGAAACGGATGCCATAATCCGTCACCGACGCATCGAAGTTGAGCGTGACGTCTTCCAGTCGGAACGCCCGGCCCTGCAATTCCTCGACGTCGAGATGGGCATGCAGCGTATAGGTGCCCGGCAGCACGAATACGTCCCAGCCTTCGGCGGCCGAGTAGTTGAACGCTTCCTGTAGCCCCTGCGTCTGTGACGCGCTGATGTCGAGTTGCGATCCGTCCGGCAAGGTGACACCGCTCGTCTGAACGATTACCGCCGCGGGCCGATAGTCGCTGACAAAAGCCACCCCAAAGTTTTGCTTCCAAATCAGATAGTCGACGGGATCGACCATCCCGCTGCTATTGAAGTCGGCCGCGAGCTGCGTCGTCGACCCGAACGTGTCGCGCCAGATCGTGTAGTCGGCCGTATCGACGACCCCATTGTTGTTGGCGTCGCCGAAGTAGCCCATCCACGGCGCGAGCGGACCGCCCTCGAGGACACGGCGATCCTCGAGCCGCTCGAACTGCAGTCCCCGCGCTGATTGCAAATCACGGCCGCGCACGCGCCGCCTCTTGATGTCCCGCATCGCGCTTGGCCTCACTGGTCCGAAAGGGCGTCGATTTGCGGCGATTCGCCCCGCGCGGCCTGAATCACGCGCTGGACCAGGCCGCCGTTTTTCGTCGGCCCGACCATGTCCTGATCCGCCAATGCCGCCGGCACGAACCAGAGCATCATGTTCTGGTAATAATCGGCGCCGAAGTGCCGCTGGCCGGTGTCCATGTCGCCGCGGATCGTGTTCGGCGCGTCCCAGGTGTAGCCCCACTGGCAGACGATGTTCTGCATGCAGCGATGCAGCAGCTCCAGGCCAAATTCCCGTTCGCCCTCGTACATGTAGTTCATGGCGAGCATCATCAGCTCGGGCGGGAAATAGCCGTAGGTGCCGTAACCGCCGACCTTCGCTGCCTTGCCTTCGGGCGTCGCATAGTTGGTCGCGCCCGATTGGCTCAGCGCGACGTTGGCGTCGCGAATCGTGGCCAGAGTCGTCTTCATGCGCGGTGCAGGGAACACGCTCGCTACGCCATGGCTATCGGAAATCCATTCGCCGTCGAGCTGGTAGCCGAAGATCAGGTCCGATTTCGTTTTTCCTTCCGGATCATTGAAATTGAGATAGTAGCGACCGTTCCAGAGCTTGTTTTCCAGCACGTCCGCCCCGGCGGTGAGCCACTGATCGCACTTTTCCACGTACTCGGTGTCGCCCATCGCTTCTGCCATGCGGCGCATGATCTGCACCTGCGCCATCCGTACGCCGCCGGCATGCGTCACGTAGCCTTTCCACCCCGGCTCCGGGGCCTCGAACCATTCGGTGTCGCCCAGGCCGTGCCCATCGGTGCCTGGTTCGGGCATCGACATGACTTGCGACAGACCAAACTTCGGCCGCAAGTTCATCGAAAAGTCGTTGGCCCGCTTGAGCGATGGATAGAAGTCCTTGAGAACTTTGTCATCGCCGCAAGTTTGCCAATAGCGGTCCGCCATCACGATGTAGCAGGCGGCGTTGAGCACCGTCTGGTAGCCCTTGTCGGGAGCCGTCATGTCGTAGGGATTCTGATTCTTCTTGTCGATGGCCGTGACGCCACCGAAGATCCAAGGTGGCCGACCATCGGTTTGCTGAAACTGCCGGTAACCGCGCAACGTCGAGAGGGCCGCTTCAGGGAAGAAGTACACGACCGGCATGTTGCCGTAAAAACTGCAGGGAATGCACTCAATCTGCGGGCAACCGCGCGGGCATTCGTTCATCCCGAACAAGCCACCTTCGGCGAATTCCGACAACGGGCCGACGCCTTGCCCCCACACGCCCGTTTCCGTCACTAGGTGCAGGTTGTTGATCAAGCAATCGGCGAGCCAGCCCGGCAGGCCGTCCGTGCGATACACTTCCGACTGCCAGGCGATCACGCGCTTGAGCAATGTGTCGTGGTCCTTGGCGATGCGGTCCGCCGCCGCCATGGCGCTCGCGTAATGCTTGGCATACATGTGGGTGAATTCCCGGGCGTCCGCCTTGCCCGGCGCCCCGCTGGCGTTCCAAGTTGGCGCGTGCCAGGCCAGCACGATCCGTCGCGTCTGCGTCGCACCCGGCGCGATCTCGAAATCCAGGGCTAGCGATGCCCCGGAGTTTTCGTCCGTCGCGGCCGGCAGTTCCTTCTCGACGTTGTTCCACGCTTTCCCGTCGAGCTGCAACGAGCCGCCGGTGCGGATACTCTTGTTGCCGTCGATGGACGCCAACACGTAGCTCATGTCGTGTGAGCCATTCTTCTGCTGCGAAGAAACCAGCACGCCGTCGACCGCGCCCGATTGCTTCTCACGCGTGGATTTCACTTGCTCTGCAATGTCGGCTGCGGAAAAGCCGGGGAAATTGAACACTAGCGTGCCGCGCTGCGCCTTTTGGCTGGGGTTTCGCAGCGTGAACTCAAACACCGCCGCCGGGAGCATCGATGTCGCTGCATCACCGGGCAGGAACGGAGACCAAGCCCGCATGCCAACCTGCACCGGCAAGTCGGTGTCGTATTCCATGTCGACGATCGGGTAATGTCCGAAATAGTCGATCGATTTGGCGAGCTTGACGCCCTGGATCGGCAGCGGGCTGAACCGCGGCGTGTAGTCGGTCGGCGGAAAGACCGCCGTTTCGTTCGCCACGGGGCGGTCCGCCTTGGCCAGCGTGTCGGTCGCCAGCAGCCGCGTTTCGCCTCCCACGCTCAGCGCCAAAAACGGCGCGTTGTAGAGCAGCCGCGGATGGATCAGGTGGTTGAACACTGTCGCATAGCCGAGCATGCCGTTCGGTTCGATGTCGATGCAGCCCGTATCCAGTCCGCCGAGCGGCATGCCGCAAGTGGGCCGTGGGAGACCGCGATAGACCACACCCGTGATCGGCATCTGATAGCCGGCCACCGGAAACTCCTGCCAGGTGGCGTGGAGGATGCCGGCTGGGAAGTAACGCGAATCCGCGGCGCCACCGGCCGCCGGAGCCGCCGCACTCCCTTTTTCGGTGAACCCCGCGCCGGCAGACAACGCGACCACGAGTACCAAGAAACGCTGAAGAAACATCGGACCTCCCGCCATTGGAGAGAGAAGGCACGCCTTCGATTGGAGAGCAACCCACGCGGCCATTGAAGCCGCGACCGCCGCGAAAATCCGCCCAACCTCGTCGGAGAAATTGGCTTTTTCGCAATAAATGTTAATGTTATGATACTCGTGTTCCCACAAACTCGCTAGTCTTTTGCCGCTTTCGCGGTAAAACTTTTTTTGCGTTCGCCATTGGGTGCGCGCGGCGAAACGGTTGCGCGCCGGCGCGTGTTTTGATCGCCAGGGCATTTTGATTATGGATCTGAAACTGCGCGGAAAGACGGCCCTCGTGACCGGGGGCACGAGCGGAATCGGTTTGGCGATTGCCCAGGCACTCTCCGCCGAAGGAGTCCACGTGGCGGTCGCCAGCCGCCACCCGGACGCGGAGTTGGCGGCTCTACCTGATTCCGCGACCGACCGGCCGGAACTGGCCATCACTGCCGATGTCAGTCGCGAGGACGACGTCGTCCGCATGATCAGCGAAACGATCACCCGCTTTGGCCACCTCGACCTGTTCATCAACAACGCCGCCCAGGCAATGCATCAGGCAATTTCGCGGATCGATACCGATGCGTTCCGCCGCGTGCTCGATACGAATCTGTCGGCCTGCTTGTGGAGTTGCCGCGAGGCTGCGAAACACATGGTTTCCCGCGGCACCGGCGCCATCCTGGTCGTGGGCAGCACCTCGATGTACACGCCGGGCCCGACCGAAACCGTCTATCGCATCACGAAGTTCGGCCTCAAGGCCATCGTCCAGAATCTGGCCATCGAATTGGCGCAGCACGGGATCCGCGCCAACCTGCTGGTGCCCGGGCACTATCGCACGCGGCTCACCTCCAACATCCCAGAGGCGATCGAGCAGCAGCTCACGCAGCAGATTCCGTTGCGTCGCTTCGGTGAGACACGTGAATGCGGGACCGCGGCCGCGTTCCTGCTCTCCGACGCCGTATCGGGCTACACCACGGGGGCGGAGGTGGTGGTGGACGGGGGACTGTCGCTGCGACCGATGTTCTTCGGCGACGACGATCAGCTGCGGCAGCTGAACCAGCCGAGCTGATTCTTCCCCTCCGCTGCGGCGCACGGGTCGCTCCAGCGAGTCGGATTTCTCGGCTTTTTTGGCCCCCAACTGCCAAAGGGTTGTCAAATAGGCCGCCTTCGACTAGATTATCTTTTATTGCTAAAAGTCCAATTTTGACCGCGACTTGGGCGGCCCGTCGGTTGCGGCCGTCGCCCAGCTCGATTCCGCTTCACGCGTAGAGCTCTTCGGTCCATGCGGTATGAAACGGCGGAAATACTGAGGTCCTGCGCACTGGCATTCGCCTTGGCCGGGGGCGCTCTGTCGGCAACCGAAGCCTTATATGCCGACGAAGCCGCGCCAGACGGCAAACTTGCCGCTAGCAAAGCGGCGGAACACTTCGAGCGCGTCGTCCGCCCGATCTTCGCCGAGCATTGCACCGTCTGTCACGGGGAAGACACGCAAGAAGCCGACGTGCGGCTCGACGTGCCCGACAAGATTCTGGGCATTTCAGGTGCCGGCGCACTCGTCGTTCCCGGCGATCCGGAGCATAGCCGCTTGATTCAACTCGTCCGAGGCACGGCGGAAATGCAGATGCCGCCGGACGACCGGCTGCCACCCGAAGCCGTCGCGGCGCTCGAACAGTGGGTGCGCGAGGGCGCTGTCTGGCCCGGCTATGAAAAGAGGCAGACGCCAAGCACCGGTGCAGCGACTCCTTCGGCCACCGCGCATTTTACTCCCGAGCAGAAGGCCTACTGGGCGTTTCAGAGAGTCCGCGATCCGTCGCAGCCGCCAGTGACCAACGCGGCTTGGCCGCGAAATCCAATTGACCATTTCATCCTCGCGCGCTTGGAAGCGGCCGGCATCGGCCCGTCGCCGCCGGCCGACAAACGCACCTTGCTGCGGCGAGTGACTTACGATCTCACTGGATTGCCTCCGACGAGCGAGGAACTTGCCGCATTTATTGCCGACAATTCACCCGATGCCTTTGCCAAGGTCGTCGATCGCCTGCTGGCGTCGCCCCAATACGGCGAAAAGTGGGGACAACACTGGCTGGACGCGGTGCGGTTCGCGGAATCGGCCGGCCACGACGGCAACAACGCGTATCTGCACGCCTGGCGCTACCGCGACTACGTTGTTCGCTCGTTCAACGCCGATAAGCCGTACGACAAATTCCTCGTCGAGCAGCTGGCCGGAGACTTGTTGCCCAAGTCCGGCGACGCTCAACAGGACTTCGACCGCGTCGTCGCCACCGGATTCCTGCAAGTTGGCCCCAAGCCAGTCGTGATGCGCGACAAGCATCAAATGCTCCTGGAGATCGCGGACGAACAGGTCCACACGATCGGCGTTTCGATGCTGGGGCTCACGCTCGGCTGTGCCCGTTGCCACGACCACAAGTTCGATCCGATTCCCACGGCCGACTATTATTCCCTGGCCGGAATTCTGACCAGCACGAAAGTCATGGCCGACGCCGCGCCCGACTCGAAGTGGTGCGAAAAGGACATCGCGGCCCCCGACGGCGAGCCCGCGGAAGTGATGACGGTCGAGGATCTTCCCGACCCGAAGAATCTGCAGATTCACTTGCGCGGCAATTATCGATCGCTCGGAGCCGAAGCCCCGCGGCGTTTCCTGCAAATCATCGCGGGCGAAGGGCATGCCGCGATCCAAACCAGCGGCAGCGGACGTCTCGAGCTGGCGCGTTGGATCGCCAGCGCTACAAACCCGCTCACCGCGCGAGTGATGGTCAATCGCATCTGGCAGCATCATTTCGGGCGCGGGATTGTCGCCACCAGCGATAACTTCGGCCGCGTCGGCGAGCTGCCCACCCATCCGGACCTATTGGATTGGCTCGCCGCGCGCTTCGTCGACAACGGCTGGTCGATCAAGGCCATGCACCGGCTGATGCTCCTATCGAGCACCTACCAGCAAGCGTGCCTGGAAAATGCCGCATCCGCGGCGGTCGATCCCGAAAATCACTTGCTCTGGCGGATGCCGCGGCGGCGCCTGCGGGCCGAGGAAGTCCGCGATTCGATGCTCGCCGTGACCGGCGGACTCGATCGGTCGGCCGGAGGCACGCTGTTCACCGAAGGTTATCAACCCGGCGACGAAACGCGCAAGCTGTACGTCGTCGACATTTCGAATCGCGATCCGTTTCCGCCTTTCCAGTCGGCGCGGCGGAGCATCTATCTGCCGATCCTCCGCAACGCGCGCCCCGAGATTCTCAAGCTGTTCGACGTCGCCAACGAACAGGCGCCGACCGCCGTCCGTGGCGAAACGACCGTTGCGCCGCAGGCTTTGTTCCTGCTGAACAGTCCGTTCGTGCGCGACCGTGCTCAAGACCTGGCGGCTTATCTGCTGAGCCAACTTCCGGATGCCAAGCCGGAAGATTGGCAGCACGTGGCGATCGACAATGCCTACCGCGCCGTTCTTGGACGCGACGCGACCGCCGCCGAGCATCAGGCCGTCATGGACTTTCTGGCCTCGTATCAGGAGCAAATCCAAGCGGATTCATCGCCGGCGCGCGATCCGGCAGAGCTGATCAAGGCCGCCCGGGAACACTACGACCAGGCGACTCGGCAGGAAACCGGCCTCTTGGGCTATTACCGATTCGACGGCGTCGAGTTCGATGGTGCATCGCAAGCACTCCGCGTCGATCTCCCGCCGCGCGAATCCAACGTCGGCCGGTCGCTCTCGATCGAGTTCTGGATGAAGCCGACGGACTTCCGCACCGCGACGGCCGCCGGCGCCGACGGTCCGGAAGGGCGGCTCTGGCGGATGGGAATCGAAACGCGCGGCGCGGGCGACCAACAGGCGAACTACCCCTTTTATGAATTCTACCCTCCGAATGCGGGTGGCAGAGTCGTTGTGGCCGACTCACAAGCAGTCGTTCGCAGCGATCGCTGGACGCACGTGCTGGCCACGATCGGCGGCGGGCGGCGGGTGCTGTACGTCAACGGCCGCAAGGTCCACGAGGCGGAAACCGGCGCCGCGCTGCGCCCGTTCAATCTGCCGCTGGTGATCGGTGCTCGCGGCGATCGGAACGAATGGTTCCGCGGCGGGATCGACCATGTCGCGCTCTACGATCGCGTGCTCGACGAGGGCGATGTGCGGCGGAGGTTTGGCATGTTCGAGGAGTGCCACTGGAAAGCGAACGACGTGCCGGAGCTATTTGCCTGGCGGGCGTTCTGTCAGACGCTGCTCTGCTCAAACGAGTTCATGTATTTGGAGTGAGCGCGATGTCTGGATGCGGCTTCCCACATCATGGTCAGAGCGATTCACCCGCTGGGGAACGCTTGTCGCGTCGGCAGTTGCTCCGCTCGGCGGCGTGCGGCTTTGGGCACGTGGCGCTGTTGGGCATGCTGCAGAATACGGCGTCCCAGCTGCAGGCCGCGCAGACTCCTGCCACGCTGCTGGGCATGCCCCATTTCGCTCCGCGCGCCAAACGCGTGATTTTCCTGTTCATGCATGGCGGCGTCTCGCACCTCGATACGTTCGACCCGAAGCCGCAGCTCACCAAGATGGACGGCAAGCCCCTGCCCTTCGACACACCGCTGCAATTCAACCAGGTCGGCAATTTGATGCGTTCGCCGTGGACGTTTCGCCAGTACGGCCAGAGCGGGCTGCCGGTGAGCGATTTGTTTCCGCATGTCGGCTCAGTGGTGGACGACCTGTGCATCGTCCGATCGATGTTCGCCGAGCAAGTGGACCACGGCGGCGCGATTTTGCAACTCCACACGGGCTCGGCCGTGTTTCCGCGGCCCAGCATGGGAGCCTGGATTTCTTACGGCCTGGGGAGCGAGAACGACGATTTGCCGGCCTTCGTCACGATCTCGCCGCCGATGATGCACGGAGCGCAACAACTCTACGGCTCCGGCTTCTTGCCGGCCGCCTATCAAGGCACGCCGGTCGGCGATTACACCACACCCATGAAGCGGGCTGGCATCCGCAACCTCCAGCGCGCCGAACCGACCGATCGATTGGAACGCGAGCAGCTCGATTTGTTACAGCAATTCAATCGCTCTTACGCCGCCCACGCGCCGACCGATTCGCGGCTCGAAGCCCGCATTCAGTCGTTTGAGCTGGCCTTCCGGATGCAGATGGAAGCCCCGGCCGTGCTTGGCATCGAAGAGGAGACGCCGGCCACGCTCAAGCTCTACGGAATCAACGAAGAGCCCACCGACAACTATGGCCGCCAGTGCCTGCTGGCCCGCCGGCTCGTCGAGCGCGGAGTGCGCTTCGTTCAGTGCTCGCACAGCTACAAATGGGACCAACACAGCGATCTCAAGAACGGCCACGAAAAGAACGCCGGCGAGGTCGACCGGCCGATCGCCGCGTTGATCACGGATTTGAAACAGCGCGGGCTATTGGACGAGACGCTCGTTATTTGGGGCACCGAGTTCGGCCGCACGCCCGTCGGCGAAGGCAATAACGGCCGGGACCATAATCCGTACGGCTTCACGATGTGGATGGCGGGCGGGGGCGTCAAAGGCGGCATCGCCCACGGCGCAACGGACGACTTCGGTTACTACTCGGTCGAGAAGCGCGTCAGCATGTACGACTTGCACGCCACGCTGCTGTACCTGCTCGGTCTGGATCACACGCGCTTGACGTTCCGCTACAGCGGCCGCGACTTCCGCCTCACCGACGTCCACGGCGAAGTCGTACACGATATCATCGCCTAGATCTTGCAGAGAGAATCATGCACTTGGTAGCGCAACAACGAAGGTGCTCCATGAGCCGCGCGATGGCGATCCTCGCGGCGGTCGCCGCACTTTGGGTTGCCGCTCGCCCTGCGGCGGCGGCCGAGCCCACGATCAACTTCAACCGCCAGATTCGGCCGATTCTCTCCGACAAGTGTTTCACCTGCCACGGGCCGGATGCGGAGCAGTTGCAGGCCGGGCTGCGACTCGATCTATCGGAGATTGCCCATGGCGAATTGGATTCCGGCATGACGGCGATCGTCGCCGGCGACCCGGACGCCAGCGAGCTCGTGCGCCGGGTCGAATCGGACGACGAAGCCGAACGCATGCCGCCCGTCGACTCGCAGAAGTCTCTCACTGCCGATGAGAAGAAACTGCTGCGACAATGGATTGCCGAAGGAGGTGAATACACGCCCCATTGGTCGTTCGTGCCGCCGCGTAAACCACCCGTCCCGGATCTACCAGGCGATACCTGGTCGCGGAACGATATCGACCGGTTTGTGCTCAAGCGTTTGCGCGACGATGGCCTGACGCCTTCCCCCGAGGCGGATCGCAGGACGCTGATTCGCCGCGTGTCGTTCGATCTGACCGGGCTGCCGCCAACGATTGCCGAAGTGGATGCGTTCCTCGCCGACGACCAGCCGGGCGCATTCGAGCGCGTGGTCGATCGGCTGCTGGCCTCACCGCGCTACGGCGAGCGGATGGCTGTCCATTGGCTCGACCTGGCGCGCTACGCGGACAGCGACGGTTACGAAAAGGATGGCCACCGCGACATGTGGCCGTTTCGCGACTGGGTGATCCGCGCTTTCAATTCCAATAAGCCCTTCGACCAGTTCACGATCGAGCAGCTCGCCGGTGACATGCTGCCGAATGCGACGCGCGACGAGAAAATCGCCTCGGCCTTCAATCGCAACAATCCGACGACGTCCGAAGCCGGCTCCGACCCGGAGGAGTATGCGGCGAAATATGCCATCGATCGCGCCACGACGACGTCGGTTGTCTGGTTCGGGCTCACCATGCAATGTGCCGAGTGCCACGATCACAAGTTCGACCCGGTTACGACGGAGGACTTCTACCGCCTGTTTGCGTTCTTCAACCAGATCCCGGAAATCCCGCTCTACGACGGCACCGATTGCCCGCCGACGATGGCCGTGCCGTCGTCGGAGCAAGAAGCGCGGCGCGGGCAGCTCGACTCCCAGATTGCCGAGGCCAAGGCTGATTTGGAAGCGACCGCCTCGAATTTCCTGAACGCCGACAGTGAAGGCGAATGGCGCAGCTCGCTCCTGGCGGAGTTCCTATTCGACGAAGACGACTCGCGCGGCTGCCAAAACACCGCGGCCGCGACCAATCATGGCGTCCTTCAGCCGCTGGCAGCCGCGTCAACCAACCAGGATGCAGGTGCAAAGAAGGCAGCCGGTATCGCTGGCAAGGGATGGCATTTCGACGGCGACGGCGTGCTCGAATGTGCCGGCGAGCTGCCGCTCGATTTCGAGCGCGGCTTTTCCTACGGTGCGTGGGTGAAGCCGACTCCGCAGGGTGGCGTCGTGATTTCGAAAACCGACTCCGCCCAGGGGAATCGCGGATTCGACTTGTATCTCCAGGGCGGCAAAGCCCTCGTGCACTTGATCGACACCTGGCCCGGCGCCGTGCTCAAGGTGACTTCCGCTGGCAACTACGTTCCCGACCAATGGCTGCACGTCATGGTCGTGTGGGACGGCCGCGACGCGGCGGATTCGATCCAGCTCTATTTCAATGGCCTGCCCCAGCCGGTAACTGTCGACATCGACGCCCGCCCGCTGCGATCGCTGGCCAACGATGCGCCGCTGCGGATCGGCAGCCGCCCGGCCGGCGAGAGTGCGTTCCACGGCGAGATCGATGAGGTTCGTGTCTTTAACCGCCCCTTGTCCGACCAAGAAGTTGTAAACGTCGTCGGTAGCAAGATTCGCGGTTTGCTTGCGCTCGGACCTGATCAGCGGGATGGCGAGCAGTCACGCGTGACCGCGGCGTTCTGCCGCGACTCGCTGCTGGTTCCCGCGACGGAGAGCCAGCGGAACGAGCTGACCTCGTTGGAAAAGCAAGCCGCCGAGCTCCAGAAGCAGATTCCGAAATTGCGGATCATGCAGCAGGTCCCGGAGCCGAAGCCGACATACATCCTGGTGCGTGGCGACTATCGCAACCACGGCAAACAAGTCACGCCGGCAATTCCCGCGGTCCTGGGCAAACTCTCAACCGCCTCCGAATCGGATCGCTTGGCGCTGGCGCGCTGGATGGTCGGCAATGAAAATCCGCTCACCGCCCGCGTCACGATCAACCGCTTCTGGGCCATCTGTTTCGGCAACGGCTTGGTGAACACACCGAACGACTTCGGTTCCCAAGGCGAGTGGCCGTCGCATCCGCAGCTTTTGGATTGGCTGGCGTCGGAATTTGTCGATAGCGGCTGGGACGTCAAGGCCATGCTGCGGTTAATCGTCACCAGCAGCACCTACCGGCAGTCATCCGTGGCGACGCCGGCGCTCGTCGAGCGCGATCCGCAAAACCGGCTGTTGGCACGCGGCCCGCGCCAGCGATTGCCGGCCGAGATGGTCCGCGACAACGTGCTCGCCGTGAGCGGATTGCTCCACGAACAGTTGGGCGGCCCGAGCGTCTATCCGTACCATCCCGCGGGATTATGGGAGGAAATGGCCTGGGCCGATTCGCCCTGGAAAACCTGGCCGCAAAGCACAGGCGACGACCTGCACCGTCGCGGGCTGTACACGTTTTGGAAGCGTTCGGTGCTGCACCCTGCCCTGGCAATCTTCGACGCGCCGACCCGCAACGTATGCGAAGTTGCGAGATCCACCACCAACACGCCGCTGCAGGCCTTCGCCACGTTGAACGAAACCTCGTTCGTCGAATCGGCGCGGGCTTTGGCCGAGCGGATGATGACCGAAGGCGACGGCTCGGAGCCAAACCTGGTCGACCACGGTTATCTCCTGGTGCTGTCGCGGCACCCCTCCGCCAAAGAGCAGCAAGTGCTGGTCGACTTGTATCAGGACATGCAGCGCCGGTTCAGCGAGCATCCCGAAGATGCGACAGCGCTGTTGAAGGTCGGCGAGGCGTCCCGCCCGCAGCAACTTGATCCCGTCAAGCTGGCCGCGTGGACGACCGTCGCCCAGGTGATTCTCAATCTCGACGAATCGTTGACCAAGGAATAGAGCTGCGACCTCGCACCCCAAAAGACGTACTATGGATCCCCTGCAATACACCATCGACCAGGCAATCTCGCGGCGGCGATTTATCGGCCGGGCGACGGCCAACATCGGCTCGCTGGCGCTGGCCTCGTTGCTGAACCCGCAGCTACTTGCCGCGACGGCCTCGCCGGGCGTGTTGCCCGCCCTGCAGTTCGCGCCGAAGGCGAAGCGGGTGATCTTCCTGTTTCAATCGGGCGGCCCCTCGCAGTTCGAATTGTTGCACCACTGCCCTAAGCTCAATGAATTGCACGGCCAGCCGATGCCTGAAAGCCTCACGGCCGGCCAGCGGCTGGCCCAGATACGCGGACAGAAGCTGCTGGTGTGTGGATCGCCCTACAAGTTTTCTCGCTACGGGAAGAGCGGCGCCGAAGTCAGCGAGCTATTGCCTCACACCGGCTCCGTCGCCGACGACATTTGCATCATTCGCACGGCGATGACCGACGCGATCAACCACGATCCGGCGATCACATTTATGCAGACGGGCGGCCAGCAGCCGGGTCGTCCTTCGATGGGGGCCTGGTTCTCGTACGGCCTGGGAGCCGAAACCGCCGATTTGCCGGCGTTTGTCGTGCTGGTTTCGGTGACGACTCCGGGGCAGCCGCTCAACGTACGCTACTGGGGCAATGGCTTCTTGCCGTCCAAGCACCAGGGCGTCCGCTTTCGCGGCCAGGGGGACCCGGTGTTGTATGTGTCGAATCCGCCGGGAATCGATCGGGCTGCACGTCGGCGGCAGCTGGATGCGATCGGTGAGATTGACCGCTTGAAATTCGAAGCCGTCGGCGACCCCGAGATTTCGACTCGCGTCGATGCGTTCGAGCAGGCGTTCCGCATGCAGGTCAGCGTGCCGGAGCTCGTCGATATTTCCCAGGAGTCGGAAGAGACGCTCAAGCTCTACGGTCCCGACGTCACGAAGCCCGGCACTCAGGCGGCGAACTGCCTCCTCGCCCGTCGCCTCGCGGAGCGTGGAGTGCGATTCATCCAGCTGTACCACGCCGATTGGGATCACCATTTAGGCCTGCCCTCGGCGATGCCCAAGATGGCCCAGAACAACGACCAGGCCGTCGCCGGGTTGATCAAGGACCTCAAAAACCGCGGCATGCTCGATGAAACGCTCGTCGTCTGGTCGGGCGAGTTTGGCCGCACGCCGATGCTGCAGGGCGATCCCGACCCGAAGAAGTACGGCCGCGATCACCACATGAAGTGTTTTTCCCAGTGGGTGGCCGGCGGCGGTTTCAAGGCCGGCGTCACGATTGGCGAGACCGACGAGTTTGGCTACGACGTCGTCAAGGATCCGGTCCACGTGCATGATTTGCACGCCACGATTCTGCATTTGATGGGCGTGGACCACTTGAAACTGACTTATCGCTTCCAAGGCCGCGACTTCCGTCTGACGGACGTTCACGGCAACGTGCTTCACAATCTCCTGGCCTAGCTTTCCTGGCTCACGACGAACAACTGCTCAGGCTAAGAAACAAAATCGTATGGTTGGGAATCGGTTCAATAGGCTTCGGTCCGTCGCTGCGCTAGGGGGTATTTACCTCGCGTCTGCAATCGTCGCTAGCAGCTCGGTGTTTGCGGCCGGTGAAGTCCGCGATTCGATCCGGGCGAAGATTCCCCGGGCCGCCGTCACGCCGACGATGGACGGCAAGCTCGAAGAGTATGACGACGCGTTCTGCACGCCGATCGAATACTTTCACGCCGATGCGAAGAACCGCGCCGGCCAGTTCTATTACCTCTGGGACGATGAGGCGTTCTACGTGGCGGTGCGGACGCTCGATGAGCATCCCTTTGCGCCGCAGGAATTGTTTTGGACCGGCGACGCCGTCGAGTGGTATTTCGATACGCGCGAGTTGCCCGCGGAGGAGCGGCTGCGCTGGGGCCAGGGAGCCGTGCACTGCTTTCTGTCAGCGCTCACGCTCGACGCAGTCCAGCCGCAGTTCCTCTTGCGACCTGGGTACGAGAACGCCATCCCGCAGATCGGAATTCAGGTCGTCGGTCGCCGCTGGGAACACGGGCTCGAGTACGAATTCTGTTTGCCGTGGAGCAATTTTCCCAGCTTTCAACCGCATGCCGGCGCGGAGTTGCACCTCGATGCGGAGCTTTCCTACAGCGACGGAATTGCCCGCTCGTTTCGCAGCTTCGTTTTCAGTAGTCCGTTGTCGGTCGAGTGCCCCGCCAACCTGGCTCGCGCGCAGCTCGTCGACAAATTCGAGCAGGACGATTGGAGCGCGTGCGGCCCGGCGATGATGCCGATCCGGGTGGACATCCCTTGGGAGCAGAGCGGCATGCCGCAAGTGCGGGCTTCGATAGCGCTGCCGCCCAATCGCAGCGAGAGCGTCGGCCGTGTCGTGTTTCAAATCCTCGACACACATGGCCAGGTTCGCCAGGAAGTTGCCGCCGAGAACTACGAGCCGATTGCTGCAGAAGGTAATTTCACCCGCCAGACGGCCACCTGGCCCGTCGACCTCGCCGCGCCGGGAACGTACCACGTGCAAGCCATAGTTTACGATCGCGCAGGCGATGAGTTGACGCGGATCACGCCGCGCCTGGTGAGCGTCAATATGGAACAGGGATACTGAGCGACATCAAGCGACGATGGGGGCAGTTCGAATGATACGAGTCGGAATCGTCGGTTGCGGCGGCGCAGCCTGGATCGGGCACCTGCCTTGGATCTGGGAGAATCCTCATGCGGAGCTCGTGGCCGCGTGCGCGCTGAACACCGACCACGCCGAGCAAGCCGCCAAGCGCTGGGGCGCGGCCCACACGTACGCCGACTTCTACACAATGCTCGACCGCGAGCAACTCGACGCGGTGGTGATCGCCACGCCGCCCGATACGCATGCCGAATACGCGATCGCCGCCTCGCGCCGCGGCTTGCACGTGCTGCTCGAGAAGCCGATGGCACTCAGCAGCCGCGATTGCGACGCCATCATCCAAGCCGCAGCCGAACGCCAGACGGTGATCACACTGGGCCACGAGAAGCGGTTCAACCCCGGCTTTGAAGAAATCAAGCGGATCACCGAATCCGGCACGCTGGGACGAGTCTTTTACCTCGTGATCCACTGGAGCGCGGCGGTCCGCCTAGATCCCGAGTCCTTGTGCCCTCCCGATTACCGCAGCAGCTACCTGTGGCGGTGGACCAATCCCGCCGCGGGCGGCGGGATCCTGTTCGATCATTTGCCCCATTACTTCGATTTGTGGCGGTGGTGGACCGGCTCGGAACTCGAGTCGATCGACACCGAACTTTTGAACGTCCGCCGCGATTGGATCGGCGACCAGCAGCTGGGCGGCGTCCACGAAGACTTTGCCCTGGCCATGTTGCGGTTTCAAAACGGCTGCCTGGGGTTGTTCGAGACGGGCACCGTCGGTCGCGGTCTGTCGCCGATTCAAAACGTGGGCTCGGCGACGGGCGAGTGGTCGGAGTACGGCCTGATCTATGGGACCCGCGGACACCTGGTGTTCGACGCGCTGCCATGGGATTCGCCCGAGCTGCCGCGGATCATGGTCTTCTCGCTGGAAGATCGTCAGCCGGCCAATCGCGGCTGGTATCAGGTCGAACTGCCCGATCCGTATCGTGCCCCCGGCGGCCCGCTCTCACCGAAATCGAACTCGCACTACCAGTTCAAGCGCCAGATGGACCATTTCATCGAATGCATTCGTAATCGCACCGCACCACGTGTGACGGCCGCCGACGGCCGGGCCACCGTCGCCGCCGTCGAGGCCGCTTACGAATCCTTCCGGAGTCGCAAGCGAGTGTTCGTGTCGCCGAGCGAATGAAGTGCAGGAGGTGCGAGCCGCCTCAGCATAACCTTGCGTCAATCAAGTCAATCGTGACAGTGTATTGCGTATCGACCCCAAAATTCCTTCATGTACGCAACCAAATTGCCACCGAAACGCGCTAGAATTGTGCGAGCTGGACTCCACAATTTCTCCTCAGTTCGCGGGTCGATCGAGATGTCAGAACCGATCCTTTCCATTAAGAAAAGTGTCCAACGGCGAGCCGCGGCCTCGCCGCGCCTGTCCGCAGCCGACCACTACGAGATGCTGCACGCTTTGCAGCAAAAGGTGTTATGGTTGAGCACTTGGATGGTGCACCACGCCAACCATTTGCGGCCCAATCCCGACGGCCTGAAGGTGGGCGGCCACCAGGCTTCGAGCTCGTCCGTTGTGACGCTGTTGACCGCGCTCTACTTCGATGTGCTGCGGCCCGAAGATCGCGTGGCCGTGAAACCGCATGCCAGCCCCGTCTACCATGCGATCCAGTATTTGCTCGGTCGCCAGACGAAATCGAACTTGGAGCGATTCCGGGCGTTCGGCGGCGCGCAATCGTATCCCTCGCGCACCAAGGACGCGGACGACGTCGACATCTCGACCGGTTCCGTCGGTCTCGGCGTGGCCCACACCATCTTCTCGTCGCTCGTGCAGGATTTTCTCGAAGCGCGCGACTGGCTTCCCGAGGACCGGCCGCTGGGGCGAATGATCGCGCTGGTGGGCGATGCGGAGCTGGATGAAGGAAACGTCTTCGAAGCCCTCTTTGAGGGTTGGAAACATTCGCTGCGCAACGTGTGGTGGATCATCGACTACAACCGGCAAAGCCTCGACCTGGTGGTCGAGGACCAGTTGGCACAGCGCGTCCATCAGATGTTCCGGCTGGTGGATTGGAACGTCATCGTGCTCAAGTATGGCCGCTTGCTGCAAACCGCATTTGCGAAACCGGGCGGCAATGCCCTGCAGCATTGGATCGACAATTGCCCGAACTCGCTTTACTCGGCACTCGTATTCCAGGGCGGTGCCGCCTGGCGGGCCCAGCTGCAGCGCGACTTGGGAGCGACTTCCGGCGTGCTGGGGCTGCTCGAGGACTACGACGATCGAGAGCTCCAGGCCCTGATGACCAATCTCGGTGGCCACGACTTGGAAAGCGTCCTCGGGGCGATGCATTCCATCCAGGACGATCAACCGACCGCGATCGTCGCCTACACGATCAAGGGTCACGGCCTGCCGATGGCCGGCCACAAGAACAATCATGCCGGGCTGATGTCGCCGCAGCAGATCGACGAGTTCCGCGAATTGCTCGGCATTGCTGCCGGCCACGAATGGGACGCGTTTGCCGGTCTGGGCATTCCGGCCGAGAAAGTCGAACGGTTCATCGCGGACGTCCCCTTCGCACAGAGCTTCCCGCGCCGCTTTGAGGCCCCGCGCGTGGAACTCGAGGGCGAAATCAGCGTGCCGGTCGGCGACAGCATCTCGACGCAGGCCGCATTCGGGCGGTTGATGAACGAGCTGGCGCGCCGCAGCGATGATCTGGCGGAACGCTTTGTCACGATTTCGCCGGACGTCGCTTCGAGCACGAATTTGGGTCCGTGGATCACGAAGCGCGGCATCTTTCGTCGCCACAGCAAACCCAATGTCTTTGCCGAGCAGAAGATCAGCTCCTCTTTGCCCTGGTCGATCGGGCCGACGGGGCAGCACTTTGAGCTGGGCATTGCGGAGACGAATCTGTTCATGCTGCTCTCGGCCTGCGGGCTCTCAGCGGAGCACCACGGAATTCGTTTGCTGCCGATCGGAACGCTCTACGATCCCTTCGTGTGCCGAGGACTGGATGCGCTCAACTATGGGTGCTACCAGGATTCGCGGTTCATCGTCGTGGGCACACCGTCGGGAGTGTCGCTCTCTCCGGAAGGGGGCGCCCATCAATCGATCTACACGCCGTTGATCGGCATCGGGCAGCCCGGCCTGACGTATTTTGAACCGGCGTTTGCCGACGAGCTTCGCGTAATGCTCGAATGGTCCATCGGCCATTTGCAGGACGATGACGGCGGTTCGGTCTATTTGCGGCTTTCGACACGAAAAGTGGACCAGCCAGCTCGCACGATGGATGCGCCGCTCCGCAATGCGATTCTCCAGGGCGGCTACTGGCTCGCGCCGCCCGCCGCCGCGGCGAGCCACGCCATCGTCACGATGGGGGCGATGGTGCCCGAGGCGATCGCGGCTCAGCGGGAACTCGCGGAGCGCGGCCCGGCGCCAGGCGTACTCGTCGTGACGTCGCCCGATGTATTGTACAACCAGGCATCCAGCCATCGCACCGAGTTGCTCAGTCGCCTCGCACCCAATACGACGCTTGTCACCGTGCTCGACGGGCATCCACTCACCCTCGGCTGGCTGGGAAGCAATACGGGAAAGCGCGTGATTCCGCTCGGCGTTTCCAAGTTCGGCATGTCAGGATATCCCAGCGAAGTATATCGAGAGCACAAGATCGATGCCCGCGCGATTGTCGACGCGGTGCTCCGGGATGCCGCTTCCGCGCCCCACTAACTCGTCGACGAGCAGTTTCCATGATCACCACGCCCTACTTCGCCCCGCTGCTGCGAGAGAACCGGCCCATTTGGATCATGGGCGTGCATGATGTGCTCTCGGCCAAGATCGCGGAAAGGGCCGGCTTCGACGCCGTCGGTGTCCAGTCGCTGCAGATGGCGTTCGTCAACGGGCAGCCCGATACCGGAGTGATCACTCCCACCGAGCTGCTCGACACCGTGCGCAAAATCCGCCGTTCGATCAGCCTGCCGATCATGGTCGACTTTGAGCAGGGGTTTGGTGATGTGTACGCGGCCGTGTATTGGCTCCATGAATTCGAGCGGGCCGGCGCTGCCGCGCTGCACATCGACGACTGTGGATCGATTTACAAGTGTGTCTTCTGTCCGCCACATGTTCCCGAACTTGAATCCATGGAGAGCACCAGCGAGAAGATTCGTGCGCTCGTGGGCGAACGGTACAACCGCGAGTTCATGATCTTCGGCCGAGCTTCGAGCTACGCCTGCACTAAGTTCAAAAGCGAGGAGGAACGACGGGCCGATTGGGTGCGGCGCTCGCAGGCCTACAAACGCGCCGGCTCGGACGCAATCTTCGCCATCGCTCCGTCGCTCGATCATGCGGAGTTTTTCCGCAGCCAGATCGAAGGGCCGATGGTCATCATTCGCACGCTGGGAACTCAGTTGCAGCAGAAGGCCGACCGGCTCCAGTACGACAATCGGCTGATGGAAGCCACGGTCGACGACTTGTATCGCCTGGGCTATCAGCTGCAGTGCGAGCCGTCGACGCTCTTGGGAGTGGCCGCCAACGCCATGCTGCAGGCGGCCGTCCGCGAACGGGCCAGCGGCCGGATGATCGACCTGGCCGACCAGCACGGCAACCTTTACGACATCCTCAACACTTGGATGAACGTTCCCGAGGTCATTCGCATTCGACAAACGTACTGCGACAAGTAGCAACAGTCGCATCACCGGAACTCTTTGAATTCTATTCTTCTGGCGGGAGAAACCATGAGGCCGCTTGCTCTACCATTGATCGTCGTTCTCGTTCTTGTGCCCGCGAGCGCGAGGGCTGAGCTCTTCGCCGCCAAGGCACCGGTCCGAGAATGGGCCGAGTTTTCGGCCGCGGGCTATTCCAAGCCGGTGTCCGGCATCATTTTCAGCGACCGCGATGAGATCTGCGCCGGCATGCCGCTGGGCGGACTGGGCACCGGCTGCCTCGACATCGAGACGACCGGCGTCCTCGGCTTTTCGAGCATCTTCTTCCCGTCCTTGATGGTCGAGCCTACGCCCTACCAGACGCTCCGCAATGCGCAGCTCCTCACGCCGTTTTTGGGAATCGCCGTCGGCGACAAGACTTGGGTGCTCGCTTCGCAAAAGCTGATTGATGGCGGCACGTTTCGCGGTTGCGTCGATCCGGTCGATCCCGGCAGCTACACCCAAAACAAAACCTACATGGCACACTGGCAAGTCGAAGTGCCGAAGACCGAAGGTGTGCAAGCCGCCAAGAGCATCCGCTACTGGGGCCACTATCCGATCGTTGATATCGACTACGAGACCGACTCCCCAGTCGCGGTGAGCCTCCGCGCCTGGTCCCCCTTCCTGCCCGGCGACGCGCAAGACTCCGCGCTGCCGGCGGCCGTCTTCGAAGTGCATCTCAAGAACACCAGCGGCCAGGATCAGTCCGGTAGCCTGGCGTTCAATTTTCCTGGTCCGCACGAGAATGAGGCCGGCGGCAAGACCTTCACACGCAAGACGACCACAGACGCCAGGTGGCAGGCCGTCGAAGTCAGTGCCGACCGCGCCCGATATGCGATCGCCGTGCTGGACGAATCGTCGGCAAAGTTCGGTGGCAATCTCTCCGTCGGCGGTAAAGCCTGGTCGGAGTTTGCCGCTCAGCTGCCCGAAGCAAAGGACAGTGATCCCGGCGCATCCGTCGCCATACCCTTCAATTTGAAGGCAGGCGAAAGCAAAACCGTCCGCATCGTGTTAGCGTGGTACGTCAAGGATTGGCTTGGCGGCGCGTACGACGAGATCAAGCATTTCGACGAAACCTGGACGACCAATGATTTCGTGCTCAGCCGCGTCGGCCGCAAAGACCGCAGCACGTACGTTCCGAATTACACCCGCCTGTTCGATGGGCCGCTGCCCGTAGTTCGCAAAATCGCCGAGCGGCACGAGTCACTCCTGGAGCGAGTGATCGACTGGCAAGGCGTGATCTATGGCGACAAGTCGCTGCCCGTCTGGCTGCGCTCGGCCCTGGTCGACAACCTCTCCCAGTTCGCCGAAGACAGTATCTGGGCAGCGCCGGAAGGTGAGATCGCCGATTGGTCCGCGCCGCTCGGCGCGTTTCAGATGATCGAATGCCCGCGCACTTGCTCGATCGTCGGCTGCACGGCGTCGAACTATTACGGCGACCTGCCGATCGCCTATTTCTTCCCCGAGCTAGAGCGCCAGATCCTGCGCGGCTATGCGGCCTATCTGCGCCCGGACGGCGCGATTCCGTTCCTCTATCCTCCGAATGATTTCACGAAGCCGGCCTTCGAGTGGCAGATCGGCCTCAACGGCGCCTGCTTTGCCGATCTGGTGCACCGTCTCTGGATGCGAACCGGTGACGATGAAATCCTCCGCGAGTTCTATCCCGTGGTCAAAAGGAACACCGAGTTCACGGTGGGCCTGGCCGACGGCGAGCACGGCATCATCAGCTTCCACCGCGAGGGCAAGGGGCAAGAGTGGTGGGAGCACACGCCGGTGTATGGCATGGTCACGCACTTAGCAGGCGTGCGGTTGGCACAACTCCGCTTTGCCCAGGACATGGCCGAGCACGTCGGCGACAAGGAGTTTGCCGACCAGTGTGCTGCCTGGATCAAGCAGGCCCGATCGCTCACGGAAAAACACCTCTGGAACGACGACACCAAGTCATACGCGTTTTACGTCTATCCGGAAAAAAACATGCGATCCGACGACATCATGTCCAGCCAGTTGGACGGACAGTGGATGGTCGACTTGCATGACCTGCCGGACGTGTTCGAGCCGAATCGAATTCAGGCTGCCCTGAAGACCATCGCCGACACCTGCCTGGTGGACATGGGCGTCGCGGGTTTTGCCGAGCCGGGCAAAGGGCCCGACCTGGGACGCTACGGAACGTTTCCGCCGGAGGTGCTGATCGTGGCGATGACCTACATGTATCAGGACCAGCGCGAACTCGGCCTCGAGATCGCACGCCGCTGCATGGACAACATCATTCGCGTCCAGGGCCTTGGCTGGGACTTGCCCAATCTGATTCGCTGCGACACCGGCGCGCGGACCTATGGCGCCGACTACTATCAAAACATGATTCTGTGGGGTCTGCCGGCGGCGCTAGCGGGGCAGAACCTCGCGGGGCCGTGTCAGTCGGGAGGACTGGTGGACGAGGTGATCAAGGCGGCCTCGGGCAAATAACAAGCAGTATGCAACTTACCAGGTTTCTTGCGGAGATTGTGCAGCATGCGTCTTAGTCAAATCCGTTTCGCCGTCCTTTCGTGGGTCGTCGTTTCATCGTTGGTCAAATGCTCCCTCTGCAGCGCAGAGCCGCAGTTGTGGCAGGCCGATGGTCCGAACATCTTCGCGGCCAATAGCGGCGCCGTCGGTGTCGGCACCCACACTCCTACCCACAAGCTTGAAGTGGCCGGCGACCTGGGAGTTACCGGCGACCTCGATTTCCCGGGACGCGGGTTCCGCATCATCGGCGGCGGCTCGCTTGATTGGCCGGGTCGCGTCCGCTTTGGCGCCGGCGGCGACGGCCCCGGTCTACCGGCCTGGAACGGACTCACGCGCGCCCAGCCTGGCGGCAACCTCGAAATTCTTCCGTCGAAGGATTACGCACGTTCCGCGCTCGACATTTACCCCACGACCGGCAAAAAGCCCGACTTCGATGCCTATGCCGAGCTGACGATTCATCGCGCGATGCCGTCGAACGAGGGCCACGAAATGCTCAGCATCTCCGCCCTCGCCACGGTGCAAGACAAGTACGGCGTGATCGTCGAAGCCCACGGCACCGGCCGCGTGAAGCCGCTCGATTTCATGGTCGTGCAAGGCGGGCTGCTCGAAGGCGACAAGCAAAAACCGTTCTGGGCCCAGGTCATGCGGATGAAGACCGACGGCACAATGCAATTCGGCCCGCTCCGCACCGGATCGCGCGAGGAACCGGTCGACATCATCAACATCGAACAGGACGACGCCCCGGAGAGCGTCAGCAGCAATCAGGAAGGCGACGAATCGCAGAGCTGGAAGGGCTTCTCGGGCACGAGCGATTCCCACTACATCCGTTACACGGCCAAGGAGCTCCAGAGCGGCAAGGCAGTGCACCGCGCCGATTGGCGGACCAACGTCCACATCGAGAGCGGCGGCGCGTCGAGCTTCACGCTGCAAAACCGGCAGGACGACGCTGACTATGAGCCGAAGCTGACCCTCGACGACAACGGCGACTTGCATCTGCCCACGCCGGCGAGTGCCGTCGTGCTGACCTCGCCCAACGGCAAACAGTGGCGCGTTACGGTCGACAACGATGGCCACCTGCAGACCGCGCCTGCCGAGTAACGGACGGTCGAGTAACGGACAGGCCGAGCGACGGGCAAGCCGATCAGTCGCTGCCGCCCAGCGACGACGCATAGTCGCTCTGCCACATAAACTCGTTCGACTCGAAGAACATCTCCGGCAGGACGAAGTCGGCGAGCTTCCGCCGCGCGCGATCGATGTGCTTCTGGCCGCCGCGGAGGATGAACACGCTGTGGCCCGGCAGCAGCACGTCGATCCTCAGTCCCGCGAGCTTCTCGATGTCGCGGCGGTAGTCGTCGAGGCTCGATCCGGCTGCATTGATCAGACCGATCGAGCCGCCGTAGAACACCACGTCGCCAGTGAAGAGCGCGCGGCGCGAACCGGATTCCCAAAGGAAACAGGTCGAGTCCTGAGTGTGCCCCTGGACACCAATCGCCACGAGGTGTTGATCGCCCAGCGGAATCCGCTCCCCGTCGACAAACGTGTGGTCGGGCGTGCACGGTTGGGGACAAAGGTTTTGCGGCCAGCGCCCGTGGCTGAGGTTTTGGGCGATCGTGTGATCCTCTGCGACGTGCTCCATCCAAAAGCGGCCCAGTTCCGGCGCCCAGATCTCCGCGCCCGTGCGCCGGCGAATCTCCGCGGCGCCGCCCCAATGCCCCAAGTGTGTGTGCGTAAGCAGAATGTGCGTCAGGCGCGCTGGATCGAATCCGGCACGGGTCACGTTCGCCAGAATGTCGTCAACGCCCAAGCCCAGTCCGGTGTCGACGAGCGCCAGACCTTTCCCGTAGTCGATCAAATAGCAATTGCAGTCCAGCAGATGACTCAGCGCAAACTGCTCCGAGCCGACGAGGAATAAGTTCTCTTGTATCTGCACGCGAGTTTCTCCGCCTAAACCACCTCGGGCACGCCATGTCGATAAATCTTGGCAATTTCAAAGATCCAACCGCTCGGCGATCTTAGAAAAGCCACTCGCCGCTCGCCAAAGCCGGCCGACACTTCCAGCGGCTCGCGAATCGCCGTCGCTCCCGCGGCAAGGAACCGCGCTACGTCTTCCTCAAACGCATTGCTGATGTACACCAAATGGACGGGGCCGAACGGCAGTTCGATCCCCATCTGCACTTCGTAAACCATCCGCTCCGCCAGGTGCAGATATTTGTCCCCCATTTTCACCAGCGGAACTCGATAGTCCACACCGTCGATCGAGAGCGTTTCATCCAAGACGATTTCGTTGCCGGCCGCGCGGTGGAATGCCAGCTCGGCTTCCAGGTCCGGCACTTTGACGCCAATCGTCCATAGTCCTGCGAGCATGGCATCAACTCCTCGCCGCAGCTGCCGTGATAGCGGGCCGTACACCAGTCCGCGCGACGCGCCGCTTGAGCGCCGCCAGCGCCTCCCCCATGGCCCGCCGCCGGGCGAGCATCTCGGCAACGTTCTTGTCCCCTTCGGCCTGGGCGTATTCGACGACGAATCGTTCTGCGGCGCAGTATTCGCGCGCCACGTCCGGCAATTCATCGACCAGGTCGAACGGAATCGAAGTCACGCCATTCTCATCGCCGTGCAGCAAGTCGCCCGGCAGTATCTCCAGCCCGCCAACCTGTACGACTTGTCCCACGTCGACGGTCCGGCAGTAAGCGTGCGACGCGATCGTGGAACCCAAGTAAAGGGGAAAATTGAGCTGACGAATCTGCTCCAAGTCGCGTGCGGCGCCGGACGTAACAAGTCCGACCGCGCCAAACGACTGATACAGATTGCACATCACTTCGCCGACCGTCGCCCCCACGGGCGGATCGTCGAGATCCTGGTACACCACGACCGCCGGACCAGCGAGCGACTGCATGTGCTGCAGCTGCCGCTCCAAGCTGGCGTATCCATCTTCGCCCGCGGCCGCTTCACCCGACCGCATCCTTGCGGTAGACGCGAAGCCAACCATAGGCGCCAAGCCGGAGAGCGCAGCGCGAATCCGGCCATCCGTATATCCGGCGCTGCGCGGTCGAATGCCAAACATCTCGATCGCGTTGCAAATCGTCGGCGTATCAAACTGGCTCAGCTGCTGCAGAGTTTTTGAGTCGATGGCCATTCGATGGATTAAAAAATTGAGCCAGGATGCATTCTGGAATGAAGCTGCCGACGCCCGTCGCGACAATTTAATTGACACCTTCTTCGGCCGATTGTAGCATGGATTTTTGGTGCTAAAAATCCATTTGTGGAGATTTCCCTGAGCTGGCTTTCCGGGCCTGGGCAGCGAAATCAGGCGGATCGGTGGGGCGGCTGGGCGGTAGCCATTCCGGCCAGGGAATGCAGTCGTCGGCCTTTGCAGTCCGGCATTTGTGCCCATTCGGTCCTCCCTCCCCTTCCCAGCTGGAGGACGGCGGTTGTTTTCCAATCTTTCCCGGCGGTTGGCTCGTGAGCGTCAAGCGGCGCGGCGAGTTCTGCGATTCGAGTCGCTCGAATCGAGGATGCTACTGACGGCAGACACCTGGAATCTGGCGGCGGCGTTCAACGCGGATTTCAGCGGCGGCCTCCCTCAACACAATCCGAACGGTCCGTGGACCTACCTCGGCACCGACGGCACGACCACCTCGCTGGTCAAGACCAACGGGTCGAGCCCAAACACATACGGCGTCGGCGCCGGCTGGGCGGATGCCAACGGCGTGCCCTCGTACGCGCGCAGCGGCGCGTTTGGATTTCCCGACGCCAACAGCGCCATGGCGGGACACGGCCCGAATCGAATTGTTTGGACCGCGCCCGCCTCGGCCGATTTGGGCGGCGTCGAAATTACCGGCCTATTCACCCAGGCGCCGTTCGAACCGAATCGCCAGATGCAACTCCGCATCTACAAGAACGACTTCGCCGAGCCGCTGCTATCGCTCGAGGCCAATTTTGCCGTGCAGAACACGGTGCTGCAGTTGCCGGAAACGGTGGTCGGCATCGAGCCCGGCGACACGCTCACGATCATCGTCGATGGCAGCGGCTCGCAGGGGAACGGCATCGCCACGTTCGCGGCCTGGAACGTGATCATCACCGAGTACCAGCTTCCCGGTGACTACAACACGGACGGCACCGTCGACGCCGCCGACTACTCGGTGTGGCGCGATCACTTGGGTGCCACGGGAACTCCGGGAACACTGCCGGGCGACGGCACGACGACCGGCAACCTGGCCGGCCAGAGCGACGGCGTCGTCGATCAATGGGACTATCAATTCTGGCAGCAGAATTTCGGCAATTCGCTAGATCCCGGCGGTGTGCCGCTCGTCTACCATCCGGCGGCGATCATCGTCCAGACCAGCGGTGTCACCTTGCCCAATGGCTCGCAGCTCGACACCAGTGGCAGCCTGACCCACGGTCTGCAAGAAGCCTTTAACCTCTCCGCGGAGCAAGGCTGGGACATCTTCGTCCTGCCGGGCACCTACACGCTCAGCGCTCATCTCGACATCGAAGAGCTGCAGCTCCGCACCTTCCGCTTCGAAGATGTCACGCTCAATTTCACCTCCGCGGTGACGGACTTCGGCATTCGCTTCGACAGCACGATGCTGACCAATCTCTATTGGAAGGGGGGCGCGATCAATGCGCCGAGTGCCACGCATGGCGTCCTCTTCCAGCCGCGCACGCCCCATCCGCTCGACGGTCCAAAGTACGGCACGATCGGCGTAGTCGACAGCTACTTTCATTTCAATGTCGACATCACTGCCGCGGCTCATCGCGTCACGATGAACACGCAGCAGGCCACGATCAACGACCTCACGTTTTATTTCCGTGGCGTCCCGCGGGAGCAGATCAACTACGTCGGTTCGGGCTTCGCAGCTTACAACATCTTCGAACCTGCACGCACAGATGACCCGATTCCGTTCGACATTTTCAGCACCGCGGATCGCGTCACAGTCGTGCCGCCGCTCACGGACATCTCGACGGGGCAGCCCGCCACCGTGTATCTGCCGGATGGCTCGCGGCTCGACGTGTTCGGCACACGGACCTTCGGCCTGCAGGAAGCGTTCGACTATGCCGCTGCGCACAACCTGGACGTCGTCGTCTTCGGACGCGGCGTGCGGAACGTCGCACCGTTTACGGGTCTCGGCCTTTACAACCTGAACACGCCGCTGGTGGTTGGCGACCTCGCCAACCGGACGTACCGTATTTATGGCGTGACGTTCAATTACCCGATCGATAGCGACGCTTTGGAACTGGGCGATGTCGAGAATTCCAGCTTCGAGTTCACCGGCCAGGTCGTGGCGCCCAATGCGGAAAACGCGCTGGCGATTCGTCCGGACGCTGGCGGCGTCATCAACAGCTCGATTCGCGTGCAGGCCGTGGTCGGCAGCAACGGCAACGGCGACACGGCCGTCCGGCTCGACCCCACGCTAGCCAGCTTCCACGACAACACGCTCTATTTCCACGAGGTCAACACCGGCTACTACGGCATCAAGGTGATGAACCCCTCGGCGACGACCGATTTCACCGGCAACTTGATCCGCTCGCTGCATACCCACGCGACGGGCTACATCGGCCTGCAGCTCGGCGAAGCCGCCACGAACTCGAATCGCATTTTCGGCAACAACATCGAGCTCCGCACCAACACCGACAGCGTTCCCGCCTACGCCGCCATGCAGGTCTGGGCCGATGCGAACAACATCAACATCTACGCCGGCAATGCCGGCCTGACTTACGGCGCGCGGTTTGAAACAAGCTCCAACAACAACGTCACGGCGATCGGGTACCTCCAGGCCCCGACGCCACTGGTGAACCTCGGCGTCAATAACACGTTTACGGGCGCTGGGTTTGGCTCCGGCGGAGGCGCTGCGGCAATCGAGTCACTGAATTCGTCCTCCGAGTATCTTTACGCATCCGAACGATCGGTCGACGATGGACGATCGGCTTCGACCCCTGCAACCAGGCGCGCAAATTCCGGCGGTTCCTCGATCGGCGAAGCGAGCACAACGAATGCGCTCTTGGCCGCCGGCATAAATCGCAGGCATTCTCGCGGCCAAACTAGCGACTCTTTCGACGCGGTGGATGTCGCCGTGTCGGAACTCGATTTCAATCGGTCCTCGGTGGCCAGGAAACTGCTGAACCGCGGCCAGTTTCATCGACTCGCGAAGATGCCATCTTCCTGATTGCCGGGACTTCATTCTCGCCCAGCGCGTGACTCTCCGCGCGGCTGCCTGTCGGCGCGATTTCCGTCTTTCGCCGGGTCGCTCATTCAACGCGCCGATTGATCGGCGTGCGTTCGGCTCGTGCTGCTAGCTGCTTCGGGAATGGGGCTGCCGGACGGGGGGCATTCGGCTACCATCGCCGCCCCAGGCCTCGATCCGGAACAATCCCTCGGCAGTTTTGCCATCATGAATACGACCAGCGCGAATCGCCCGGCGCGGGAGTCACGTCTTGTCGACCCCCTTCGGTCCCAAGCTTCGCGGCACTGCATTCCGCGGCTCGCCGCGCTGTTCGTGCTGGTCCAAGCATGGCTCCTATGCGGTGCGGTCCACGCCGACTTCACGACGATCATCGATTCCCCGCCGGCTAATCTCCAAGAGTTGAGCTACGTCGGCGCCAATACACAGCTCAACCTTTATCCCGGCGGCGTGCTGCCGGCATCCGTTAGCATTGGCAACTTCTACCAGAACCTCGAGATCAATCTCTTGGGAGGGTCGATCGGCAGCGAGGAGGAGCCGTTTGGCACACTGTACACCAGCCGCAGTTTGTCGCTGAGGTCGCAGATAACGATCAACCTCGTCGCCGGAAACTTCTGGGGCGACGTGAGTGGATCCGTCGACGCTTTGGTCACGATGAGCGGCGCCACCATGAGCGGCAGTCTAAGCGTCTCCGAGGGAGCGCTGGCGGTCGTCAGCGGGGGACTAATTTCGCGCGGCCTCTGGGCTTCCAACGGCAGCTTGGTTCAAATGTCCGGCGGCGTGGTCGGCTCGGGCTATTGGGGATACTACGATGGCACCGGAGCCACCCACAGCTCCGTCTTTCTGATGTCGGGCGGCGTGATCCGCGGCGGGTTCATCATCGACGACAGCCTGGCAAGCGTCACGGGCGGCCGGATCGAAGGCGAGCTGCACGTCAGCTCGAATGGTCAGCTCGACATCGCTGGCGGCATCCATGGGCCGATCAACGCCACCAACGGCGGCGCGGCGACGCTCGTCGGCGGCGAGTTTCAGCTCGATGGCGTGCCGATTGACGGCCTGGGCGGATACGCGCAAAGCGTCGAACTTCCCCTGGGCAGCATGCTGACGGGAGTCCTCGCCGACGGAACACCCGTGACGCTCGCCAATCGAATTGGTTCTGTGCACGATTACTTTGCCGACAATCGCGTTTCGCTGCGGCTGGCGCCGGTTCCGGCGAACGAACCCCGCGCCTTCGATACCGCGGTCGATCCCGTACCCGCAGGGCTGCGCACCGGACAATCGCTCACCCTGCGATCGGGCGCCGTCGCTCCCGCCAACTTCACCGCGCTACCCGGCAGCAACGTTTCGATTGTCGGCGGGATAATCGACCATGGGTTCGAAGCGGTCGGCGCGACGGTCACTCTGGACGGCGGCAGCATAGGGGAGCAGGCGATGATCTATCGCGGCACGACGCTGCGGCTCTTGGATGGCAACATCGGCAGCAACTTCGAGGCCGCGCCGGGGAGTCGCCTCGAAATGCGCGGCGGCACCGTGAGCTGGGTGTTCGTTGCCCATCCGGGCAGCGAGGTGGTCTATGCCGGTGGGAAAATCGCTCGCGGGATGCAGGCCAGCGCCGGCAGCTCGTTTCAAGTCGAAGGCGGCGAATTCAAGCTCAACGGCACACCGATCGCGGCGCTCTCCAACATCGGAGCTCAGCAGCAATTCGACCTGCCCGAATTCGCCGTCTTGAGCGGCACGCTGAGCGATGGCACACCCTTCGCCTTCAACAATGGGGACCAGTATTTCGCGCCTGGGTCGTTAAAACTGCAGGTGACGAACGTTCCCGCCGCTGGCCCTGCGCTATTCAGAGTGCCCACTGATCCGGCGCCCAAAGGCCTGCGCTCCGGCCAGACGCTCCAGCTCGATGACGGCGGAGACGTTGGCGACCAGTTCACAGCCGATTGGGGCAGCGTCGTACGCATGAGCGGCGGCCGCATTGGTGAAGGCTTTCAGGCTGTGGGCAGTTATGTCAATGTCGCCGGCGGCGAAATCGGCAGCATCAACGCGCTGGTGGGTTCGGTGATCAACTTGCGGGGCGGCAACGTGAACAACCAGGTGACTGCCCGCCGCGGAGCGATCGTCAACCTTTCGGCCGGCCAGATCAAGGGCGGCTTGTACGCCTACGACGGGGGAAGAGTGAATATCTCCGGCGGCTCGTTGGCGGGATATATCTACGTCGTGAGCGGCAGTTCAATGGGCATCCGGGGCGGCGTCATCACGAACGACGTTTATCTCTACAACGGCTCACTGACGATCGAGGCCGGCGAGACCCGCGGCGGGATCCTCGCTGACGGTAGTACTCAGGTCGAGATCCGCGGAGGCAGATTGGGCGACGGATTTGAGGTCAGCCAGGGGAGCCGAGCGATTCTCACAGGTGTGGACTTTCGTATCGACGGCGAACCGGTTTTTGTCGACTCGTGGGGACCGGCTACAGCTGTCGAGCTACCAGCGAGAAGCGTCTTGAGCGGCGTGCTCGCGGACGGAACACCGTTCGCATTCACTTCCAGCGAGGGCGACCGGTTCGCGCCGGGCACGCTGCAGCTTTCGGCATTACGATTTATTCCTCTACCAGGCATTAGTCTTCCGCTACTGCCGCAACCGCGCGGACTCCGGCCGGGAGCCAAGCTGACGCTATCCGCTGGACAACAGGTTGGCGTCAACTTCTCCGCCGGCTGGGGCAGCGAACTAACCGTCGCCGGTGGCGAGGTTGGCGCGAATTTTGAAGCCGTCGGCGGCCGCGTCAATGTGCTCGGCGGCACGATCGGTGAAAACATGGACGCGTTGTTCGGCGCCGAGGTCAACGTGCGGGGCGGAACCATTGGCTATGGCTTGGAGGCCCATCGAGGCAGCGTCGTAAACATCTCTGGCGGAGAAGTCCGCGAAATCGTGGTGCGTGCCGGCAGCAGCGTGCAAATCACCGGAGGAACGCTCGGCGAAATCCTTGACGATGGATTCTGGCCGGGAAGGATCCAGCTCGAGGGCGGCAGCGCGGTGCATCTGACGGGCACCGAGTTCCGGCTCCGCGGCGAACCGGTCGCAGGGCTAGCGCCGGGCTCGACCGTCGAGCTCGATTGGAATCATTCCTATCTCAGCGAGGTGCTCGAAGGGACGCTCGCCGACGGCTCGCCGTTAATGGTATATATCCCCAATTATCCCAGCTCGAATTCGATCGATTGGCAGTGGGATGGACCGCTAACCGTCACCCTCACCGCCACTATCCCTGGCGACTTCGATGGCAACCTGGTGGTCGACGCCGCCGACTACACGCTCTGGCGAAACAATCTCGACGGCAAGTACGACCAGAGCGACTACCTCGCCTGGCGAAACGCCTATGGATGGCGGTCCGCAAGCATTGCCTCGTCGCCAGTGGTTCCAGAGCCCTCAACGGAGCTACTGATCCTCTGCGGCATCGCATCCACGTTGCCGCTGCGCTCCCGCAAGTCAAATCGCGCCATTCCATGCCGATGACGATCGAGCATTCAGCATCGCGCATCCAGCCTCACTTCTCCAACTCCCGCACGTAGATATTCCGAAACCACAGCTTGTTGCCGTGGTTCTGCAGCTCGATCGTGCCGGTGGCGGGGAGCGGTTTGCCCGGCTCCCAGTAGTTTTCGAGCGGCACATTCTCGACCACCAGCTGGTCGTTGAGTCGCACGGTGACGCGGTCGCCGACCATGCGGATGAACATCGTGTTCCACTCCCCCGCCGGCCGATCGGCCTTCACGAGCGGCGAGTTCGCGTGCTCTTTGTTGTTCCACAGGCCCCCCGAGCCTTTGTCGGCGCCGTGCTGCCACTGGGCGTCGTTCGACGGATCCCAGATCTGCACCTGCGGATTGCCGCGGAGGTAGATGCCGCTGTCGGCCGCCGGCGTGATCTTCCAGTCAACGTACAGCTCGAAGTCGCCGTAGTCGCGCGCCGTGCACAGGCTGTGCCCCTGGCCGTCGAACTCCAGCACGCCGTCGACCACGTGCCAATGCTCGCGCATCCGCTCGTCGGCCTGAGCTTGGGCGGTGGCGAGCTCCTCGGACGACATCTTGGCTCGTTGCGGCGGATCGGCGGCCAGACCCTTCCAGCCACTCAAATCTTTGCCGTTGAAGAGGGCCACAAAGCCCTGCGGCGGCTCGTCCGCGATCGCCCTCTCCTCGGCGGTCGTCAGCGATGCGAGAGCGAACAGAAAAGCACAAATCAATGCATGGAAATTCATTTGGTCCCTGACTTCAGATTTCGATAGCGGCGGATGAGGGCGTTCGTCGAGCTGTCGTGCGCGAGCTGCGGCTCGGCCGCTGTGGTCAGTTCGGGAATGATCCGCTGCGCGAGCACCTTGCCCAGCTCGACGCCCCACTGGTCGAACGAATCGATGTTCCAGATGATGCCCTGCGTGAACACGCTGTGCTCGTAGAGCGCCACGAGCTTGCCGAGCACTGACGGGGTGAGGCGGTCGATCAGAATCGTGTTCGACGGCCGGTTCCCTTCAAACACGCGGTGGGGCACGAGCCAGTCAGGCGTGCCCTCCTTCTTCACTTCGTCGGCCGTCTTGCCGAACGCCAGCGCCTCGGCTTGCGCGAACACATTGGCATTGAGCATGTCGTGGTGCGAGCCGAGCGGATTGAGCGACTTGGCGAAGGCGATGAAGTCGCAAGGAATCAACTTCGTACCCTGATGGATCAACTGATAGAACGAATGCTGCCCATTGGTGCCCGGCTCGCCCCAGAAAATCGGGCCGGTCTGGTAATCGACGCGCTTTCCGGCGAGCGTCGTCTGCTTGCCGTTGCTCTCCATCGTGAGCTGCTGCAGATAGGCCGGGAACCGTTTCAAATATTGATCGTAGGGCAGCACTGCGATCGTCTGGCAACCGAAGAAATTGTTGTACCAAACGGCCAACAGCCCCATCAGCACCGGCAAGTTGCGCTCGAACGGCGCGGTGCGGAAATGCTCGTCCATCTCGTGGAAGCCGGCGAGCATTGCCTGAAAGTTTTCCGGCCCGATGGCGATCATTGTCGACAGACCGATGGCCGATTCCATCGAGTACCGGCCGCCCACCCAATCCCAGAACCCGAACATGTTCGCCGTATCGATGCCGAAGGCCGCGACCTTCTCCGCGTTCGTCGAGACAGCGACAAAATGCTTGGCCACCGCCTTCATGTCGCCGCCCAGCCCGGCGAGCGACCATTCGCGGGCGGTCTGGGCATTGGTCATCGTTTCGAGCGTCGTGAACGTTTTCGACGCCACGATGAACAGCGTCTCGGCAGGATCTAGGTCATGCGTCGCCTCGGCGAAATCGGTGCCGTCGACATTCGAGACGAAGCGAAACGTAAGGCCGCGGTCGCTGTAGTGCTTCAGCGCCTCGTACGCCATGACGGGGCCAAGGTCCGAGCCGCCGATGCCGATGTTCACGACGTTTTTGATCCGCTTGCCGGTATGGCCGACCCAATCGCCGCTCCGGAGGCGGTTCGAGAAAGCGGCCATCTTCTTGAGAACCGCGTGTACCTCGGGCACAACGTTGACGCCATCGACTTCGATCGTGGCCCCCTCCGGCGCCCGCAGCGCAACGTGCAGCACGGCCCGATTCTCGGTGACGTTGATTTTCTCGCCGCGGAACATCGCGTCGATGTGCGCACGCAAGTCGCATTCATCGGCCAGCGACAGGAGCAGCTTCCGCGTTTCGTCCGTGATCCGGTTCTTCGAATAGTCGACGAGCAGCCCGACCGCTTCGCAGGTAAATCTCTCGGCCCGTCCCGGATCGTCGGCAAAGAGCTTGCGCAGCTGCAGCGGCTGCAATTCGCCGTAGTGTTTGGCCAGGGCCTGCCAGGCGGGGCGCGACGCGAGAGCATGGGCGGCGGTCATACGATCGATCCTTTCGTGCGGACGGCGGGCCTTGGTGTGGGGTGCCTGTCCGAACGATTCTCGCCGCTCGGCGGCCCGCGGGCGAGAATTGGCGATTTGTTCAGTAGACGGCGGCTACTCTCGGGCCGCCGGGCGATCATCCGCCGGCATGGTCGCTCGCCAGTTGTCGTTCCACAAGCGAATCACCGGCTCCGACAAGTTATGCTCGTACCCCAGCGTGCTAAGGCTGGCCGTGGTGAGCAGGAAATAGCGGCCGGCATCCGCGTCGAGGCCCAACCAGCGGGCCGCGAGCACGCGAGAAATGTGGCCGCTGGAAAAGAGAATCACGTTTTGATTCAACCCGCGCAATTTTGCTATCGCGCGATCGGCGCGAGCGCTGATCTGCGCCACCGATTCACCACCAGGACAGCCATCGCGGAACAATTGCCAGTCGGGCCGCTCGGCCCGAATCTCGGCCGTCCGCTTTCCCTCGTAGTCGCCATAATTCCATTCCACGAGGTCCGGCTCGATCTCCGCCTGCTTCCCCAGGCCGACCAGCTCACACGTTTGCCGAGCGCGCTGCAACGGGCTGACCAGCACATGGGCAAACGAAAGTTCGCGGAGCCGCTCGCCGAGCTGCAGCGCTTCCGCTTCGCCCTGCGCGGTGAGCGGCAGGTCGGTGAGGCCCGTGTGCTGGCCGGTGCGGCTCCAGGCAGTCTCACCGTGACGGGCGACGTAAATCAGCGGTAATGGGCTGGGCATAAGGCGGCGGCAGGCTGGAACGGGCGGATCGCGTCCCTATCGAACACACAAATCCGCTCGAACGCAAGCCTGACGCACCCTGAAATCCGTGCCCAGTCATTTCCCGCCGCCAAAATCAACATGTTGAAATCACCTGAGCGGACTCGAGGGATTGAATTCCTGCGCCGGGTCGGAGATTTGACTGCGGCCCTGCTCGCGGCGCGTCGCCTCATCTTGCGGCTGGCCGCCCGCTTGTGGATTCACGCCAGCGTTGTTGCCGCGGTTGCGGAGCTGGATGGTGCCGACGGCGACGATGCCCTCGGTTCCACGAGCGGGGATGTTGCCCGGAAGAGCAAGACCCGACTGTTCGCCGGCCTGGCCGTTTGGCGTCTGCCGCTGCCCAGCGCGATTTCGGGCCGCCTGGTTGCGCGCGGCCTGCGCGTTGACTGCCGCTGCCGTGTTTCCGGCGCCGCCTTGAAGGCCATTGCCTCGCTGAACGCCGCCAACTCCCTGAACGCCAGCGCCGCCTTGCACACCCGCGCCTTGAAAATTAGTCGACTGTACGAACACTTGCATGCCGGCGAGATTGCGGACCGACATGCCTTCGAGCCGGTTCTGAACCTGGCCGCTGCCATTCGTGCCGACCTGCAGCGTCCCGATCGAAGCGAAGCCTGGCGCGCCAACGCCATTGCCGAGCGGGTTGTTGCCGTTCTGCATCCGCCGCTGAGCCTCGGCTCGGTCGCGCGGGTCATAGGGGTTTGCCGCAGGTCCCGCGCCGTTATTATTCCGCTGCGCAGCAGCCGCATTGTTTTGCGGCCGTTGTTGCGCCGCGGGCTGGGCCACGTTCGCTGGTTGCCGCGTGGTCACTTGCGCGAGCTGCTGCGGATCGAGCTGCTGAGCGAGAACCGCGTGACGCGGATCGGCGAGCGACGCGCCGGCGCCAGCCGGTGCAGCGCCACCCCCTGCTCCGCCGCCGGCAGGCGCTCCCGCGCCGCCTTGCGGTACGATCGGCATCTGTCCGCCCGGCGGTGCGAAGCCAGGTTGCTGTTGATTCGGCACTTGTTGATTTGGCTGTAGCTGATTTGGTTGCGGTTGATTCGGTTGCGGCTGATCGGCATTCGGCCCGCGTCCATTGTTGCCGTTCGCTGCACCAGCGCGACTCGCGTTGGCGCCGCCGCGATCGAAGCCGTCGGCCGTGCCCTCGAGCGCAGGATTAAGGCCGAACTGGCCATCGGCCCCGACATCGGGACCGACGAAATCCGGATTTCCACCGCCGCCGGTTTCGCCGTTCGGGCGGATACCGACCTGATAGGTCCCTTGCGGGAGTCCGCGGACCGCGACCATTGCATTGACGCCCTGCCCGGTGTCCTGGAACCCGGCCATCCCGATCTGCCCGCCGCTGATTTCGTTGCCGCCAAAGGCCGCCGGGTCGACGGCCATCAGAGGCGCGATGGCGGAGGTGGCCAGGCGGTCGTCGCCGTTGCCGTTCGCGGGCGCTTCGTCGTCGCCGAAGAATCCGCCCAGGCCCCAGCCACCGTAGGCCGGGCCATAAGGTGCACGCTCGGTCGCGTCATATCCAACTCCAACAGGAGCGCCGCTCGGACGACCTTGAGGAAGCTGGCCGCCCTGACCGCCTTGGCCGGCCCGCATCTTAGCGATCGCCTGCTCCTCCTGCCGGGCGTCGCGGACTTCAGCCGCCTTCGACACCGGCACCTTGATCCTCAGCGCCAGCGTTTCGCCGTCGCGCTCGACTTCCGCCGCGATGCCATGCCCGTCTTCGGTATCCTTCAGTACCTTGCCAACGTCCTCGACCCAGCCGGCCAGCGACTTCGGCTCGATCCCGTCGATCGACCGAATCCGATCACCGCGGCGGATGCCCGCGTCCCAGGCTGGGGATGTCGCCGCTACGTCGACCACGCGGATTTCGCCCTCCGCGCGCTCATGCAGCTTCATGCCGAGCATCAAAGCCTGTCGCTTCGCCTCGGCCGACTCGGTCGGGACGCCGGTCGTCAACTTGTCATCGGTGTTCAGCCGGCTGTCGATGTGGTCGCGCGACGGCCGCTCCTCGGCCGCCGCGTCGGCGACGTGCACAACTCGCGGCTCGGCGCCTTGAGCCATTGCAGTCCAGGCCACGGCGGCCAGCCACACCAACAGCGTGAAAGAAATCGTATCTAGCAGCAGATTTCGCAGACTATTGGCACGAAGTGACATGACGATGCTCCTCAGCGTTAAAACGACGGAATCGGTCACGGCAAGAGCAGCCTGGTCGCGTCGCAGACAAGCACCGCAAACGACCGATTGCTCGAAGGCACCGTGACGGAATTCGTACTTCACGATGCCGCGATAGAAACGCAAAGCGCGTGCCAGTCGCCGATGCGAAACGGCGCGCGAATCACACACAGCGCGCGGCTAATGCGCGCGAATGAAGAAGTCGTACAGCGTCAGGCCAATTTCAAACACGATCAGCCCGACGATATACCATTCCACGCGGTGACTCCGTTGCGTCTGCACGAGGTCGAGCGTGGTGCTGACGGTCCGCGAAATCAATTCCAGCTTCTGGTCGAGAATTTCGGCGCGCTCGCTGAGCTCGAACTCGTCTTCCAGCCGCAAATAGAGCTGCTCCAGCTCCGGATGTTCCCAGAGCAGCTCGGGCCGGTCGCTGATTTCGGCGCGAGCGACCATCTTGTGTTCGTCGCGGAGCGCCCGACCGATGTGGCGAAGCAGCTGCCGCACGTCCCGCCCGGGGCGGCCGGTCGACTCCAATTCGACGGCGATCGGCTCAATGTGGTCGAACGTCGCGGTGACGTCCGTTTCGTATTGAGCCAGTGCCACCGATTTTCCCAACACCGCGGCCACGATCTGCAGCCGCTCGATCGTTGCATCCCGCAGCAGCACCGTATGGCCGCCTTCCACGCCCTCGCGGTTGTCGGCCGAGACCGAAATCGTCAACTCTTCCGCTTCGCGTTGGGCATAGGGCTGCTCCAATCGCGGCGACAGAGTTTGCAGGAAGCGCTCTTGATCCGCCGTTGCCACGTCAAAGAAAACCACGGCGCCATAGCGATACAAGAGTGCGATTCCGCCACCTTCGATCGGCACGATGGCCGCTTGCTGAGCGATCACGCGGGCCGACTTGACGAACGGCCGCAGATCGATCCGCTCGGCGGCATACACCGCCCGCGCGAGAAACGTCGGCTTCGAGACCGCCTCGTTAGATTCCGCGCTCGGCATGGGTCGGACTTCCTCTCGCCCAGAATTCTAACATGGATCCCGCGCAGAGTATTCACGCACGCTCCTTGACCCGCCTGTTGGCCATTCAGACAATATTGGAAGCCTTCCGTTGACTTCGCGTTCGCTTGAGGTATCGCAGATGGAAATGGTACCAATTACTCGTCGAGAATCCCTGGCTACGATCGGTGCGATGGCGGCCGGCGCGATCGCTTGGAACGCCTTGTCGACGTCGACGTTCGCAGCACAAGTCGAGGCTGCGACCCCGCCGAGTTCGCGCAAGCGCGCAATCCGACTCGCGCATCTCACCGACGTCCACGTCCAGCCGGAAAAACGCGCGGGCGAAGGGATGGCCGCCTGCCTGCACCACGTGCAGCAACTCACCGACCGGCCCGACCTGATTCTCACCGGCGGCGACCATGTGATGGATAGCTTCGGCGCGGACGACGCCCGCACCAAACTGCAATGGGACTTGTGGTCGAAAGTGCTCAAGGCCGATTGCTCCATCCCGGTTCGCTCCTGCATCGGCAACCACGACGTGTGGGGTTGGGATAAGCCCGCGAGCAAAACGACCGGCAGCGAGGCAAACTGGGGCAAGCGCCGAGCGACCGAGATGCTCGGTATCGAAGATCGCTACTACACGTTTCCACAGGCCGGCTGGCAGTTCGTCGTGCTCGACAGCGTGCACGAGCCGCCCGCAGGTCAGGCCGGATACACCGGCCGGCTCGATGACGCACAATTCGCCTGGCTCGCGGCGACGCTCCGCGATACGCCCGCGACGACGCCGGTCCTGATCCTCTCGCACATCCCGATCTTGAGTGCCTCGGCCCTCCTCTGGTCGACGGAAGACCAGAGTGACCTCCGGATCAGCCGCGCCCTGATGCACACCGACTGCCTCAAACTGAAAGAGCTCTTCGCCCAGCATTCCAACGTAAAACTCTGCCTCAGCGGCCACCTGCACCTCTGCGACCGCGTCGACTACAACGGCGTGACGTATCTCTGCAACGGCGCAGTTTGCGGCAATTGGTGGGGCGGCCGCCACAAGGACTGCGACGAAGGCTACGCCGTACTCAACCTCTACGACGACGGCTCTTTCGACCACGAGTACGTGAAGTATGGCTGGAAGGCGGTTTGACGCTGCGAAATCCCGTTGATAGGCAGCGCCCCGGTCGCCCTGGTATGTTGACTGGGATGAGTTCGCCCGACGACCAGTCCCATATGCCGCCTCGCACACGCCCGGAACTATTGGCTCCCGCCGGCGATCGCACGTGCATCACCGCGGCGGTGGAAAACGGCGCCGACGCAGTCTACTTCGGCCTCGAAAGTGGCTTCAACGCGCGGGCGCGGGCGACGAATTTGCATCTCGATTCGCTCGCCGAAGTGATGGACTACCTCCACACGCGGGGCGTCCGTGGCTATGTGACGCTCAACACGCTCGTGTTTCCGTCGGAACTGGCCGAGGTCGAGCGCACGGTGATCCGGCTCACCGAAGCGCGCGTCGATGCGGTGCTCGTGCAGGATTTGGGCCTCGTGCGGCTGATCCGTGCGATCAGTCCCGACCTCGCGATCCACGCTTCGACGCAGATGACGCTCACGAGCGCCGAATGCATTCACGCCGTCGCGGCACTCGGCATCGAGCGCGTGGTCCTCGCCCGCGAGCTTTCGATCGACGAGATCCGCAAGATCCACCAGCAAACCGATGTCGAGCTTGAGGCGTTCGTTCACGGCGCCCTTTGCGTCGCGTATTCGGGTCAATGCCTCACTAGCGAGTCTCTCGGCGGCCGCAGTGCCAACCGCGGGCAATGTGCCCAGGCCTGCCGCCTGCCATACGACCTGGTTTGCGACGGTGAAGACGTTCCGCTGGGCGATGTGAAATACCTGCTGAGTCCACAGGACTTGGCGGCCTACGCGGTGGTGCCCGAACTGATCGACGCCGGCGTCGTGTCGTTCAAGATCGAAGGCCGATTGAAGTCGCCGGAATACGTGGCCAACATCACACAGCATTACCGGCGGGCGATCGATGCCGCCGTCGCCGCGCGGCCACTCGACTTCACGGCGCAGGACGTCACCGAGATGGAGCTTTCGTTCTCGCGCGGCTTTTCGCCGGGATGGCTCCGCGGCTGCGACCACAAAATGCTCGTGCCGGGACTTAGCTCCGCCAAGCGCGGCGTCCTCTTGGGCGAAGTCGAGGCCGTTCGCGGCGACCGCGTGCTCGTCACGCCGCGGATTCCCGTCGCGCCAGGCGACGGCATCGTGTTCTCCGGCAACCGCGAGCAAGGTGAGGAACAAGGCGGCCGCGTCTATGGCGTCGAGCAGCGGGGTAAGTCGGTCGAGCTGACGTTCGGGCGCGGGGCGATCGATTTTTCAAGGCTCACGGTTGGCCAACAAATCTGGAAGACCGACGATCCGCAGCTCACGTCGCGGCTGCGCAAGTCGTTCACTAGTACGAAGCCACAGCGGCGTGTGCCGCTCGACTTGACCGTGAGCGCGGAAATCGGTGGTCATCTGCGGATCGAGGGCCGCGCGGCCAACGGTGCCACCGCGCTCGTCGAATCACCGGAGGTACTCCCCGCCGCGACGCGGCATCCGCTTACGCAGAGAACACTGGCAGAGCAACTCGGCCGCTTGGGAAACACCATTTACGAGCTTCGCTCTTTATCGGCCGATATCACCGGCGAGCCCATGATTCCGCTGAGCGTGCTAGGCAAACTGCGGCACGCGATGATCGAGCAATTGACGGCAAACGCGGCCTCTCACCCGTCGCGTGACATTCGCTCGCGTCGCGAAGCTAAGCTCGTTGAACCGCAGTTGGATGCGCCGACTGAACCAACGCCGCGGCTGCGAGTCTTGTGCCGTTCACTCGCGCAACTCAATGCCGTGATCGACTGCAAGGGCGACAGCGCGATGGTCGATTTTGCCGACATCCGCGAGTACCGACCAGCGTTTGCCGCCGCCCGCGCTGCCGGCGTGGAGCTCTACCTGGCCACGCCGCGAATTCAGAAGCCGGATGAGCTGGGCATCTTTCACGCAATGGCGAAGCACGCCGCCGACGGTTGGCTGGTCCGCAATCTCGCCGGCATTGAATATTGCCGCGAGCGCGAGATACCGTTCATTTGCGATTTTTCGCTCAACGCCGCCAACCAGTGGACCGTCGACTATCTCCGTTCGCTTGGCGCCCGGCGTGTGACGGTTTCGTACGATCTCAATCGCGATCAGCTGCTGGATTTGCTTCAAGCGACGCCGCCCGCCTGGCTCGAAGTCGTGATCCACCAACACATGCCGATGTTTCACATGGAGCACTGCGTGTTCTGCGCGGTGCTTTCGCCGGGGACCAACAAAACGAACTGCGGCCGGCCCTGCGACGTCCACCAGGTGCAGCTCCGCGACCGCATCGGCATGGAGCATGTCCTCACGGCCGACGTCGGCTGCCGCAACACGCTCTACAACGCGGTGCCGCAGAGCGCCGCCGAAGCGGCGCCGCAGTTGTTGGCGCGCGGTGTCCGGGATTTCCGCGTCGAGCTGCTTACCGATTCGGCGAGCGATGTCCGCGAGCTGATCGAACTTTACCGCAGTCTGCTCGCCGGACGCACGAGCGGTCAGCAGGTTTGGCAACGGCTCAAGGCGTCGAACCGCGTGGGCGTCACCCGCGGCACGCTGGAAGAGCGTCGCAACCCATTGGCAATTATCTGACGCGCCAGCTATGGCTTCTCGGCCGGCGGCTGCGGCAGCCAGCGCTCCTTGAACTTCGCAAACAGCTCGGTCCACTTCGCGCGTTGCGGCGCGTCGAGCACCCCCGCCACTTCATCGCGCACGGAATTCAGCTGCGCAACGATTTCTGGTTGAAACTTCCGGCGGATGGTCATGATTTCCTGCTGATGTGCCGCAAGGATCGCTTCGACCCGCGACGCTTGCTCTGCGTCCAGGTCGAGCCGTCGTGCGACGGCGGCCGCAATTCGCGGCGGCGCAGTCTCGGGGTGATGAATCGCAAACTGCAGCCGATTGACGGCATAGACCACGGTGACCGCCGCGCCGCTCGCCATGCCCGCCAGGAAAATCACGAGCACCATTAGGATCGTTAGCCAGCGACGGCGGGGCGCATCCTGTCGCGGCAAGGCGTCCAGTGAGTCGTTCGAATCGTTATCGGTCATTGCAGGGTCACCATCCACGGCGTGAACAGAGAGACCAGCGGATCGTGCAGCTCGGCCACCGCCTGCTGCGCGACGAAGCTCAGTGTCGCAGCCACGAGCAGGCTCGCCGCCGCGGCCGCCATTAGCGGACGCAGCGCGGCTGAAAATCGATCCTGCCTCGCTCGCCCGGCACGAATCGAAGCCAGCACCCGGTCGGTCACATCGATCGGCGGCGGCTCATCGGCGGCCGTTCGCGCGGCGTACTCGCGTAGTGCCTTGATTTCGTCCATTTCATTTCCCCTTCGTGAGCGGTTGGTCGGCAGCAGCGAGCAATTCGCGCAGCCGCTTCCGCGCCCGGTGCGCCTGCACTTTGACCATCGATTCCGACCACCCGGCCAGGTCAGCGGCTTCGGCGACGCTACGCGACTCCAGGTAGAGCAATGTCAACACCAGCCGGTCGCGCGGCGAGAGTCGTTCGAGGGCGACCGCCACCTCATCCCGGGCGTCCGCACCGGCGATGTTGCCGGCAGCCTCCGGTTCGTGCAAGTGGATGTCGACGTTTGCCGTCCGCCGATTGCAATCGGTCCAATACCGATAGCCGACGCGCGTTGCGATCCGCTGCAGCCAATGTTCGAACGGCGCGTCGCCGCGGTAGCCGCGGAGCGCAAAATACGCTTCCACGAACACGTCGTGCACCAGCTCCTCGAGCACGCGCGGATCACGTGTGAACCGCACCATCCGACGCGCGATCGTCGGCTGATAGTGGCGGATGACGCGGGCGTACGCTTCGCCGTTGCCCCGCTTCGCGGATTGTACCTCGGCCGCTACTGCCTCGTCCGCTCGGGACACTTGTCGTCGCTCCTTTGCGGTTGCCTGAGGTCTATTCATCAACAGCGGCATCCGCACCTGCGAAATCGCGAGTGCGGATGCGTCAGCAAATTGTACTGCCGCAGTCATATTTCAGCCGACATCAACTGCCCGCGGCAATCTGGTCGAGAAACTTGTCGACGGCCGACTCCGACTGTTGGCGGAACTGGTCGACCTTCTCGCGTTGCTCGGGCGTTAGCACCGTGCGGACTTCCGCTTTGATCTTCGACCCTACTACGGCAGCGTCTCCGATTGTCTTCCCTAGCTCATTGGCCGCAGCGCGGATCGCGGCGTCGTTCGCATTCTCGGCGAGCGTCGCATCGCGGAGCGCCCGCCGCTTTTCGGCAATCGGCCGCAACGCCGAAACCAGCTCCGCCTTGTGGCTCCTCACGATGCCGCGAATCTTGTCGCGCTGCTCCGCGGTGACGTCCAATTCCGACCGCAGCGTGAGCAGGCGACCGAGTTGACCGCCCACGAGCATCCGCAATGGCCGCGCTTCCGGCACATCGTCGCCCAGCGATCCGGTAGCGGCAAGACCAGTCGCGCCGGTCGCACCGGCAAGTACCGCCGCGACGAGGCAGATTCCAATCGTTCCGAATTTCATGATGATCTCCAATTGAATTGACCAAGGGACAGCAACCTGGCATGCGACGGCCCGCCAAATAGCTAGTGGCGCAAACGGCCAGGCTGGTTACAGGGGCAGAACAGAAGAGCGAATATCCAAGAAATCGCTGAAAACTCTGGCCGGCGTTTCTATGCCGTCAGACTTGCTGCCAGGGCCAGCAGCTCCCGATCGGATCCGCGTGGACCCACGATCGACAGACCGATCGGGCAGCCCTCGAGCGACCCAAGAGGGAGATTGATCTGCGGCAATCGCGCCAGTCCAGCAATGCACAACAAACTCAAAGCCCGCGAGCGAAACTCCGCCAGCGCCGCCGACGGGAGATTCACCAGCGGCGCGATGTCGGGAGTCGTCGGCAGACACAACACGGCGTCATCCGCGAGCCGCTCGTTCATCCGCGCTGCAACATCCGCGCGCACTCGGTTTGCAGCGGCCACATCGTCCGCTGTAATCGTCGCGGTCCATTCCAATCGCTCGCGGATCGACGGCGCAAGCTGAGGATTGGTCGCCCGAATCCACGTGCCAAGCTCGTGCCAAATTTCGCTGCCCTGGATCGTCCGAAACGCTTCAAACCAATGCGAAAGCCCGCCCGGCGCGACAATTGCCGTTTCCGTGTCACTCAGCCGTTCTGTGACCGCGTTCAATCCAGTCTGTAGCGCCTCGGTTACGCCCGCTCCGCACCAGGCGAAAGCATCCGACGCGACGACGATTCGCCGGAAATTGGCAGCCGGATGAATTCTCGGGAGCAGGACCTCCCCGACGCGTTCGAGCAGCCGCGCGTCGCGGGCGAACCAGCCGACCGTATCGAAGCTCGGCGCGAGGCGGAACACGCCATCGACGGAAACGCTGCCATGCGAGGGACGCATCCCGTAGATGCCGCAGAAGCTTGCCGGCGCTCGCACGGAACCGCCGCAATCGGTGCCCAGGGCGAAATCGACCAACTCACCGGCCACCGCGACCGCCGACCCGCTGGATGATCCGCCGGGTATCCGGCCGGGCGCGTGCGGATTGACCGGCGTCCCGTAGTGAATATTCTCGCCGTTCAAACTGTAGGTCAGCTCGTCGGTCTGGGTCTTGCCGACGATGCTAGCGCCGGCGTTCAGTACGAGATCGACCGCCGCCGCATTGTGAGAAGCCGGCGGATGGGTCCGCAGCCAGTCGGGATTGCCGACGCCCGTCGGATAGCCCCAGATGTCGAAGGCGTCTTTGATGCCGCATGTGAGGCCGGTGAGCGGCCCATTGCTAGCGCCGTCGATCGCTACCGGCGTGTCGCGGACAAACGCGCCGAGGCGGTCGTCGACGATGGCAACGGGGGGCGACATGGCAGCGTTGCGGACCCGAAAGACGGCGGGGCGCGACCTTCACGGCGGGCGCCGCACTCACTTGGCGAACAGCTTTTCCTGTTCGATGAGGAAGCGGTCGCCGGTGTCGAGGTCCATCAGGCCCCGCATTTTCAGCCGCGGCTCGTCCGACCGAACCAAGCGCCGCGTGCTGAGCATCAAGCGGCAGAATTCGTCGCGCTGCACGAAGGTGTACTCCGAGCTTTCCCGCATCGCGGCACGACGGTCGTCAATCGATTCGGTAAGCACCATGGCAGCACGCTCCCCCAGAGATGCGCTAGCGAGAATCCAACTCTCCGATTCTTAATTTATCGCGCTTGGGTCGCAGGCAACAGGATGGGGTGGCTGCCAAGTTGCAAGATGGGCAAATCTGTGTCAGCTCTGAGCAGAATACTCGCGCAAATCGGCCAAAATTCGCCGATCGAACCGATCGACAGGCGATTTCTCCGGCAAACTATCGCGACACCCACTGGAAACGTATGTCACGCAACAAGTTAGCAGCGCACGAGCGAGCGCCACGTCGTGCCCCACGTCTTCCCAAAGCAGGGGGCCAGTGCGAAAATGGATAAAATGATCGCGCCGAGAATGCTGCGGAACTTCTGCCTCGGCGACCAGTCCTAGGAACATATTCATGGCCCTGACCATCATGCGTCGGATCAAGTTTTGCGCCGGGCACCGGCTCCATCGGCACGGCGGCAAGTGCGAGTTTTTCCACGGCCACAACTACACGGCCGATTTCTATGTCACCGCGCAAGAGACCGACGACGTCGGCCGCGTCATCGATTTCGCCGACCTGAAACGGCTCTTCAAGGGCTGGCTCGACGAACACTGGGACCATGGCTTCGTGCTGAACGAGGCCGATGAAAACGGCATCCGCGCGATCAAGCAGGTTGAGCCGTGCAAATTCTTCGTGCTGCCGAACAATCCGACCGCCGAGAACATGGCGATTTATCTGCTCAACGAAGTTTGCCCGCAATTGCTGGCGGGCACCGGCGTGACCGCGACCAAGGTCGTCATCTGGGAGACCGACGAATCCTTCGCCGAGGCATCCGTCGACTCCGAAGACTCGCTCGCGATGGGTGGCTGGGGTCGAGCGACAGCGAGCCCCCAGTAGACGTCGCACCCACCAGCGTCCTGTCCGGCTAGAACATCCGGATCGAGAGACCTGATCCGGCAAAGAAGTCGTCGGCTGCCTCGTTCAGGCCGACGCCGGCGCGAATGTCCCATTGGATGTTGTCTGTGATCAAGTACGTCAGTCCCGAGTCGAAGTACTGTTGATTCTGAGCGGTCTCTGCGCCCGCGGGGGCAAACATAAACCATTCGGCGTAGCTGCTCCATTTGTCGGTCCAGCCGTAGCCGGTGGTGATCGACTGGGCAAACTCGACATAGAAATCTTCGCCGTTGTCGTCCAACGCGCGGTTGGCTTGCGTGCCGCCGCCGACCGAGAAGAAGTCGTTCACGTCCCAGCCGTAGACGTAATTTACGCCGGGCAGCACTTCGCCGGCCGTGAATGCGGCCGCCCCGGTCGGTACGGTCGCCTGGAGGATGATGCCTGTTTCCGGAAGGCAGCCGCTTTGCGGTGTGAGCCCGATTTTGGCGCCGAGATACAAATCATCAGCCCCTTCTAGATTTGTGACCCTATCTCCAAACGTCGATTCTGCCGATTCGCCGTAATTCCAGGCGAGCCGCAATTCGAACCACTCGGCAAACATGCCGATGCGAAACAGGGCCTCCGGATACGAGTGCTGTTTGGTGATGTCGCCGTCGCTGTCGTCGTAAGTAAACGTGTAACCCGATTCGAGTTGCACGACGCCCATGCCGACCGTGACGCTCGACTCGGTGAAGTCGGGCCGGTCCGTGACAAGCGGCTTGCTGAGATCGGGGCCCCCCTGCACCTCGGGGCCGTATCCCCATTGCATCAACGTGCCGGGACCGTCTGCGAACGCATCGCGGCACGGTTCAAACGAACTAA
>JBFWSG010000015.1:0-117108 GCA_050248495.1 Pirellulales bacterium | reverse complement strand
AGGCGCTTTCGGATCAGACTGGCGGATTTTCCAGCAACAATCAGTTAAGCACGATTGACGCAATTCACGTCGCGCCGGACGGTATTCATCTGGACGTCACCTGGCGCGTTGGCACCGGCAGCGATCCTTTCGGTGAATTTCCGGGAGAGACGTTTGCCCGAGTGGTGCTGTCGCGATTCACCAATGGCGAAGACACCAACACGGGCCGCCTCCTGAATCCGCCGTACGACGGTATCAAATGGTGCCTCATGTCGGACCAGCCCGTCAGCGGCCAGCCATTTATCCAAACGGCGCCTAACTGGACCTACTACCAGCCTCCCAGCACGATCCCGGTGCCGGGCGACATGAGCAACACGATGGTCACTCTTTCGTTCGATGACGCTAATAATTTCGCTGGCATCACCCCGAACACGATCGTCCACCCCGACGGCAATGGCCAGATCCGTAGCAATTCGTTTGGCCTGCAGCTGTATTCCGGCTTTGCCCTCACGCCGGGCCAGCCCGTGCCGGGGCACATCTGGATCTCGCGTTGGGTTCCCGAACCGAGCTCTGCGGCTTTGATGCTACTGGGCATGGCCGGCCTGGTCGGCCGCAAGCGGCGCTAAACTGACGATCTGATTAGACTAGTATCTCGCTGACCCGGCTTCGCTGTCGGGGCCGGGTCAGCGTTTTTTGTTCGATTGAGACTGGCGGTTGCAAGAAGAACAATCTCCCCGTCCCGCGGACATTCCATCTGGCGGTGATGGGTTCGATCCAATTGCCTTGCGCGACAGGGCCTTTGGTTCAAATTCCCGATTCACAACATCTGTCTGGCCTGCGATGTGATGTAAGTTCGCGGCCAGGGGCACTTTGATTTCACGAGGAGCAGGCGAAGTTATGAAGTCCACCCAACGGATCATGTTCGTGGCAGTGCCGTTGACTGTGTTCCTGGTCGCGCACCTCTCAACCCAGGCCGTCGCCCAGACCACGCTCGTTTCGCAACTGGCCACTTTTGACACGGCTCCGGTAACTCCTTTGGTCCCGGGGCAAGACTTTGACCCGCAGTTCGACAACACGGCGTCCTGCTCCGGCTGTTGGTTCGGCCGGCCCGCAAGTAGCACGTCGACTTATTCGCGCAGCACGGAGCACGCGACGCAGGGCAGCGGATCGCTCAAAACAAGTATCGTTGGCAAAGGTGCCGGAGGTGAATACTCGGTAAACATCAACGGCTCGCCAGTTCAGCTCGACACCCACTTCGACTACCCGTTCACCGCGACCTACTCCAGCAATGCCAATATCAACGGTGGTGTCGTCGATCCGCGATTCACGGCCCTCGAAACGGCCGTCGACTCGGGAGAACAGTCGCTCTACAACATCGAGTTCGACATCATCTACGACGTGGCCCAGATGCGGTCGATTCCCTGGCAGGCTCCGGAAGAAACCGTCGACCCGGGACCGAACGGCGAAAATCGCTACCCGCAGCGCTTCTTTTGGGTCGGCTTATTTGGCGGTGCGAACGACAGCTTTCAATTCACCGGTTTTGACGCCAACACGATTGCGCCGTTCGATGCGCAATACGACAGCAACTTATTTCCCGTCTTCCACGCCTCGTTCCCGCTCAGCGCGCTCAACTTCATTCCCAATTCGACGTCAACTTTCTACACGCTCGGCATCCTCTACAACAGCGTCCACGGTACGCTGCCCGCCTCAAGCAATACGGTTGGCGCCACCGTATACTTTGACAATTTCCGCCTCACCAAGCTCAACCCGGTGGGACCGATCGATTACAACAACAACGGCCAGGCCGACCCCGGCGACTGGCAGTTGTTCATGGCCCAATACCTGGTCACCAATCCGCCAGCGCCCGGCGCCAACCCGGCGCTTTCCTTCGACCTAATCGGCAATTTCGGCGCGGCCGGCCAGAACGGCGTCGTCGACTTCAGCGACTTGCAAAAGTTCCAGGAGTTCTACTCGATCGCCAATCCCGGAAGCGCGGCGGTGCTCTTCGGCACGGTTCCGGAGCCTGGCACGATCGCTTTGGTCGGATTGACAATTGCCGGCCTGCTCATCCCGCGGTCGCGGAAGTGGTCGCAGCTAACCTCAATTGCGGCGGCCATAGTGGTGATTGCATTGGCGCAGCAGACCGCACAAGCGCAACTCGTCGAAGGCTTCGACACGATCGGCCGCTGGGTGGCCAACGCCGGCGCTGCCGCTGGAGCTAATCCATCGGTGGCCCTAAGTCCCATCGGTGCCACGCAGGGAACTACTGCGCTGAAGATCACTCAAGCCCAAGATACCACCGGGGACGGCGACTTCAGTTGGAACGCCGCCACCAGCCCGACCTGGACCACCGGCGACGCCGCCTTTAATGTCTTGCGAAATGCCGTCAATATTGGCGCGGAACACTACAACGTGTTAGTCGATACGACTTTCCGACCCGCCGATCTGTTCGACCAAGGCGTCAATAGTCTGACGGTCTACTTGGGTTTCGATTTCAACGCACAGCAGATTGGTCAATATTCCGGTGAAACCGAACAATTTACGACCACGGCGACAATTCCACTTTCCGCCTTCGACCTGCCTGATGTCGAGGACCAAGGAGCTACGAGCTACAGCGCGCAGTTCGCCTTTGTCGCGGATGGATTGCAGTTTCCATTTGCAGCATACGTCGACAACATCCGTCTGCAGCAGGTTTCAACACCTGATTTGTTGACTCTAGAAATTAATCGTGCCAACGGCGCCGCCACATTGAAGAACCTGTCTCCCAACCCAATTTCTTGGGACTACATGGAGATCAAGAGTGCTGGTGGCTCGCTCGACGTTGCCGGCTGGAACAGCCTCGACGAGCAGAACATCGACGGCGCAAACACCTGGATTCAGGCAGGTGGTTCGACCGCAAACCAGCTCGCGGAAGCTTCGCTATTGGGAAATCACACGCTTGCGCCGAACGCGACCTTGTCGTTGGGAGAATTGTGGAATGAGGGTGTTAAAATCGAGGACGTCGATCTCGAAATTCGCCGCGAAGGCGGACCGCTCTTTCGCACCTACGACCAACTGGTTACTTACATTGGCACTGCGCCAGCGGGCAACATCGGCGACTACAATGACGACGGCGTAGTGAACGCCGCGGACTACACGAAATGGCGCGACAACCTGGGCGGCGCCGGTACGACGCTCTTAAACCGCGATCCGGCGAACACAGGTCTCGTCGGCCCGGCCGATTTCAACTCCTGGAAGGCAAACTTTGGGCACGTGGGCGGCGCGGGGAGTTTGGCAGCGGGAGCTGTACCTGAACCGGCAAGTCTTGGCCTGTTCGCCGGAGTTGCACTCGTACTGGGAGCCGTTCAACGCCCACGTCGCGGATGGTAGCAGCATTTGCGAGCAGGACGCATCACCACCGGGCGCAAAGCAAAGACTGTGAGCGCTTGTCTCACGAGAAGTAACGGCAAGAATTGAACCGAGGCACAGACGGTCCGAGCAGGGTTTTCTCGGCCTTTTTCCGTCGGAAGATTTTTTTCGCAATCGGCTGGCATTCGACGACGATTTGCGTTATCATCGTGTTCAAGTGCTTTACCTGCACTTTGGCGGAGTCTCTTTTCTCGACAGGACGGAGTGTGGTTATGTTCCGCGATCGAAGGCGTGCGGGGCGCGGTTTCACGTTGGTTGAGCTCTTGGTGGTGATCGCCATCATTGGCATTCTGGTGGCGCTTCTCTTGCCTGCGATTCAAGCCGCGCGCGAAGCTGCCCGCCGCTCCCAGTGCCAGAACAATATGAAGAATCTGGGTTTGGCACTCTTGAATTTTGAGAATGCCAAGAAGGCCTTTCCATTTGCGCTGCGCACGGAAATCCAGGATGACGCCTTGTATCAGAATCGCACACAACTGGCGATGCGCGGCGAACGATTGTATGCAAACTGGGCATTGCAAATTTTGCCTCAAATTGAGGAGCAGGGATTGTTTGACTCGTTCATCTTCGAAGATACGACTGGACGACAAATCTCGCTGAGTGCCAATAACGTTCCCGCGGCTGCCCGCCCCGCTGGCAAGGCAGGCAATGCGAATTTCGTCGGGCGCAACACCGAACTCCAAGTGATGCTCTGCCCGACTGATGATGGCCGCGGACGGCCCTATGATGGCGGCACTGTCAGCGGCGGCCTCTGGGCTCGTGGCAACTACGGCTACAACTTCGGCCTAGGCTTCCCGATCAACAACCGCACCAACGACGGCGAAAACTCAATTTGGAACAAGACCTTTGTTGATTCGCAGTGGGGTCAAATTGGTTGTGGCAGGGGTATCGGCGGCGCCGACATCGGCATGAAGATGGCGCAGGTCACCGATGGAGCTTCTAAAACTATCGCCATTGCTGAGCTGCGCACGGGCCGCGGGACTAAGGACCGCCGTGGCGTCTGGGCAATGCAGATGATCGGTTCCAATCTGCTGGGACAGCACGGATCAAACTACGTTGGTGGTCCGAATGATTGCAGCCCCACAGCGGATGACATTCGCGGAAATCCAGATATCATTGCCGAGTCTGGTGTGGAGTATCTGACTGCCGAGTGCATGTTGCCGTTTGCAAGTGAAAATGGTTGGAATATTAGCGCTCAGGTGGCGGCACGCAGTAAGCACCCTGGCGGAATTTTCGCCGCCATGTGCGACGGTAGCGTGCAATTTATTTCTGATTTCGTCGACATCGGCGGGCAAACCGTCGCGCTTAATTGCAGCGAGGCTGTCTTCGGCGTCTGGCAGCGACTCAATTGTCCGGATGACGGATTCATCGTCCGTGGATTCGAATGATTTGGGCTTCCGGCTGGCTCTCTATCTTGCAGAATTCGAACCTTAAGGTCCTTGCTGAAATGCATTGCCGTCGAATACTCTTGCTTGCTGCCATCAGCACATTGCCGCTGCTTTTCGGCGGTTGCGGATCGGGAAGTCCCTTCGAATTCGTGCCCGTCAAGGGCAAAGTGACCTACGACGACGGTACAGCCATTCCGCTCCAAGGGATGAGAATTTACTTTCATTCGCTAGAGCCTCCCATAGACGGCATGCACGTTCGCCCAGGAACCGGAGGCGTTGCGGCCGATGGAACGTTCAAGGACATCACTTCCTACAAGTTCGGCGACGGTTTGGCATATGGAAAGTATAAGGTCTCTCTTGTCGCCGACGAACGTGGCAAGCTGACCTCGAAGATTCCCAAGGACTGCGCTCAGCCGGATAAGACGCCGTTGCAGATCGAAGTCACCGAGTCGGGACAATTTCTCGAGATCAAGGTTCCCAAGCCGTAGTCGGAAATTGAAGGGCCCGCGTGCTGACGCGGCCGCGTGGAATGAAATCGCCGTCGATCGACAGCGACACGAGGCATGTTGCTGGCGGCGAAGTGGAACCGGAGCAGCACGATGAGGCTTTACCCCAGGCGATCCCCTGCTCTGATTCTGCCTCTCGCCGCGCTACTGCTCTTGGCGAGCATCGTTTCCATCGCGACGGCTACTCCCACCGTCTACGAGCCGGCCACCGATCCCGGCCTCGGCTTCAACCTGATCGCCTGGAGTGGCAACAACGACGCCTCGCGCTGGACCAACGCGGTCAATGCGCTCTACGCCGCTGGGTTTCGCGAAGTGTCGATCAGCCCGATCCGGCGGTTCGACTACAACACCGGGGGCGTGATCTCGAACTTCGGTTACCCGACGCTCACCGCCATCGACGCCGGCGTCGCTCGGGCCAAGGAGCTCGGCATGCGGGTGACGCTGAACCCGTTTGTCGAAGTTTCCAATTTGCCTGCCGCGGCTGGAGGCTGGCGGGCCGGATTCAATCCGCTTCCCGGCAGCGCCAAGGCGACAACATTCTGGCCGCTGTACGAGACCTACCTGGATGAAGTCGCCGCCATCGCTCAAAACCGCAATGTCGACGCCATGAATGTCGGCACGGAAATGAAGGGGCTCGACTCGTTTTATCAAATCACCGATTTCGATCCCGATACGGCCGGAAATCAACTGACGCCCACGCAGGCTCAGCTCGATCAGCAAGTCGCCTATTGGGACACCGTGATTGACTCCGTGGCCGGGATTTATTCCGGCTCGATTGGCTACGCGGCCAACTGGGACAACTTCAACACCACCCGAGTCACGAACAATATCTGGAGCCATCCGGAGATCGACTACATCGGCATCGATTCCTATTTCCGCTTCGAGAGCGGTCAGTATTCGATTCCCACCAGCCAAACCGACCCGATTCAGACCTATCCCACGGAGAGCTTCATCCAACTCGTCGCTGACGAGTGGAATCAGCGGCTGGACGGGCAGATCATGCCCTTCGCCGCGGGGCTCGGCAAGCCGGTCGTGTTCACCGAGCAAGGCTACCAGCATCACAACGGTTCGTCGCGCAATCCGCAGAACGAATCGGGCAGCGTCGACACGGCCGAGCAGATCATGGCCTTCGCCGGGCTGCTCCGCGCGCTGGACGGTCGCAAAGACGATTTCCTGGCGATGCACATCTGGCAGTGGGAAATGAACGGCTCCCAGGGCAGCACCTGGAATGTCAATCCTTCGGCGACCGCTAACCAGCCCGACAACCGGCCGCTGGCCCAATGGCTCTCCGGCTGGATCACGAATCAGCTGCCCGGCGACTTCAACGACGACGGCCTGGTCGATGCGGCTGACTACACCCGTTGGCGAGATACATTCGGCCAGTCGGTCACTTATTTCGCCGGCGCCGACGCGGACGGCAATGGACTGGTGGACCAGGCGGACTTTGAGACTTGGCTGACAAACTTCACCTTCCCTCCGGAGGGCGCGGCCGCCGTTCCCGAGCCGGCCGCGCTGGCCCTGGCGCTCGCAGTTGCCGCTGGCGTCTTTGCAACTCGCCGCAGCCCGCGTTAGCGCATGTAGGGGCTGCCTGCTTCGCGCTCGTTGGCAAAAGAGGGCGGTTAACTGGCCGCCCGCTGAACCACGTCCCACAGCCATTGCGGCTGGGCGAAGAGCACGAGGGTCGCCACGGTGCAGGCCAGGCCGCCCACCCAAGCTGCCACGTCGATCGGCCGTTGCGTGCGATCGGCCGCGGCTTCGAGGTACATCGTGGCGATCAGCCGCAGATAGTAGAACGCGGCAATCGCGGCATTGAGCGCCAGGATACCGGCGAGCCAGTAGCCGAGCGGCGTCGTTTCGCCCCAGGCCGCGAGGAACAGGTTCAGCTTGCCGAGGAAGCCGGCCGTCGGCGGCAGGCCCGTGAGACTCAAGAGGCAAATCGCCAGCAGCAGCGCCGTCGATGGGTGCGTGGTGCTCAGGCCACGGAGGTCGTCGATCGTTTCCAGCGGATGTGACTCGCTCGACGCGCCCCGCAGCAGTGCGAACACGCCGAGCGTCATCAAGCCGTAGGCCGCGAGGTAGAATAGCACGGCGCTGGTGCCACCGACGGTGCCGACGTTGCCGACCGCGAGGCCGACGAGCATGTAGCCGGCGTGCGCGATGCTGGAATACGCGAGCAGCCGGAACAGCTGCTTTTGCCGCAGCGCCAGCAGGTTGCCGATGAACATCGTGAGAATCGCCAACGCCGCCAGGAGTGCCCGGGCCGCTTCGTCCGGCAGCCACAGATTCGTTGCGATCGTCGCGCCGGTGAGCGGCAGGAGCCGCACGAGGGCCACGAAGCCAACGACCTTGGGCAGAAATGAGAGCATCGCCGCATTCGACGGAGCAACACCTTGGAATACGTCCGGAGCGTAGAAGTGAAACGGCACCGCGGTGATGCGGAACGCCAGCCCGGCCACGATCAGCGCGAGTGCCACGTGGCGGATCAAGCTGTCACCGCGGCCTTCGACGGCCAGCGCCTGGGCGATGCCTTCAAAATTGGTCGTGCCGACGGCTCCGTACAGCCAGGCCATGCCGTAGAGCACAATCGCCGATGAGAAAACGCTCAGCAGGAAATATTTGAGGGTCGCTTCGCGCGTGAGCCGGCTGCGGCGCACGAGATACAGCAGTACGTACGTCGGAATGCTCACCAGCTCCAGGGCCAGGAACAATTCGACTAAATCATTAGATGCTGCGACGAGATTCGTGCCAGTGATAATGGCCAGGAGGCAGGCATGGCCCTCGGCGGCATGCGCATCGTCGATCTGGTTCCACAACAACAGCACAAGCACCGCGCCGAAGGTGAGCGACAGCCCCCGGGCGAACCAGGCGAGCGTATCGGCGGTGAACGGCCCGGCCGTTTCGCCAGTGACGCCCTTGTTGAACCAAACCAGCCAGGCCGCACCGAGCGCAGCGAGCGCCAGGCCACCCCAACGATGCCGCAGGCCCGCGCCTGCCTGTCCGGAAGCAGAAACCAAAAACGGCCCGACGAGGAACATCACGCACACCGTGGCCAGGAGAATGATCTCCGGCACGACCAGCGCCGCCGCATGATTCAGTTGTTCAATCGCCGTGTCCATGATTACTTATCCGCCAATTGTGCTACGTTTGCCGCCGCTGCCCCGCCGTCCGCATACAGCGCCGCCACCGCTTCGACGTCCGGCTTAATCACGTCAACCAGCGGCTGCGGCGCGAGGCCGATCCACAGGCACAGCACGCAGATCGGGGCGAGCGCCATCATCTCGCGGAGGTTCATGTCGTGCACGGCGTGCGAGCCGTGGTGCGGCTCCACGAGAGGCCCAAAGAGCAGCGTCTGGAGCATCGAGAGCAAGTACCAGGCCCCGAGCACGAGTCCCGTCGCCCCGAGCACCGTGTAGAGCGGATGACGCGCAAACATGCCGGCGAGCGACAGGATTTCGCCCACGAAGCCGTTGAGCCCGGGCAGCCCGATGCTGGAGAGGGAAATGAACACGAGCGCGATGGCGATTAGCGGCAGCTTCGTGGCCAGGCCGCCGAGGTCGTCCAGCTCGCGGGTGTGGTAGCGTTCGTAGATCATGCCGACGATCAGGAACAACCCGCCGGTCGAGAGGCCGTGATTGAGCATTTGCAGGACGCCGCCCGTAATGCCGGCCGCGTTCAGCGCGAACAGGCCGAGCACGCAGAAGCCGAGGTGGGCAATGCTGGAGTAGGCGACGAGCTTTTTGATGTCGCGCTGGGCGAGTGCACAGAGTGAGCCGTAGATGATGCCAACCACGGCGAGCACGCCCAAGAGCGGCAGGCCAACTTCGAGGCAAGCGATCGGCAGCATCGGCATGCAGAGCCGCAGGAAGCCATAGGTGCCGAGCTTGAGTAGCACGCCGGCCAGCAGGACCGAGCCCGCGGTGGGGGCTTCGACGTGCGCGAACGGCAGCCAGGTGTGGAACGGCACGACGGGCACCTTGATCAGGAACCCGGCTGAAAGGGCGAGGAACAGGGCGATCTGTGTTTCCCGGCTGAGCGGATTGGCCGCGAGCCAGGCGGCGAGGTCAGGAAGCGAAGTCGGAGTGGTGAGCCCCTGCCCTGCCGCGAGCAACACCAACGACACGGCCCCGAGTAGCGTAATGAGACTGCCCGCGAGGGTGTAGAGGAAGAACTTCACGGCCGCATAGCGCCGCCGCGGTCCGCCCCAGATGCCGATCATGAAGAACAGCGGAATCAGCGTGAACTCGAAGGCGACGTAGAACAGCATCAAGTCGAACGCCGCGAACACGCCAATCAGCCCGGCTTGCAGCGCCAGGAGCGACGTGTAAAACTCCGCCTCGCGTTCGGCAATCGACTCCCAGGAAATCAGCACGCAGGAGATCGTCAGCAGCGTCGTGAGCACGATCAGCGTGAGGCTGATACCGTCGAGACCGAACCGGAAATCGAACTGGAAGCCTTCGCCCTCGGCGCCAGCCGTCGGCGCGGGATACGTGAACCAGTGGTACGTCTTCTCGAAACGCGGCTGTATTGGCCGGGCCGGTTCGCCCGCCGCGGCCGCTTCCGGCACAGGCAGCTCGCGGAACTCGTGCACGAGGACGACCGACACGAGGAACGTCACGATCGCAGCGAAGAGCGCGACCGCCCGCGGCGCGCGGCCCGGCAGCGCGTGCCGGAACAACATCAGGAACAAAGCCGTCCCCGCGGGAATCGCCATCGTGAGCAACAGTAGTACGATCATTCGTTAAATTTCACCAACATTTAGCGGCGGTGCTCGCACCGCTCGTTCGTCTTCGCGTCACATCACCAATCTGAGGACCAACAAGACGCCGGCGACTGCGCCGCCGAGCATCACCAGCGAGTACGTGGAAACGAGGCCATTTTGGATCTGTGCGGGCGCACGGCTGAGCACTACGGGGATGCGACCCACGCCGTCGACGATCTTGTCGACGATGCCGAGGTCGAACCAGCTGGAGAACCAGGCGATGAAGCGGATCGGGGCGACGAGCAAGGCGATGAAAATCTCGTCGAGATAAAACTTGTTGAGCGAGAGCGTGTAAAGCGGCCCGAGCGCGGCGGCGATTCGCGCCGGGATGGTCGTCGACTTGACGTAGAACAGCCAGGCAAAGGCGATGCCCACCAGACCGAGGCAGGAGCTCACGATCATGATGTCCCAATGGAGGCCGTGCGGTTCGACGTGCACGTGCCCCGGAGTGTGATGCAAGTATTCGGCGAACAGATGAGTCGGCCCGAGGCCGACACCGACCAAGAGCGAACAAACCGCGAGGATCCGCAGCGGCCAGGCCATGACGGGCGTCGCCTCGTGCGGATGGTGGCCGGCCTCTTCCGGGAATCTCTCTTCGCCCCAAAAAGTCATGAAGTAGGCACGGAAGGTATAGAAGGCGGTGAGCAACGCCGTAGCCATCGCTACGAGTTGTATCGCCCCATAGAACGTGCCGTGCGACGAGTGCTCCCCGGCCGCGGCGAGCACGGCGAGGATATCGTCTTTGCTCCAAAAACCGGAGAGCGGCGGCACGCCAGCGAGCGCGACGGCTCCACAGAGGAAGGTCCAATGGGTGATGGGTAACGCTTTCTTGAGACCGCTGAACCGCCGCATGTCGATCACATCGCCCATGGCGTGCATCACGCTGCCGGCAGCGAGGAACAAGAGGGCTTTGAAGAACGCGTGTGTGAACAGGTGAAACATACCGGCCGTGGCGGCAACTGTCGCTGCTTCCGCGCCAGGGACGCCCGCGCCGAGGGCCATGAACATGTAGCCGAGCTGGCTGACAGTTGAGTAAGCGAGGACGCGTTTGAGGTCGGTTTGCGTGAGGGCCGTAAGCGCGGCGATCAGCGCGGTCGTGGCGCCGATGCCGGAAACGATCATCTGGGCAGTGGGCGCGAGCAGGAACAGTGGCGTGGCCCGGGCGAGCAGGTAGACGCCGGCGGTAACCATTGTGGCGGCGTGGATCAGCGCGCTCACCGGGGTGGGACCTTCCATCGCGTCCGGCAACCAGACCATCAGCGGAAACTGGGCACTCTTGCCCATGGCCCCAAGGAACAGCAGCAGGCAGATCGTCGTGACGGTGGCCGTTGGGATGGCCGCGAGCTTGGCGGGCTGGCCCAGCGTGTCGGCAAATGTGAGCGAGCCGAAGTTGGTCCAGATCAGGAAGATGGCGAGCACGAAGCCGAAGTCGCCGATGCGGTTGACGACGAACGCCTTCTTCGCGGCCGCCGCGGCGCTCGGTTTTTGGAACCAGAAGCCGATCAGCAGATAGCTGCAGAGACCGACCGCTTCCCAGAATACGAACAGCAGCAGGAAGTTCGAGGCCAGCACCAGCATGCTCATCGAGAACACGAACAGGGAAATCTCGGCAAAGAACCGCGGGAAGCCGGGATCGCCTTTCATGTACCCGGCCCCGAACATCGAGACCAGAAAGCTCACGAACGTGACCATCGAGAGCATGATGGCCGTCATCGCGTCGGCCTGCAGGTCGACGCGGACGTTGAAGCCGCCGATGTCGAGGAACTGGTAGCCGGTGGCCACCACCGGCGAGCCGCCGGGGCCGCTGAAGTTATTCGGCACGATCGAGAGCAGAAGCGCGAATGAGCAGAGCGCCGAGACACCGAGCGCAATCCAGCAGGGCCACTGGCTGTTCTCGCGGAGCAGCTTGGGCCCAAAGAGCGCCGTGACGATGGCCGCCAGCAGCGGAGCCGCCGGGATCAGCCAGATCACAAATTGTTGCGTCGCTTCACTCATGAAAACTTGTCTCACGCCAAGGCGCTAAGGCGCAAAGGAATTCACCACGAAGGCACAGAGGACACGAAGCAAAAAATGGTGAATTGCATGATTCAAACTGATTGGTTCTTCTGTCTTGCTTTGCGCCTTCGCGCCTTGGCGTGAGATGTTTTTGTTCTTGGTCTTGTTTTTATTTTCTCGGTGACTGGCTGAAGCTGCCGATCGTGGGTGTGCCGTTGGCGGCTTTTGGGTCGGGGACGCGGCCGGCGGGGGTGAGCAGCGGGAAGTGTTGCGACTCCGGCAAGTTGAGCGGCTCTTCCTGGCTGAGGTCGGGCGGCGGCTGGACGTCCGGCTCGCGGAGCGACGACCAGATCTCGATGTCGAGCGTCTTGGCCTGGTGGTACATGGCGAGGATCAGCGCGAGCGCGAGGCCCGCTTCGCAGGCGGCAATCGTGAGGATGAAGATCGTGAAGGCCTGGCCTTCGAGGTTGTGATTCATCCGGCCGAAGGTCACGAGCGTGAGCGATACGCCGTGGAGCATCAGCTCGGAGGAGAGAATCATCAGAATCAGGTTGCGGCGCGTGAGGAAGCCGAGCGCGCCGAGCACGAACAAAGCCGCGCCGACGGCGAGATAGCGTTCGGGTTCCATGGCGACTTCGGGCATGTCAGAGCGTCCCCTCGGCCCGGCGGGGGGCAATTGCGATAGCGCCGATCGCGGCAATCAACAGCACGGTGCCGCCGAGCTCGACCGCGAACAGATAGTCGCCGAAGAGCGAGCGGCCCAGAGCGTCCATCGTTTGGATCGGCTGGTCAGGCGCGGGACGGCTGAGCGGGTTGGCGGTCACGGCGGCGCGGTTCTTGGCCACATCGTCCATGGCGCGGTGGGCGTCCCAAATTTTGAGTGTGTAGAGCAGAGCGCCGAGCAGGATGAAGGCGATCACCGTGGCGGCGAAGGGCTGGCGAGCCCGCTGGTCGTACACCGTGGCTCCGGCTTGCTGAGCGAGCATCATCACGAATAGGAAGGTGACGATGATCGCCCCGGCGTAGACGATGACCGTCGCGGCGGCGAGGAACGGGGCCGACTGCAGCAGGAACAGGCCGCAGGTGCTGAACGTCACGAGCGCGAACCAGAGCGCGGCATAGACCGGCTTGCGGCTGGTGATCATGAGCACTGCACACAAAAGTGCGGCGAGCGAGAACGTCCAGAACAGGATCGACTCGGCGATCTCTCCCGTAGCCACGTGGAGCTTCGCACCAGCCAGCATACCGCCGACGATCGTCATCAACCAGCCACCCGCCCGCGACCGCGGCCAGGACGATGGCATCAGCCACCACACGCCGAGTGCCATCAGCACCAGCGAGGCGACGAATAGCAGGTTGTTGGAGATCCAATCCATAACGTTTCGTCAGTTGTCAGTGGTTGGTTGTCAGTTGCTAAAGGCAATCAGCGGAATGTAATTCCACAACTAACAACTATCCACTAACAACTATCGTTTCTCGTACCGATCCTTGGGCGCCTTGCCGATGATGCCAGGGGTTTCTGTCTTGGCGGCGCGGTCTTTGTCTTCGACTTCGGTTGCGGGGCTTACGGCCGGGAGCGACTGGAACTCGGCGGCGGGGCCGAGTTTGCCGCGGCCGGTCCGCACGGGGTCGCGGGGGTCGTTCTTGGTTTCGTCGTATACCTCGAGCAGCTTCTCTTTGTTGAAGAGCATCTCGTCCCGCGAGGTGGCCGTGAGGTCGTAGATGTGCGTGAGCTCGATGGCGTCGACGGGGCAGGCTTCTTCGCACATGCCGCAGTAGATGCAGCGGAGCTCATCCAAGACGAAGGTGGCCGGGAACTTGTCTCGATCGGGCCAGTCGGGCGGGGCCGCGGCAGCTTCGATGGCGATGCAATTGGCCGGGCAGGCCGTCGCGCAGAGCATGCAGGCGACGCACTTCACGCGGCCCTTCTCGTCGCGGTTGAGGCGATGGACGCCGCGGTAGTGTTGCGGCAAATCCGGCTTCACTTCCGGATACTGCTGCGTAACCGGGCGGTTGAGCTTGATGTGGTCGATCGTCGTCCGCAGTCCAGCCGCGATCGCGGGGAGGAATGTCGCCTCCCAGAAGCCGAATTCCGGCTCCTCGACCCAGGTCACGTCTTTGTGTGCGATTGGCATGGGAGGAAAAAAGGTGTCAGGTGTCGGGTGTCAGTTACGAGGCGACGGCGGCGTGGTGGGTGGCGCGGGGGCGGCGGCGGATTTCGGCGCGTTTGGCGTTCACGCCGATGACGCCTGCCGCGATGAACAGCGCGACCGAGGCTGCGCCGATCCACCACTTGTTCCAGTCGAACTGCAACACGGTCATCACGATCACCACGTTGGCGAGCGAGATCGGGATCAGCACTTTCCAGGCGAGGCCCATTAATTGATCGAAGCGGAACCGCGGGATCGTCCAGCGAATGAGCATGATCAGCACGATCATCAGGCCGACCTTGGAGAGCAGAACGCCGATCTTCACGAGCTGGGCGCCGGTGTAGTTGCTGTCGGCCGTGGCGATCCAGGGGAAATGCCAGCCGCCGAAAAACAAGATGGCCACCAGGAAGCTCACGGTCGTGACGTGCACATATTCGCCGAGGAAGTACATGGCGAAGCGGAAGCCGCCGTATTCGGTGTGGTAGCCGCCGACGAGTTCTTGTTCGCATTCGGGGAGGTCAAACGGCATGCGGTTCGATTCGGCCAGCGCGCTGGTGAAAAACACCAGGCAGGCCAGCGGCTGATACCAAAAGTTCCACTTCCAGAATCCGCCAGCAGCCTGTTCCGTCAGCACGCGCTCCAGGTTGAGCGAATTGGTGAGTAGCGCCACCCCGAGCACGGACATGCCGAGCGGGATTTCGTAGCTCACGACCTGGGCGCTGGCGCGGAGCGAGCCGAGCATGCTGTATTTGTTGTTCGAGGCCCAGCCGCCGAGGATCACGCCGTACACGGCGAGGCTGGTCACGGCGAAGATGAACACGATGCCGATGTCGACATGCGGCGCGATGATGAACCGCATGAAGCTCGGTTCCTGACTCACCGGCCCGAACGGCACGACGGCGAAGGCCAAGAGCGTCGTGAAGACCGAGACCATCGGGGCGATGCGGTACAGGAAGGTGTCGACGTGGGCTGGCGTCGGATCTTCTTTGAGCACGAGCTTGATGCCGTCAGCAAGCGGCTGCAGCAGGCCCCAGGGTCCGACACGATTCGGGCCGATGCGGTCCTGCATGCGGGCCGAGAGCTTGCGCTCCAGGAGCACGAGGTACGCGCAGATCGTCATCACGGCGCCGAACACGACGCCGATCGTGATGAGCGTCACGACGATGGACCAGAGCTGATCGCTCATATGGCGGCCACCTCCGCGGCGACGAGCCGCACGCCTTCGGGGCCAAGCTCACCGGATGCGAGTGCGGCGAGGGCTGGAATCGCTTCGCCCATCTCCTTGCGCAGGGCTCGCAAGTTGAAGAGGCCACGGCGGCCGGCGAGTTCCCAAAGGATGCGGTTGTCGGGCCGGGCGTCTCCGGGGCCGTGGATGGCGCGCGAGATGCCCTGGGCCAAGCCGGCGTGGTTGACGAAGGTGCCATCGCGCTCGCCAAACGAGCCGCCAGGGAGCACGACGGTAGCCCGCTTCGTGGCGGCCGAGGCGAAGATGTCCTGGACGACGACCGTTTCGGGCTTTTCCAGCGCGGCGGCCTGTTCGTCATTGATCCAACCCTGCGGATCGCCGCCGACGCAGTAGACCGCGCCGAACTCGCCGCTCGCGGCGCGGCCGAGGACGTCGCCCATCGGGGCCGCAGTGCCGGCAAAGTGGTGCAGGATCATTTCGATGCCGCGGCGGTTGGGGGCCTTCTCGGCGCGGATCGTGAACTTGGCGGGCAGGACTTCGTGGCCGTGGACGTCCTTGGGGTAGCTGTCGTCGTGGCCGACGACGTGTGCCGGCGCGAGCGCGAGCGTGACGTTTGCGGTGAGCGACTTCAAATACGTCACCAAGAGGTGCGCTTCTTCGAGCGTCATCCAAGGCGAGAGAATGGCGGCGATTCCGCGTGTCCGCGCGGCTTCGAGACCAGTGCGCGTGGCGGCGAGCACGGCGTCCCAATCGCGGGAGACGAGGCTGCCATCGCGGCGTTTGAGCTCGGGGACGGTGAGGCGTTCTTCGGCATGCAAGTATTTCCAGCCAAAACGGCCTTCGTCGCACATGAAGTGGCCCTGGGCCTGTGGGTTCGGCCGCGGGCGAAGGCGGTAGACGTGGTCCTCGTTCTGGTCGACGTGGATGCTGCAACCGGTGCTGCAGCCAGGGCAGACGCTGTTGGCGCTCTTGAGCCACCACACGCGCTGCTTGTAGAGGAAGTCTTTGCTGCAGAGCGCGCCGACGGGGCAGATGTCGACGACGTTGCCGGCGAGTTTGTTGTTGCAGGGGCGGCCGGGGAAGATGTCGATCTCTTCGTGCGTGCCGCGGCCGACAACTTGCAACTCAGCGGTGCCGCTGATTTCTCGGGTGAAGCGGACGCAGCGGCTGCACATGATGCAGCGATCGGTGAACAGCGTGATCTGATCGCCGATGTAGTCTTTGTCGGGCTTGATGTTTTTGGGCTCTTGCAGGCGGCTGAATCCGCGGCCGTAACGGTAGCTGAAGTCCTGCAGGTAGCACTCGCCGGCCTGGTCGCAGGTGGGGCAGTCGAGCGGATGGTTGAGCAGCAGGTACTCGAGCGTGGCTTTCTGGGCGGCGCGGACTTTGTCGCTGTTGGCCACGACGACCGTGCCGTCCTTCACGAGTTGCTGGCAGCCGGGCACGAGCTTGCCTTCCATCACGATCTGGCCGTCCGGCTTCTTCTGGCCGATCTCGACGAGGCACATCCGGCAGCTGGCGACGACCGAGAGCGCGGGATGCCAGCAATACGACGGAATCTCGAAGCCGATCCGCTGGGCAGCCTGAATGCAATTCAGCCGTTCGTCCTCGCGGAACTCGACCGATTCGTTGTTGATGATGGCGGTAGGCATAAATCACTTACTCACCACAGAGAGCACAGAGGACACGGAGCAAGCAGGTGTCCGGGCACTAAATATCATCTCTGTGAACTCTGTGTCCTCTGTGGTGAATGATTTGTATTAGTGCGCGGCCATCAGTTCGTCGGCCGGCGTGATCGAGCGTTGGTGATTGTTGATGTAGTCTTCGAATTCGCTGCGGAATTTTTTGATCGCGTTTTTCACCGGCCAGGCGGCACCGTCGGAGAGGCCGCAGATGGTCGTGCCGGGGATGATGCCCATCGAGGCGGCGACTTCGTGCAAGAGGTCGAGGTCTTCAACTTTGCCTTCGCCGCTGCGGATGCGGGTGAGGATTTTGGTCATCCAGGCGGTGCCTTCGCGGCAGGGCGTGCACTGGCCGCAGGACTCGTGCGACATGAAGCGGCAGCAGTTGTAGAGCACGTCGACCATGCTCGTGGTGTCATCGACGACCACGACCGCTGCGGTGCCCAGGCCCAGGCAACCCGCCTTAAGCGGCCCGGCGAAATCTAGCGGCGTGTCGAGCTCGTCGGCCGAGAGGAAACCCATGCTGATGCCGCCCGGCACCACGGCCTTCGCCTTGCGGCCTTTCCACACGCCGCCGGCATGCTCGTCGATCAGCTCGCGGGCCGTGACGCCCAGCGGCAGCTCGACGCAGCCCGGCTTGTTCACGTGACCGCTGATACAGTAGAGCTTCGGGCCGAAGCTGCCCTGATCGCGCGGGTTGTTCGGATCGGGCGGCACGCCAATCGATTTGAACCAGGCGACGCCGCGTTCCAGGATGTGCTTCACGCAGCAGAGCGTTTCGACGTTGTTGACGATGGTCGGCTTGCGGAAGAGGCCCTCGATCGCCGGAAACGGCGGCTTGATCCGCGGCCAGGCCCGCTTGCCTTCGAGGCTTTCGATGAGGCCTGTCTCTTCGCCGCAGATGTAGGCGCCGGCGCCGCGATGCAGAAAGATGTCGAGATCGAAGCCACTGCCGTTGATGTTCTTCCCCAACAGGCCCGCGGCGTAGCACTCTTCGATCGCCGCTTTGAGCACCCGGTAGCTCTTGCCATACTCCCAGCGAAGATAGATGTATGCCTGATGCGAGCGGATCGCATGGCAGGCGATGGCGATGCCTTCGATCAACTGGTGCGGATCCTGCTCCATGAGGATCCGGTTGTTGAACGTGCCTGGCTCGCTCTCATCCGCGTTCACGCAGAGATAGATCGGACCCGGGTGGTTCTTCGGCAGGAAGGTCCACTTCAAGCCGGCGGAGAACCCCGCCCCGCCACGACCGCGAAGGCCGGCGTCTTTTACTGTGTTGGTGACGACGTCCGGCTCCATGCCGAGCGCCTTCTTGAACGTCTCGTAGCCGCCATCTGCGCGGTAGCCCGCCAGCGCGGTGCTATCCGGCTTATGAATGCGAGCCAACAGGACTGGTTCAAACTTCGGCATTGAAATCTTCAGTTAACCACGGAGGCACGGTGTTCACGAAGAATCCCAAGACAATTGAACATAAGGTAACAGAGAGAACCGAGTTGATAGGAAACTGACCGACTCCGTTTCCTCTGTGTCCTTCTGTTCAAATTGGTTTTCTTGTCTTCTTAGTGTGCTCCGTGCCTCCATGGTTAAATTCTTATTGCAACTGATCGATCAACTTCGACGCTGATTCGTCGCTCAAATTCATGTGGCAATCTTCGTCCACCAGCATGCACGGGGCGCCTTCGCAGGCGCCGAGGCACTCGGCGAACTCGAGCGTGAACTTGCCGTCGGTCGAATTGTGGCCGGGCTTCACGCCATATTTTTCCGAGAGCTTCAGCAGCAAATCTTCACTGCCTCGCAGCATGCAGGAAATGCTGCGGCAGACCCAGACCCGATGTCGCCCGAGCGCGTGACCTTCTTCCTTGAAGAACTGGTAGAAGGTCATCGTGTCGTTGACCTCCGACGGATGGAGCTCCAGGAGCTCGGCGATCTCGACCATCGCGGCCGGAGTGACCTCGCGCATCGTGTCGTGGACGAGATGCAGCGCCGGCAGCGTCACGGCGCGCTTGTCCGGATACTTCGGGAACTCGGCCCGAATCCGCTCTCGTAGTTCGTCACTCAACACCGGCATGGCAAAAATCGTCTCACGCAAAGGCGCCAAGGCGCAACGCGTTCAACTCCGATTCCTAATTGGTGAAAAATTTCACAATGTATGTCAAAAAAATATTTTGTCCGCTCTTCTTTGCGCCTTCGCGCCTTCGCGCCTTTGCGAGAGATTTTGATCCTCGTACCCGCTCACCGGTCCAGCTCCGCCGCGATGATGTTGATGCTGCCGAGCACCGCCACCACGTCGCTCAATTGATACCCGCGCATGATGTGTGGAAACAAGCCGAAATGGACGTACGACGGCGGTCGGGTGCGGGCGCGATAGGCTCGCGTGGTACCGTCGCCGGCGATGTAAAAGGCCAGTTCGCCGTTGGGAGATTCCGTCGCCGCGTAGATTTCTTCGTGCGGGACGTCGTACCCGCGGTTGGGCATCAGCACCTCAAAATGCTGGATCAGCCCCTCGATGCTGCGATACACCGGCGGCTTGGCAGGGAGCACAACGTCGGTCACCGACTCCACGTTCACTGGCCCGCCCGGCAACTTGTCGAGCGCCTGTTGAATCAGCTTGACGCTCTCCTCCATCTCCCGCATTCTCACCAGATAGCGGGCGTAGCAGTCGCCGCCGGTCGAGCAGATCACCTGGAAATCGAGGTCGGAATAGGCAAGATAGGGCTCGTCCTTGCGGAGGTCGCGGACGACGCCGCTCGCCCGTGCAATCGGGCCCGTGGCGCCGAGGCTCAGCGCGTCTTCGCGGGTGAGCACGCCGATGCCCTTGGTGCGGTCGATGAAAATCCGGTTCCGCGTGAGCAGCTTGTCGATCTCGCGGTGGGTCGGCGGGAATTCCTTGATGAACTTCCGCACCCGCGCGATCCATTCGTCGTTCACATCCAGCATTACGCCGCCGACGCGGGTGTAGCTGGTGTGGAACCGCTGCCCGGATGCGTACTCGACGATGTCGTAGATCTTCTCGCGCTGTTCGAAGCCGTAGAGGAAGGCCGTGAACGCGCCCAGGTCGAGCGCCGTCGCCCCGACATTAAGCAAGTGATCGTGCAGCCGCATCAACTCGGCCAGAATCGTCCGCAGATAGACGCAGCGAGGTGTGAGCTCGATGCCCAACAGCTTCTCGACGGCGTGGTGCCAGCCGATCTCGTTCGCCAGCGGCGAGATGTAGTTCATCCGGTCGACAATCGTGACGTACTGATTGAAGTCCAGATGCTCGCCGAGCTTCTCGAACCCGCTGTGCAAATAACCAATGTACGGCACTGCGTCGACCACGCGTTCGCCGTCGAGCGTGAGCACGATCCGCAGCGTCGTATGCGTCGCCGGATGCTGCGGACCAAAATTCAAGGTCCACAGATACTCATGATCCGTCGAATCAGCGGGCAGCGTATCGGCGAGGGTTAAGGGCATGGGGGAGGCGTATCGGGAGTCTTAACTTGGTACAAGAGAAATGACGAATTTTTAATGACGAATGACGAAGTTTGCCTAATTCGTCATTGGTCATTCGACATTTGTCATTGTCCTTCTATTCAGGTCGCCTTCTTTGGAAAGTCTAGTTAACTTTCGGCCCGGGTGATGACCGGGAAATTGTGTCTTTCGCCGCGGCCTTTGAGCGGGTAGTCCTTCCGCAGCGGGAACGCGGTGAATTCTTCGGGCATCAGGATCCGGCGCAGGTCGGGGTGGCCGGCGAACGTAATCCCGAACATGTCGTACACTTCGCGCTCCAGCCAGTCGGCCGACTTCCAGAGCGAATAGGCGCTCGGCACTTCCAGCTCCGGCGGATTGAGGTGCGTCTTGATCACCAGTCGCTCGCCGGTCGTGGTGTTGAGCACGACATACACCAAGCCGAAGCGATCAGTCGCACCCTCGTATTCGAGGTAGTCGACCGCAGTCACTTCGACGAGCATGTCAAAGCCGCTTCGCTTGAGGAACTCCAGCACCGCAAACACACGGGCCTGCGGCACGGCGATCCGCCGGTTGTCGCGGAACGTCGACTCCGTGATCTCTTGGCCGAAGCGCTCGGTGAGAGTGGACAATTCCAACATGCAGGGCGATCTCGGTTTTCGATTGCGGATTGCGGATTGCGGATTGCGGATTCGGCTTTTCAATCCGCAATTCGAAATCCAAAATCCGAAATCACTTCAATGCAGGCGGCTGGTAAATCTCTAGTCCTTCGACCGGCGAAGCTTCGCGGAAGCGGCGAATCTCGTCCGGGTCGAAGCGCGGCGGGCCGGTGGGCGTCGTCCGTTCCAGGAACTCGCTAGCCCGGAACGTGCCGGTCTTTTGAATCTTGTCCTGCATCTCGATCAGCGCGGCGAGTAGCTGCTCCGGTCGCGGCGGACAGCCGGGCACGTACACGTCCACTGGGATGAAGCGATCGACGCCCTGCACCACCGCGTACGTGTCGAACACGCCGCCCGTGCAGGCGCACGCGCCCATCGACATGCACCATTTTGGTTCGGGCATCTGCAGCCAAATCCGCTGCAACACCGGGAGCATCTTCATTACCACGCGGCCGGCGACGATCAAGAGATCGCACTGCCGCGGGCTGAACCGCATCACTTCGGCCCCAAACCGGGCGATGTCGTGCCGCGACGCCGCGGTGGCCATCAGCTCAATGCCGCAACAAGCTGTCGCAAAGGGCATCGGCCAAAGACTGTTGGCGCGTGCCCAGCTGGCGGCCGCGTCGAGCTTAGTGAGAAACACGTTTTCCGGCAGGCCTACCGCCATCGGAAGACCCCCTTCCGCCAAGCGTAGATATAAGCGATGACGAGCGTCGCCATGAACACGAGCATCAGGACATAAACCGTGTCGCTCAAACCACTTGGGATGCCGCCATCGTTCTGGTAGGCGCTCACCGCCCAGGGATAAAGGAACAACAGCTCCACGTCGAAGACGAGAAACAGGATTGCCACCAGATAGAACCGCACGTCGAACGCCTGCCGGGCGTCCCCCACCGGGTCCATCCCCGATTCGTAGGGCATTTCCTTGACCGCAGTTCTCTTCCTTGGACCCGCGACCCGGGTCAAAATCAAATTCGTCGCCACAAAGCCCAGCAAAAACAGGGCGTAGATGAAGAGCGGCGGGAGGTGGGGAATCTGCATGGGTAACTTTGGCTGCGAAGCCGCACTTTGTGCTTCCTGGCGGCCGCGTGGCGGGGCCCACACTCCATCATTGGCCGCCAAGAGTGAGGCGGGTAATTTCGGCAGATTTTACCGATTGCCCACCCGATCCACAAGCCGAAACGTCGTGCGCCGAAAGGACTTGGCCACTACGTCGAACGGCCATTCTGGCGCTCATTTCTTCTTGTCGCGCTCGTACTGCTGCCAATCTCGCTTCGCCTGGTCGGCGAGCGGATGGTGCGACCGCTCATAAGCTCCGCTGCGCAGCTTGAGCAGCTTTTCCGTCCAAGGCGGATGTGGTTCCAAATCGGCCAGGGCCTCGACCACGTCCGCATCCGCCAGGTTTTCGGCGGCCATCAGCCGCATCAGCCTCCGCTGCTGGTCCATGCGGCGACCCGCCAAGGGCTCGTTCAGCACATCGAACAATTGCTTTGCGAATTTGGGATCGGCTTCGGCAAGATCAGTCGCCAATGGCAAGGCAGGCCGCACCAGGTTCTCATCCGCCCAAGGATTCTTAGCCATCACCTCAAAAATGGTTACGATCTCCGCGCTCGCCCGTCCGGGGTCGTTCACCCGCGCATAGTAAGTTGCCCGAATTGCCGCCGATTCGGCAGGGTATCTCTTGTCGATAGGAGCGAGCAGCTCGAGGCACTTTGCGTCGCCGAGTTCTGCGTAACACTTCGCCCGCACCAGGCGATCGATGTTGCTGGCGGGCTCTGCGCGCGCCTTCTCCCAGCTCTGTAGGGCCTCGCGCGGCTTGTCAGCCAGTAAATGGGTGTAACCTTCAGCCAGCGCTCGCAGCTCCGGCGAGGTCTTCGGCGAGCTTTCGAAGCTGCCGCCGAACATCCAAGCGAATTCGATCCGGCAGCGATCGACTTCGTGCCAGTCCACGGTCGCCTGGTCGGTCAGATCGGGTCGCTGCTTGCCCAGCTCGACCGCCGCATCGCGGAGCTTGGAGCCGGAAAACTCGGTCGCGCGGCCGACCGTTTTGGCGAAACCGTATTCGAGATAATTGCGATCGTCGGTGTTTGGCACGATCATGTCGACGGGCGTCAATTCATCGACGAAGGCGTCGTTGCCGAGAAAATGGGAGAGGAATCCCTCCAGGGTGTCGACGCCCCACGCGACACGCAGCGCCTCGGCAACCTGCAGTTCCGCGATCCGCTTGCGCAGTTCAGCCGCAGAGTATCGCAGCCGCTGCGGCGAACAAACGAGCTGTAGATCTCCCGGGATCGTCTGCCAGACTTCGACGTGCTCGAAGACGCTCCGCGCCGTGGCCAAAACGGAATGGACCGTGGCTCCGTCTACTTCGTAGGCCTGCACCCACTGGATGAACAGGCCATTGGGGGTGAGCCGATCTAGCACAGCCCGATAAAACTCCTGCGTGTAGAGCGATGCGACACCCGCCCGATAGGGATTCGACGGCTCGGAGATAATGATGTCGTACTTCTCTTTAGTCGACAGCACCAATTCGCGGCCGTCGTCGTAAATGCGGCGGACTTTGGGATGCTCGAGCGCAGCGTGATTCAAATCGCTCGATCGCCGCGCCATCTCGTCGATTGCCGGCTCGAGCTCGACAACGTCCACCCGCTCGATGCCCGGCATCGAGGCCAACCAGCCGGCCGATTCGCCCGTGCCCAAGCCGATGACGAGCGCGGTCTTGGGGGCGGGATGAAGTGTCGCGCCTAATATTGCCACGCCAATCTGTGTGCCGGCGTCGCCGATCGCGTTGCCGTCGTTCTTACCGTTCACGACGAACGATTCACCGTCGGACGTCGTAATGCCGATGCTCGATTCGACGCCTTCCGCTTCCCAGGTGACGCTCCGCCGCAGCTCGTTGAGCCAGAGCTGCACGCCGTTGGGTTCTTCGGGTGGCGGCACGGATGCCCGGCCGGCGCCGATTCCGCCATGCCGCCACACGGCCGTCGGCCCCGGCTGCAGCGTGAACGTGATCGCCAATAGCATGAGTGCCGCCACCGCCAAATGCTGCCAACCCGCGGCGCGCCAACTTCGCACCGCCTGGAATGCCGCGAGCACGACCAGCAACAGAACCACTGCGCGCCACGCGCCCGGCGCCGTCAAGAGCGGCAGCGCTCCGAAACCGCCGACCAGCGAGCCGCCGATCGCCCCCAGCGTGTTCCAGGCGTAGGTCATGCCGAGTTGGCGACTCACGCCGACGCGTCCGTGGCCCAGCATCGCCACCAAGAGCGGAAACTGCAGCCCGCTCACCAGGGCCACGGGCAGCACCACGATCGACATCACGACGAACCAGCCGCAGACGAGATCCGCGAATGAATACGAGTACATGCTCCAGCGACCGGCAAAAATCGCCAGCCGATCGCCGAGCGCCAACGGCAGCGCCGCGAGTGCGGCCTCCGCGGCACAAGTGATTGCCAACACCGACCAGCTCGGCCGCACCCAGCGAAACACCCAGTGATAGGCCGCGCCGCCGACGCCGATGCCTAGCAAGGCCACGCAAAGAATCAGGCCGAACGTGAACGTCGTGCCGCCAAGTATCGGGCCAAGCATGCGATACCACACGAGCTCCAGCGTGAAAAATGCGAAGCCCAGCACGGCGGCCGTGAGGTACACAAACGCAGCACTGCCGTCGGTGGCCGCTCGTCCTTCACTGCTTTCATCGGGAATCGTCGCGATCGGCACAGCGGTCCGCGCGCGGTTGATGGCAATCAGTCCGATTAACAAGTTGAGGGCGCAACCGAACCACAAGGTTGCCCGCGTGCCGAGGTACTCCAGAGCGATAAACGTAGCAATGAAGGCGCCGCACACCGCGCCGAGCGTGTTGACGCCGTAAAGAATCGCTAGCGCCCGCCGCCGGACATCGCCTTCCGACGTGACAGACCGGACGGCCGCCGGCAGGGTGCCGCCCATCAAAAACGTTGGTACTCCGAGCACGAGCGTAGCGAGCAATAGCCGCGCGACGGTTGCACCGGTGATGCCCAGCGCCACCTGGCCGCCCATTGCGAAGTACAGGCGCGAAACAAGTTCAACGAAAAATGGGCTGACTGCCACCGCGAGCGCGACGGCTGTCTCTAGCTGGCCATACATTCTGAGGGGATTGGGCGTGCGATCGGCCCGCCGACCGAGGACTGCGCTGCCCAATCCCAAGCCGGCCATGAAGATGGCCAGCACCGCCGCGACGGCCGCCGTCGTAGCGCCGAACACCAGCCTCAGCTCACGCATCCAGGCGACCTGGTAGACGAGCGCCGATCCGCCGGAGACAAACAACATCGCCGCGACCGTCGCTAGTCCCGGGGCGCGCAGCAGCGGCGGCGCCGGCTTGGTGCTCTGCGCAGGCCGGCGGCCCGTTTTTGGCGCGGTTCGCGTTCTCTGATTCCGGCTGCCCAGAGGTTGCCTCCGTGGATGGGACGAGGCCACCCATCGTACCATTTTTCCAGCGATTTCGAGCCGGCACGCCGGCCCAAATTGTAGGGCGGTCGCGAATGCGGCTCGATCGCCAGCGAAAAAGGTTCGGTCCCACGCAATCTCGCCGGGATTTGTAGAACTTCGGCGAGCGAGAGATTATAGTGCTGTCCTGTTCCAGCACCTCGTCTTTTCACGAACTCTCCGGGCGGAGAACGAACATGTCTCGCTGCTACTTGGGCATCGCTTTGCGTTTAGCGGCTTTGGTCTTCCTGTTTCCGGCGAGTCCGTTCCATTCCCGCGCCGCCGACGTGCTGGAGGCCCAAGCGGTGGTCCACGGCGAGGAAGACGGCGGCATGATCAGTCGCCACCTGTACGGTCATTTCACCGAGCACCTGGGCCGCTGCATCTACGACGGCATCTGGGTCGGCGAGGAGTCGCCCATTCCCAACACTCGTGGCATGCGGACCGACATTCTCGATGCCCTCAAGGCCATCAAGATTCCGAACCTCCGTTGGCCCGGTGGCTGTTACGCCGACGACTATCATTGGCGCAACGGCATCGGACCCCGCGCCGACCGACCCTCTACGATCAACATGAACTGGGGGCAGGTCACCGACACCAACGCCTTCGGCACGCACGAATTTCTCGACCTCTGCGAGACGCTCGGCTGCGAGCCGTACATCGCGGGCAACGTCGGCAGCGGCTCGCCCGAAGAAATGCGCGATTGGATCGAGTACATGACGTTCGACGGCGACAGCGCGCTGGCCAACCTACGTCGCCAGAATGGCCGCGATCGGCCGTGGAAGGTGAAATATTTCGGTGTGGGCAACGAGAACTGGGGCTGCGGCGGCAACATGCGGCCCGAGTATTATGCCGACGTCTTCCGCCGCTACTCCACCTTCTGCCGCGACTTCAGCGGCAATCAGCTCACACGTGTCGCCTGCGGACCCGGCGGACGTGACACGCATTGGACCGACGTACTGCTCGATCGCGCCCACGAACAAATGCAAGCCTATTCGCTCCACTTCTACACGGTCTGGCCGAATTGGGAGAACAAGACTCCCGCCACCGGCTTCGGCGAGCGCGAATGGTTCGAGATGCTCCGCGAAAGCCGGGTCATCGAACAGGCGATCGATGAAACCGTGGCGATCATGGATCGTCACGACCCCCGCAAGAAGATCGAACTTTATGCCGATGAATGGGGCGCATGGTACCGCGGCGAAGAGGGCCATCCCGGCTATGCCCTCTACCAGCAGAATTCCCTCCGCGACGCGTTGCTTGCCGGCATCACGTTTCACATTTTCCACGAGCACAACGACCGGCTCAAGATGGCCAACATCGCTCAAGTGGTGAACGTGCTACAGGCGCTGATCCTCACCGACGACGAAAAGATGGTCCTTACGCCGACCTACTGGCTGTTTGATCTTTACAAGGTGCACCAGGATTCCACGCGGTTGCCGCTACGATTGGTTTCGCCAGACTATGAATTCGATGGCAAGAAGTTTCCCGCGCTAAGCGCTTCCGCGTCTCGCGATAAGCAGGGTGTGGTGCACATTTCGCTGGTCAACGCCCATGCCACAAGCGCGGTGAAACTCGGCTGCGAGCTCAAGGGCGTTGTGGCGACGAGCGTCGCCGGCCGCATCCTCACGGCCAACTCGCTCGATGCCCACAACACTTTCGACAGCCCCAACGACGTGAAGCCGGCTGACTTTAACGGCGCGCGGATCGACGGCGGAAAACTCACCGCCGAGATACCCGCCCATTCCGTCTTGATGCTCACGCTCAAATAGCCGCGGCAACCGACCTACATAGCCGCGGCATCCTGCCGCGGACGAACGTGCAACTTCAAGTTTGCCCGATGTCAGGCGGGAATTCTCGGCAGGACGCCGAGGCTATCCATGTGGTCACTCCACCGTCCACAGGGTCAGGTTGTCCTGGTCTTTGACGTAGATTCGTTTTCCAGACGCGACTGGATAGGCATAAGTCGCCGTGTCGGACACCTTGTACCGGGCGAGCTCTTTGAACGCCGTGTCGCTCTGTTCGTAGACCACAAGCTCCATCGACGGCGAAAGGACCAGCATCACGCTGCCCGCGCTGACGATTGATCCGTAACCGCCGCCACCTCCGCGGCCGCCGCGCCCGCGACCGAATCGACGACGCCCCTCAGGACCACGCTCTCCAGGACCGCGTCCTTCGCCGCGACCTTCGCGACCCATTCGTTCGTTGTCTCGGCCCTCACGCGTCGCGGGTTGATTCGATTCTGGAGTTTCTGTGGCCGGCGGATCGGCCACCTGGGCGAGAATCTCGCGCGGAATCGCTGCTCGCGCGCTATCACCGCTGGGCGCTTCGACGCCTGGCCGCTCGCCGCGATTGCGTTCGCCGCCGCGACGACCCGGACCGCGTGGCCCGCCCGGACCAAACGGCCCAAAAGGGGACGGCGGTTCCGGTCCGCCGAGCGGATTGCTCCACGGCGTCGCGTGGGTCTTTAAGTTGATGCAGAACAGCGTGCTGCTGTTCGACAAGCCGAACAGTAAGCCGTCGTTGAGCGTCGGCGTGTTGAAGCGCACGCTGTTGTCCGTGTTCTTCCATAGTTCTTCTTCCGCGAGTTCCTCTCCGGAGAAATTCAAACCGATGGCCGTGATGCCGCTCCCCGGTCCGGCCAGGAGCAACGTGTTGCCGTCGCTCATCGGCGTGGCCGTCGTGCCGCGGTCCTGCGTGTAGGGAATCTTCCAGACCTGCTTGCCGTCGGCAGTTCGCAGGCCCACCAGACTTTGTTCGGTGGGCGCGATCAACACCTGGGTGCCGTCGATCGACATCACGATCGGCGAGCCGTTCGACGGCCCTTCCTCCGTCCAGCGCCATTTTTCATCGCCGGTGGCAAGGTCGTAGGCCACGATGCCCCCATCCCCTTGCCCGCCCAGCTGCGCGATGCACATGCCGTCGACCACGACGGGAGAACTCGACGTGAAGAACATCGGCCATTTGCCGGGGAAGTCGTCCTTGCGCCATAGGAGCTTGCCCGATTCCGCGTCGTAGCAGGACAGAATCCCCCGCACTCCCAAGGTCACCACCTTGCCCTCGGCGACGGTGGGCGACGACCTCGGACCCGGGAAACCGCTGGCGCCGCCCGACGTGCCTTCGCTGGGATACGCATCCTTCCAGATCTCGTCGCCGGTCGCGGCGTCGAGCGCGCGAGCGACTTCATTCCCATCCTGCCGAGTGAACACATAGAGCCGCTTCCCCACGAGCGACGGCGTCGCCACGCCGTTGCCGATCTCCACGCTCCATTTTTTGGTCAGTTCCTTGGGCCAGGTCGCGGGTGCCGAAAACTCCGCCGCCTTGCCGTCGCGTTGGTCGCCCCGCCATTGTGACCAATCCTGGCCCGCGGCATCCAAGCCGAGGACGACCACGGCACAGATGCCGATAAAAACCCGTGCAATCCACTGCATGACGAAGCTCCTTGTGCGTGTCCCAGCCGCAGCGGTGAATGATACCCGATGGCGGGCAAAACTCAATCAATTGCGGTAGAATAGGGAGCGATCCGTTGAGAGCACTTCTACCAGGAACAGAAAGTATGCGCTCGTCACGATTTGTCCTGCTCGCCGTCACTTTGTCTCTGCTGCCCGTGTCCCGCGCGAAAGGCGCAGACCAGTCGGCGGCCCCTGCTCTTACGGACCCCACGATTCTGCTGCTCCGCGACGACGCCGCGCGCGATGAGCTGAAGATCACCCCGGAACAGCGCTCGGCGCTCGACGAACTGTTCGTCAAGAACAACCGCGTGCTGCTGGCGATTCGCGACGTCGGCCCGACCGGCGCCGATGCAACCGCCCAGCCCTACCTGACCGAAGTCCGCGACGGGATCGCCAAGATTCTCACCGAGCCGCAGCGCGCGCGTTTACAGGGCCTCGCGATGCAGGCCCAGGGTTACGATCACCTGTCGCGCGACGACATCGCCACCGCGCTTTCGCTCACGGACGCCCAGCGGCGAAAACTCGCCGACGTTGCCGCCGACTTCCGCACCAAGACGCAGACCCTGCGCACGGCCGGCAAGAGTCGTTCGCCGCAGGATCTGCAGGCCGATCTCAACAAGCTGCAGGCGGCTCGACAAAAACAAATCGTGGCGCTTCTGAAACCGGAGCAGCTTCAACTCTGGTCGCAACTCCTGGGCGCGCCGTTCGATTTCTCCAAAGTTGGCACCGGCCCGGCGCTCGCGCCGGAGTTTGCCGACATCGAAGCCTGGATACACTCTGCGCCGCTGAAGATGGAATCGCTCCGCGGCCAGGTGGTAGTCGTCCATTTCTTCGCCTTCGGCTGCTACAACTGCAAAAACAACTACCCCTGGTACCGCGAATGGCAAAACGACTTTGCCGGCAAAGGCGTGACGATCATCGGCATTCACACGCCGGAGACAACCGCGGAAGAAGACAACGCGGCGCTGCAAGCCTCGCTGGACGAAAACGGCCTCAAGTTTCCCGTCGCCGTCGACAAGAAGAAGACGATGTGGACGGCCTGGTACAACAACATCTGGCCGGCCGTCTACATCATCGACAAGCGCGGCCGCGTGCGGTTCTGGTGGTACGGCGAGCTCGACTGGCAGGGCGCAGGCAATCAGAAGACTGCCCACCAGCAGATTGAACTGCTCCTCAAAGAGCCCGCCCCGCAGACGTAACGAGCGTCTACTCCGCTCGCGGAGCGCCATTCGGATCGGCCGCCGAGCCCATGCCCGGCTGTTCGTCTGCCATCTCGTCAAGCAGGAAGACTTCCACGCGAGCATTTTCGCTCTGCAGAGCCGTTTCGATCCGCTTCGTGAGCGGTTCGTACGCCGCCGATTGGCTCAGCCGCAGCCGATCCGCCTCGATGCCGTGGTCTTCGAAGTACTGCATCACCGCGAGGCACCGCGCGTAGGCCAATTGCCAGAGGTCGTGATAGGGGCTATCGGCGGGCAGCGGTCGCCGCGTCGTGTGACCGCGAACTTCAATCTTATTGAGCTTTCCGACCAGGCTGGGAATCAGCCGGTCGAGCTGTGACTTGCCTTCGTCCGAGAGCTCCGCGCTCGACTCGTCAAACGGCACCACGAGCGCCGGCGTATTCCGATCGCTGTTTTGCAGGAAGTGGACTCGCCGTTGCTGGGCCCAGCGGGATTTCGCCTGGGCATCGAGGTCGTGGCCGTCCGAATCAGCCGCGCCGGGCTTCATGCCGGGCGCAATCTTCTGCGGCATATCCTGGCTTAATACGTCGCCGTGCATTTCGCTCGGCAGCAGCGAGGCCGGCGCCGAATATTCCGACGAGGTGCCCCACGGGTCCTGGAAGTACCCGGCGATCGCCTGCTTCACCTGCGGGCTTTGGCCGGTGAGCCACATCACCATAAAGAAGGCCATCATCGCGGTCACGAAGTCCGCGTAAGCCACCTTCCATGCACCGCCGGAACCTGCCATTGCGTTTTCACTTCCTAGAGTATGCCTTCGTCGCGTCCGATTTCGGATTTCGGAATTGGGATTGCGGATTGCTCATCATCTTCAATCCGCAATCCCAAATCCCAAATCAGCAATCCCCCTACGCCGCTTCTGCCTCTTTGAACAACTCGTCCAGCTCATTGCGGCTGGGACGGAATTCGCTCGCCACGCCGCGCCGCGCAAGGTCGATCGCCACCTTCGGCGGCAAGTTATCGGCGAAGCCCACGATGACCGCCGCAATCGTGCGGAAAAAACCAATTTCGCTGTTGCCCAAGAACTCCAGCCGCGTCGCCAGCGGCGCGGCAAAGCCGTACGACGCCAGAATCCCGAGGAACGTGCCGACGAGCGCCGCACCCACCTTGTGACCGATTTCCGCCGGCGGCCCGTCGATGTGGCCCATCGTGATCACGATGCCCAGCACGGCCGCCACGATGCCGAAGCCTGGCAGCGCGTCGGCCACCTTCTGCAAGGCGTGCATCGGCGCGTGATGCTCTTCTTCCAGGATTTTGATTTCCATTTCCAACAGGCTGGCCAATTGTTCGGGTTTGGCCGTCGATTCGATCAAGGGCGCCATCGCGCCGCAGATGAACGCCGTCACGTGGTGGTCGTGCAAGATCTTCGGATACTTGGCGAAGACGGTGCTGTTCTCCGGATCGGCCACGTGCCCTTCGAGCACGCGCATGCCGTCGCGGCGGGCCATCCGCAACAGGTCGTAGAGGCACTTGAACAGCTCGTCATAGGCGGCGCGGTTGTAGGGCGTCCCCTTGAGCGTACTGATGCAGGCCTTGCTCAGGTCCACGAGCACCTTCTTCGGCGAGCTGACGATCAGGCCGCCCAGGGCGGCCCCGCCGATCGTGAGAATTTCCGCGGGATGGATCAGCGCGCCGATGTGCCCGCCCGAGAGGATGAAACCTCCCAAGACGCAGCCGATGACGACCACACAACCGATGATGACAATCATGATTCGATACTCTTAGCGCGGTGCCGGCGCACGGCGTCCGGCGAAACGATTTCGGGCCGCGGGTTCGCTGAATTTGCCCTGGAAAAAATAGCTTTTGATTAGGGCGGCTGCCGTCAGAATGTCGGCCGGCCGGTTGTAGCGGTCCTGCGACCAGAGAATTGCGAGTGAAGGCGAAAACTCCGCCGATTTTCAGCGTTCTTGCGCTATGCCGGAGCCCGCTTGGCGGCGTACATGGCCCGGTCCGCCGCGTCGATTAACGCTTCGGCCGAACGGGCCTGATCGCCTGCGCGGGCCGCCCCGACGCTGACGCTCAATGACACCGCGCCCTGGGGCAACTCGATCGGCCGATTGAACGCCGCCTGAATCCGCCCTATGACCGGCTCAATGACCGCCGGATCGCTGACCCGCTCCAGCACCACGAGAAATTCGTCGCCGCCGAACCGCGCGATGTGGTCCCGGGCCCTCACCGCCGATGCCAGCCGCCGCGCGACTTCCGCCAGCACGCGGTCGCCGACCAGATGGCCGTACGAGTCGTTCACCTGTTTGAAGCCGTCGACGTCGACGAACAAGACGACGCAGTGGCCGTCCCCCTCGCGGTCGCCGCCCACCAGCGCGCGGAGTTTTTCCAGAATGTAGGCCCGGTCATAGAGTCCCGTGAGCGGATCGACGGTGTGCGACGTTGCCTCTTCGCGCTCCGCCACCGACCGTTCCTCCAGCACCACGGCGAGCATCACTCCCCGATCGGAAACGAAGCGGTTAGCGCGAATCGCGCCGATGGCGCCGGCCAGGTGCGTGGACGCGCCGCTCTCGAACCGCGCTGAATTCCGCTTCCCGTTCACCACCTCGGCCAGTTGCATGCGAATGGCGGTCGAGTTTAGCTCGGGAAACGCGGCGAAGAATCCGCCCACGCCGCTTTCGTCCTCGCCGATCAGTGAGCGGCGCACGAACGCCGGATTGGAATAGAGTATCTGCCAGTCATCGGCCGACACGAGGCAGGCCGGTTCGCTCATCAATTCGACGAGCGAGCGCAAGGCGTCCGCGGGTAGATTCGTCGAATCTTCCATCTCGAGACTTGTCCGAAGTGCGTTGGAGTCGCCCTGCTTTGCGGCTGCGCCGCGGCTGGCCCGACCAGGTACCACTTTAACACACCGTCCAAGCGAACGGAAATTCTGCGGATTTCTCCGACGCCTTGTCCTCCTCCGCCGCGCGGGGTAGCATCGCGGGATGAAGATTCACGAATACCAAGCCAAGGGATTGTTGCGGGCGGCCGGCGTCGCTACGCCCGACAACATCGTCGCCAAGACGCCGGAAGAAGCGCACGGGGCATTCCACAAATTGCAGGGAATGCTGGCTGTCGTCAAAGCCCAGATCCACGCGGGCGGGCGCGGCAAAGGCACGATCAAGAGCGACGCCAAGCAGCACGGCGTCCAGCTGGTCCGCAGCGCCGACGAAGCGAAGACTGTCGCTGCCAAACTGCTCGGCAACGAGTTGGTCACCATCCAGACGGGTCCCGAGGGGAAGACCGTCAACCACGTGCTCATCGAAGCCGGCTGCGAGATCGCCCGCGAGCTCTATCTCGGCATCGTGATCGACCGGGCGCGGGCAATGCCGGTGTTGATGGCTTCGAGCGAAGGCGGGATGAACATCGAAGATGTTGCTGCCAAGACGCCCGAGCTGATCTACTTCGAACCCTTCCATCCGGATAGCGGACTGCAGCCGTTCCAGGTTCGCAAGCTCTGCGCGAAGCTGGGCATCAAGGGCCCGAGCGTCCGCTCGGCCGAGAAGTTCATGCGATCGCTCTGCAAGCTGTTCGTTGATCTCGATTGCAGCCTCGCCGAAATCAATCCGCTCGTGGTCACGAAATCGGGCGAGCTGATCGCGCTCGACGCCAAGATCAGCTTCGACGACAACGCGCTGTTCCGTCATCCGCAGCTGGCCGAGCTTCGCGATCTCTCCGAAGAAGACCCGAACGAATTGCGAGCCAGCAAGGCCGGCCTCAGCTATGTTCAGCTCGAAGGCAACATCGGCTGCCTGGTGAACGGCGCCGGCCTTGCCATGAGCACGATGGATCTGATCAAGCTTCACGGCGGCGAGCCGTCCAACTTCCTCGACGTCGGCGGCGGCGCGAACGCCGAGCAAGTGACCGAGGCCTTCCGCATCCTGCTTTCCGATAAGAATGTGAAGGCGGTGCTGGTGAACATCTTCGGCGGCATCATGCGCTGCACGACGATCGCCAACGCCATCGTCACCGCCTACAAGGAAGTCGGCTTTAACGTCCCGCTGGTCGTGCGTCTGGAGGGCACCGAAGTCGAAGAAGGCCGCAGGATTCTCGCCGAAAGCGGCGTCGACATCATTGCCGCCAAGGACTTGACCGATGCGGCGAATAAAGTGGTAAAAGCTGCAGGATAGGTCCACAGACGATGTTCTTGCGATGCGATGCTTTTTTCACCCCACACATGAAGCAGCTGGTGTTTGCCGCAGTTGTGGACGAGGGCTCTGCACTGATTGCATCGCAATCACAGAGGAAGCCGTAGCTTGCAAGGGGCGCTGCGAGACTCGCGTGTCGGCGATCCAACGCATGGTACAGAACAATCAACTGACATATCGCACGGCCGCTGGTCAAATGCGTCAGGCGGGAATCAACGCCGTCTTTGCGGGCGTTCTGTTCGCATTGATGGGCGGCATTTTTATCTGGTTCATTGGCGCCGATTTCGGACACTATTTGGGCACATGTTTTGTCGTGCTAGGAGTCTTAGTTTTGTTTCGCGGTATCAGTAGTATGTGGGCTTCCGGAAATTACAGAAGACTAGCGCTCGACAAACCAGACGGCGCCTCCACACCTAATACGGAACAATTTCGATGAGCATCCTGATTGATAAAAACACCCGCGTCGTCTGCCAGGGCATCACCGGCAAGTCGGGTGAGTTTCATTCCAAGAATTGCATCGAGTACGGGACCAAGCTCGTGGCCGGGGTGACGCCCGGCAAGGGTGGCCAGACTACGCTCGGCGTGCCGATCTACGACACCGTTTGGGAGGCCGTCGAGAAGGAAGGCGCCAACGCGGCGATGATCTTCGTCCCCGCTGCTTTCACCGCCGACGCGATCCTCGAGGCGGTCGACGCCGGTTGCAAGGTGGTGGTCGCCATCACCGAGGGCGTGCCTGTGCTCGACATGGTGCGGGCCTACAACGTAATCAAGGACCGCGACGTCCACCTGGTCGGTCCGAATTGCCCCGGTGTGATTACGCCCGAAGAGTGCAAAATCGGCATCATGCCCGGCTACATCCACAAGAAGGGCCCGATCGGCGTGATGAGCCGCAGCGGCACGCTCACGTACGAAGCAGTCTGGCAGCTTTCGAACCTCGGCCTCGGCCAGTCGACCTGCGTTGGCTTGGGCGGCGACCCGATCGTCGGCACTTCGTTCATCGACCTCTTGAAGATGTACCAGGCCGACCCGCAGACCGAAGCGATCCTGATGATGGGCGAAATCGGCGGCTCGGCGGAAGAAGAAGCGGCGGCCTACGTCGCCCAGCACGTCACGAAGCCGGTCGCCGCGTTCATCGCCGGCCGCACGGCCCCGCCCGGAAAGCGCATGGGCCACGCCGGCGCGATCATCTCCGGTGGTAAAGGCACGGCGAACGAAAAGATCGCCGCGCTCGAAGCGGCCGGCATCGAAGTCGCTCAAAGCCCTGCCGACATGGGCGCCGCCATGCAACGCGCGATCAAACGCGCGAAGTAATTGATAGCGCCGCGGTCATGGACTATTGGCGTCTGCAGCAGCTTCGGCCTTGGCATCCACCGGTCCAAAGACGCCGGCTGTGAGCATCTTCTGCAAAAACTCCTGCGTGCCCGCCGGGCTCAAGTGGACGCGATCCGCAAACAGACTCGTGTCGTCCAGGGCCCGCGAAAAATCGTGGACCGCAAGACCCGTTGCCGCCGTGATCCGCGCTTCGACTTCCGGCAGATTGGTGATTTTCTCGGCATATTGTGGCAGGTAGGGCGCGAACACCAGCTGCACTTCGATGCCGGCATCGCGGGCCGCATTGACAATGGCGACCAGCGCCTCTAGTTCTTCTGGGAATACTTCGAGCGGAGACGGTTCGAGTTGTTTTGTCTCTTCAATCAGCTCCGGCGTCAGCGTTCCCTCCATCGCGCCCCCTTGGTCGCTTTGGCCGCGCAGGAGATAGAACAGCGATCGCAACGTGAGCTCACTATTGAAGCGATAGAGGTGGGAGATGTCGCCGGCGATCACGTCTTGACGCGAAAACTCGCGTCCCAGCGCGATCAGGCGTTGCGAATGGCTCCAGAACGGCATGTACTCGAGGACGCCTCCCTTCGAGGTGTCCACGGTCACGAACGAAGCCTCAACCACCAGCAGCTCCGACTTTTGATTGTGCTCCAGAAAATCCGCGAAGATGGCTTGGGCGATTCGCGGCGTCATGCCGTTGTGGCTCAAATTGACGGTGCTGCGCCCGGTGGCTTCGGCAATCGATGGGGCGCGGAAATCGATCACGCCGCGCGAATTTCCCAGGACGGCGATCTGGCCGTCGAGCCGGCCCGAATAGAGACGGCTGAACCGCTGCGGGCTGCGATCGACGAGCGAGCCGATCAGCGCGGCGCCGATCCGGTCGCCGACGAAAAACAGGGCAATGATCGCCAGAATCCACCACCAACGTTTCATGGCTCGCCCTTAGAATTGGAAGTAAATGAACGTGCTCGATCCGAACGTGCCGAACAGCGCGATCAGCCACAGCAGCGTGGCGAAGGCCACGATCCGGAAGCCGGTTGACTTGAGCAGCAACGCTTCCATGTCGAAGCGTCGATCGGCCGCTTCGATCGCCAGCAGGATGCCGATCAAGAGCGCCACCTTGGCCACGAGGAGCTTGTTTCGCACCGAGCCCAAGGTGAAATCCTCGAACGTGAAAAGGCGGTGAATGATGTGGAGCGCGTCGCCGGTCGAGTCGGCGCGAAAGAAAACCCACGCCAGGCAGGTCAGCGAAAACACCAGCGCAATCAAAAACGCGTTATTGATGAAATTGGGCACGTGCAAGGATTTGCGGAGCCGGTCCCAGCGTTTCCCGATCAACCGCTGGAACACCAGGTACAGGCCGTGGAGCGCGCCCCAGATCACGAATTTCCAATCGGCGCCGTGCCACAAGCCGCCCAGCAGCATCGTCAGGAGCAGGTTGCGATAGGTGTTAAACGTCCCGTTGCGGTTGCCGCCGAGCGGAATGTAGAGGTAATCGCGCAACCACGTGGACAGCGAAATATGCCAGCGGCTCCAGAACTCGCTGAAGTTCTTGGAGATATACGGCGTGCGAAAGTTCTCGATGAAATTCACGCCCATCACGAGCGCCAGGCCGATGGCGATGTCCGAATATCCGGAGAAGTCGCAGTAAATCTGAAACGCGTACAGCACCACGCCGACCAGCAGTCCCATCGACGAGTGAACGGCCGGATTATCGAAAATCTTATCAACCACCAGGGCCGCGCTATCCGCGACGCCAACCTTCTTGAAAAAGCCCATCAGGATCAGCGCCAGCCCGATGATCACCCGCGGCCGGTGGAGGCGATGGTGCCCGTGCAGCTGCGGCAACAGGTCGCGCGCCCGCAAAATCGGCCCGGCCACCAGGTGTGGAAAGAAGGCGATGAACGTGGCAAACTTCAGCAGGCTCTTTTCGGCGGGCAGTTCGTTGCGATACACGTCGATCGTGTAGCTCATCGACATGAACGTGTAAAACGAGATGCCGATCGGCAGCGTGATTTCCAGCGTGCTGGGAGAAAACCCGAGCCCCAGCGCGTTCGACATCTGGTGGAACGAGTCGATGAAGAAATTGAAATACTTGAAGAACCCCAGGAACGACAAGTTCACGACCACAGTCACGATGATCAGGAGCTTGCGCTTCCACGGGTCGGCCGTCGCGTACATCAGCCGCCCGATGGCGTAATCGACGAGCGTCGAGGCCCCGATCAGGGCTAGGAATCGATAGTCCCACCAGCCGTAGAAGATGTAGCTGGCAATCAAACAGACCCAAATCCGCAGCGTCCCGCGCGTGGCGAAGTAGAGCGGAAAGAAAATCGCCGCAAAGACGAGAAAGATGAGGCTGTTAAACGTCACAGGGCGACTCGATCAGCTTCACATGGGTTGGCCGCGTTGGTCGCAGGCTAATCGGGTCGCTACTCGGAACGAATTTTGTCGGCGGGCGGTTCGAATCGGAACCGGGTGCGGGCGCTGCCAGCATCCCTGCAGAGCATCCAGTTGGCGACGAAGTACGTTCAGGGTCGCCGGAAAACGTGCTCGCAGAGAAGCCGGCGACGACGCGCCTTGGCGCCACCCCAGGGCACACCCACGGCGGCGACGACGGCGTCCCAACCATTTCAGCCGTACCACTTTACTGTAACTGGCGCGGCCGGATTTCGTCAAGCAATCGACCCTGGCGGCAAGGGGCAGCGCGCCGCGCAAATCCTCACTATTCGCACGACTGGCCCCGCGCATTCGTGCCACCGCGCTCCGCGACGAGCCGCCCGACGCTCGGCTCCCATCGGCACCGCGCAAGACACTATCTATATTGACACTCGACGGTTGCACGGTTAGCGGGGCCGCTCTAAATCGAAAGTTCACGATTCATGTCGTCGCCGCAGTCTGATACGAGTGCAATCTCTAAGCGCGGATCTCGCTTGATCCGCTGGTTGCTCGTCGTGCTCTTGGCGTGTGCCGCGTATTTCTGGTGGGCCTACGAGGCCACCGATCCGGCGTTCGGCCGATACGAAGGTGACGTGGTGGCCAAGTGGATCACTGACGACCTGGAGATGGAGCTCGTCGAGCCGTTTGTGTATGTCGACGCCGGCGGCAAGCGCTGGACCGCGCCGCGCGGTTCGATCATCAATGGCGCTTCGATTCCGAGCATGTTCTGGTCGGTGATCGGCGGTCCGTTCGAGGGTCGCTTCCGCAAGGCCTCGGTGCTCCATGATGCGGCTTGCGACGCGAAGGCCGAATCTTGGCAGGATGTCCATCGCATGTTTTACGACGCCTGTCGCTGCTCGCGCGTCGGCGTCGGCAAGGCGCAGACGATGTATTGGGCGGTGTACCACTTCGGACCCCGCTGGACCGAAGACGGCCGCGACGCGCCGATGGGCGGCGCGCTCGAAGAGTCGGTCATTCCCAAGGCTCAGCGGTACTTCGACAAGCAGGAGTTCACGCCCGCTGAGATCGAAGCCTGCACGGTCGACGACATCGAAAGTGAAGTAGCGAAGTGGGATGCGGCCAGGCGACCGACTGCAGAGCGGCAGAACGAATAGCCGACCAGCGGATTTTCTTCACCTATTAGCCATCGTGGTCGTTTGGCGACCAGCGCCATATCGCACAGCCTGCCGTGCGACGTGCAGAATACGCCGGCATTTTGCATTGGCACGGTCTTTGCATTCTTGCGTTCGCCAGTTCCCTCACGAGTCGAACACCAAAGTTCGGCTCACTACCGCCCTGAAGCGGCCTGTCTCGAATCCCCAAATCGGTTTGCGCCCGCGCTGGCAGTGCGCCCGATGAGAGAGGAGCTGGTTCGATGAAACTGTTCTTCCCTTCCTGGCTTTTGCCTCATGCTACGGCGTGCTTCACGTCGAACCCTTGCCACCTCATGGATGAGCTGATCTGGGGATCGTCCGGAAGTTCGAGCCGCTTATTGCGCCACTCGCTAGAATCGCTCGTGGTCTACGATGCGGATGAGGAGCCGATTATCCCGATGGAGCCGCACATTCTGCCGACGCCGACGGACGTGCCCGTGCCGGAGCCGTTCGACGTTCCCGTGCCGGAACCGATGGACATCCCGCCGCCCAACCCGGGCGACGTTCCGTTACCGAAGCCCCGGCCGGTGCCGTAGGTCAGACGATCCCGCCTGTCGTTGCGACGTCGAGTTTACAATTCAGTCAGCTTGATGTTCCGCCAGCGGACTTCTTTCGGCGCTTGTTCGCTGCCCACCGCGTGGACTTGCAGGGCGATGAAGCCCGACGGCGTGAATGCCTTGGCGTCGGTATCGGTGAAATCCGCCGCTTTCACACCATTGAGCCAGGTCTCGATGTGCGGACCTTGCGCGACAATTTTGACGTGGTTCCACTCGCCGAGCTTGAATGCCTTTTGGGCCGACTCGTTCTCGCTCAAGTCGTTGAGCCAGCCCGCCTGGCGATGCTCGTCGCCCGCTTCGAAATAGATGCCGGCGGTCCAGCGGCGATCCGCGCGCGGGTCGATTTCGACCTGGTAGCCAAACACGCGCTCACCGTTGCCTTCCGGCCGCGCGTGGCTGCGGATCTGGATGCCAGAGTTAAACGCTGGATCGTCGATCTTGAAATCGAGCTCCAGCGCGAAGTCTCCGTATTCCTTTTCGGTCGCCAGGAAGGTGTTCGACGTATCCGGGACGCTGCGGCCGACGATCGCGCCGTCCTCGACCGAGTACTTGGCCGCCCCGCCCCGCTGCTTGAACCCAGAGAGGTCCTTGCCATTAAACAGCTCGACTGGTTCCGCGGCACCCGCTGCTCCCGCCATCACGACGCTCAACACCGTTGCAAAGATTGCCAACCGCAATACGTACATAGATGCCTCCGCTCAATGGACATACATAACGCAAACGACCGAGGCTCCAATTTACGAAGTTTCAAGGTGCGGCGGAATTGCGCTGGCAAAATTATCGAGTGCCTGCCGAATCTCCGGCCGAATCACGATCGTCGGGCGGACCGTGCGGAGTTGGGCAATCGCCGCTTCAATGCCGCCAGCGCGGCCCGTCGCCAGGAGCCAGGCGGCCACGACCGCCGCGCTCCGCGAATAGCCGATCTTGCAGTGGACGTAGACCACGCCGCGCTCGGCTTCCTGTTCAATGAAGCTGGCCGCTTCCACGAGCTGGGCCTGAGTCGGCGCGGTGAGGTCGAGCACGGGCAGGTGACGGTAGTTTGCGGCCAGGAATGGAGCCGGCTCGGAGAATTCGTTCGACAGGTCGACCACCGCGGTCACGCCCTGTCGGACTGCTTCCGCGGCCTCGGCCTCCGTCAACGCGCGCCCCAGCCACACGTTCGTCGCGACGGCGTCCCACGCGTTGCACTGCCGCTGGTAGTAGCGCAGCGAAAGATATTGCGCAACGAGCACCGGGGCCATCACAATCTTCGCACTCAATCGCAATCGCCCGCCTTGCTTGCGAAACACGCTCGGCCCTAACGCGAAGTACCCGGCGGTGAGAATGGCCACCGAGACCGCCGGCCAGATCAGGATCGCTCCCCACGGCCAGCTAATCGTCGCCAATGTGAATAGCACAACAGAGATCGCGGCATACCGCCAACCGATGGTTGGATTCGGCACCACCGGCAGCCGCCACGGGACGTCGCTCACCAGGTAGAAGCAGAGCGTTGCCAGGATGAAGCCGCCGATCACGTCGACCACGTGGTGCTGCCAGGTGAACAGCGTCGAGAATCCGATCAGGCTGAACCACACGTGCGTAGCCAGCCGCGCGAGCCTGGCCGTCTTGCGCACATACAGATCGGCCAGGATCGTACGGAGCGTGATGTGGAGCGACGGCAGCAGGTTGTACGGCCGATCCATCCCTTTGAACCAGTCCCACAGCGCTCCGATCCAGCCGCTCGCCGACGGCCGCTCCACGCCGAGCTGCAAGGGATAAAGTAGAAAGCAGCCGCCCGCAACCAGAACGCCGAGCACGATTCGCCGCGACAAGATCCGCAGTTCGGAGCGGTCGCGGCACAAGAACGGCGCCGCGACGAAGAATAAATCGATCGACATGTAGGGAATCACCATCAGCGGAATGAACGGGATATATTTTTCCCAGGCGTAGTACCATGTGCCTACGTCCGACCGCAATGAGGTGATGTAGCTTGTGCCGCCGTACACGACCATAAACAGCAGCGAGAGGGCCACGGTGCGAAGTAGCGCCTCGCGCCGTAGTCCTAGCTCGCGCGGCGAATCGGCGTCGGCAGTGGTCGGCGCAGTTGACAAGTGAGTTGCGGCTCCGCACTCTGGTAGAACACATCTGCGAGGCCCAGGGCTGTGGCGAGTATATACGATTTGAAGCCCCGTTTTCAGGCGCTTTTGCGACCGCTCACGCGCTGGCTGGCCGCGCGGGGCGTCACGGCGAACCAGGTCACCGTGGCAGCCGCCGTGCTGTCGCTGGCGACCGGGGCGATCATCGCCGCCCGGCCGACCTCGCCCGCCGTGCTGTTTGGCGTTCCGATCGTGCTCTTCGTGCGGATGGCGCTCAACGCGATCGACGGCATGCTGGCCCGCGAGCATGGGATGAAATCGCGTCTTGGCGCGGTGCTCAACGAGCTGGGCGATGTGATCGCCGATGCGGGTCTGTATCTGCCGTTGGCGCTGGTCCCCGGTGTATCGGCGATCGGCGTGGTGCTCGTGGTGCTACTGGGGATCATCAGCGAAATGGCGGGCATCGTCGCGGTGCAGATCGGGGCCGATCGCCGCTACGACGGGCCGCTCGGCAAAAGCGATCGGGCGTTTGCCTTTGGGTGCGTGGCATTTTTGCTGGCCTGCGGCCTGCAGCCGGGAACGTGGCTAAACATTGTCTGGGGAATCCTGGCGGCGCTCGCGGCCGTGACGATCGTAAATCGTTCCCGCCGGGCTCTCCAGATTGCCCCCGCCGCGTCGCCGGGGGATACTGACGGCGGGCAGAACTCGTGACGTAGCTTGATCGCACCGGCCGGTCCTCTTGAGCCCCAGCGGGCAAGGGAAGGTTTCCGCATGAGCGAGATGACGATGTCCACCGCGAACGACACGTCGCGGACTGCCACCGAGCACACGTTCCGCACCAGCGACGGCGTGGAGCTCTTCTACCGGGCCTGGGCGCCCGTCGGCGAATCGCATCGCGCCGTGGTCCTCTTCCATCGGGGGCACGAGCACTCCGCGCGCTGGCAGGACTTCATCGACCGGATCGCCATGCCGGACGTCTGGTTCTTTGCCTGGGACGCCCGCGGTCATGGCCGCTCGCCTGGCGAACGTGGCTACGCCGAGAGTTTTGGCCGCATGGTGCAGGACGCCGACGAGTTCGTGCGGCACTTCGCGGAGCAGTTCGACATCCCGATCGAGAATATGGCCGTAGTCGCACAAAGCGTCGGTGCCGTGCTCGCCGCGACCTGGGTTCATGACTACGCGCCGCCGATCCGCGCTCTGGCCATCGCCACGCCGGCGCTGCGCGTGAAGCTCTACGCTCCGTTGGCGATCCCCAGCCTGCGGGTGCTGCGAAAGTTCAAGCCGATCTCGTTCATTCGCAGCTACGTGAAGCCGCGGATGCTTACGCACGACATGGAGCAGGCCCGCAAGTACGCGACCGACGAGCTGATCTCCCCGCAAATTGCGGTGAACATTCTGCTCGATCTCTACGATACGTCGACACGGCTGATCAAGGACGCCGGCGCGATCGAGACCCCTACCCTGCTCCTCGTGTCGGGCAACGACTGGGTCGTCCGCAAGCTGCCGCAGTTTCAGCTCTTTGCCGGACTCTCGTCGCAATTCAAAGAGAAGGAAGTCTATCCAAGCTTCTACCACTCGACGTATTGGGAAAAGGAACGGCAGAAGCCGATCGATCGCACGCGCGACTTTCTCGCCAGATGTTTCGAGACCTCCGAGACGCAGCCGTCGCTCGTCGACGCCGACCGTCGCGGCTACACGAAGCGGGTGTTCGACGAGCTCGACTGCCCGCTCAGTCGGAAATCGCCGCGGCACTGGAACTTTGTCTTGCAGAAGCTGCTGCTGAATACGGTCGGAAGGCTGAGCGACGGCGTATCGCTGGGCTGGATGACTGGTTTCGATTCCGGCGAGTCGCTCGACCACGTCTATCGCAACACGCCGTCCGGCACATCGTTCCTCGGCCGCTGGATCGATCGCTTCTATCTCGAGACGCCCGGCTGGCGCGGCATTCGCCAGCGGAAGATCAATTTGCAGACGCTGCTCGACGGCGCGATCGAGCGGCTCCGCGGCGAAGGCAAGCCGGTTCACATCCTCGACATCGCTGCCGGCCCGGGACGGTATGTGCTGGACACCATCGCGCGGCATGGCGGCGACATTTCGGCCACGCTCTGCGACCGCGACGAAGGCGGTCTCGCGGCCGGGCGTAAGCTGGCCGAATCGATGGGCATTCACACCGTATCTTATCGTCGGAACAACGCCTTCGACCGCGAGGCGATAGCTGCCCTCGATCCGCGCCCCAACATTGCGATCGTATCCGGCCTGTTCGAGTTGTTCCCGGCGAACGGGCCGGTGCTGGAGTCGCTCCGCGGGTTGTCGTCGCTGCTTGAACCGGGGTCGTTCCTGATCTACACCAACCAGCCCTGGCATCCGCAGCAGGAAATGATCGCGCGGGTGCTGCCCAACCGCGACGGGGAACCGTGGGTGATGCGTTGCCGTACGCAGGCCGAGATGGACCAGCTCGCGGCGTCCGTCGGATTCGAGAAGGTGCGGATGTTGATCGACAACGACGGCATCTTCAGCGTGTCGCTCGCGATGAAACGGTAGTCGCCTGACGGCCGTGCGGCGCGAGTCCCGCAAAACCAGGTTCAATCGTAGGACGCGATGAATTTCGATTATCTGAGTCTGCCGACGCGGTGGGTGTTTTTGACGGTGGTCGCGGCGCTGGCGGCGGCAAGCTTGGCGACAATCTGGCTCCAGCGGCGTTCGCCCGAGCGCGACTTCCGCGAACTGCGGGCTCGGGTGCGAACGTGGTGGATCATCGTCGCGCTGTTCGGCCTAGCGATGCTGCTGAGCCGCGGCGGGGCGATCGCGTTCTTCGCTCTGGTGAGCGGGCTTGCGCTGCGGGAGTACCTGTCGCTCGTGCCGCCGCGAGTGACCGACTGGCGGGTAATCATCTGGGCCTATCTGTGCATCCCGCTGCAATACCTGTGGATCTACATGGAATGGTACGGTGTGTTTATCATTTTCATTCCGGTGTACGCGTTTTTGTTCTTTCCCGCGCGGCTCGTGCTCTTGGGCCAGACTGAAGGCTTCATTCAGTCCACCAGCGCCATCCACTGGGGCCTGATGACGACGGTCTTTTGCCTTTCGCACGCGGCGTACCTGTTCGTAATGGAGCCGGGAGTCGCACCGCGCTGGCCGATGTCGAGCGACGGCTTGAGCCCGTCTACGGTCGGTCCCGCCCTGCTGTTGTTCCTGATCCTGCTCACAGAGCTCAACGACATCTTTCAATATTTGTGGGGCAAATCGTTCGGTAAGGCGAAGCTGACGCCGAAGGTCAGCCCCGGCAAAACCGTCGCCGGATTCGTGGGGGGCGTGGCGACGACGACCCTGCTCGCCGCGGTGATCGGGCCCTGGCTCACGATCCTCGACCGCACCCACGCGCTCGGGGCGGGACTGTTGATCGGCCTCGCCGGCGTGGCGGGCGACCTGTCGATCTCGGCGATCAAGCGAGATCTAGGCGTGAAAGACTCCGGCCACACACTCCCCGGCCACGGCGGCATCCTCGACCGCGTCGACAGTCTCACTTACACCGCTCCGCTGTTCTTTCACTATGTGTGGTTTGGGTATGGGTGAGAGACAAGCGAGCAAGAATCGAGTATCCCGGCGGGGAAGAAAGGTCGCGGTTCGGTTCGAATGCAACTTGCAGCAAGACAATGGCAAAATGTGAATCGAACGGCCGTCTGCCAGGCCGCCTGGCGAATGCGGGCCAATTGATCGGCGCTTGTGGGCGCGATTTCAAAAAGGTCGTACCGAAAAGCTGTTTCCTGCTTTCGCGGTGGATTTCCAAGTAGCTCGACGCCTTGGCGACCGCGTCTGCGCGGCAAGCGTGCGGGGTTTACACCGCCAAATTTGGGCGGCTGCTATAATTGCCGTCTTTGGAACGTGGGGCGACTCGAGACCTCTAGTGAGCACCACTGTTGAAGTGTGTGGTCCCCGCGGCGATCTTGAACCAGAGCCTGGTGAGTTTACCAATGAAGCGTTCAGCCGGTTTTCTTTTCTTGTGCATGGCGGTTTGCGCGTCGCGCGTCGTGTTCGCCCTCGACTTCACGGGTCTCACCGGTAGCGGCGCAGCTGTGCCCAATTTGCAGCCTTCGTTGACGATGACTTACATGATCCGGACAGAGTTCTCGTCGTATTACTCATTAGGAGAGGTCGGCCTGTTCGCCGGCACCTTCTTGCCCGGTGGCTGGACCGCGGCGGACGGGCGACTACTGGATATTGATTCTCATCCTTTGTTGTACGACGCGTTGGGTACGACGTACGGCGGTGATGGAAGTGCAACTTTCGCCCTGCCCGATCTGCGCGGTCGGGCCGTGTTTGGGACGGGAACCGGTAGCGGACTCTCTAGCCGGACGCTGGGCGCTAGCTTTGGCGCGGAGCAAGTGGCACTGACGAACGGACAACTTCCAGCCCATCGACACTCGCTGCCCCAGGGCGGGACGACGGGGCCAGTCGGCATTGGGCAATCGCAGTTGAATGTTCAACCGGGACTCGCGCTAAATTTTGGGCTGCGCGCCTTCGGTGTGTTTCCGACAGGTGGCTCCGGCTTGCCGTACGACGGCGGTTACCTCGGCCAGATTGATGTGTTTGCTGGCCAGTCGCTGCCGCCGGAGGACGTTTCCGCTGATGGACGGTTGCTGCCGAAGAATCAGAATACAGCGCTATTCGCGCTGTTGGGAACTACCTACGGAGGAGATGGGACAAACAGCTTTGCCGTTCCCGACCTGCGTGGCCGGGTCGCAATCCACGAAGGCCAATCGGCTGGACTTGCTGAACGGACTTTGGGAGAGGCGACGGGCTCGGAGCAAGTGGTGCTCACGGCGTCTCAATTGCCGGCACACAACCATTCGCTTCCCAACTCCACGACGGCGACGACGGGGACGACTGGCGGCAATGCGCTGCAGCCGAACATGGGGCCTTCACTCACGGTGAACTATATCATCGCAACTTCAGGCCTTGACCCGAGCAGCCAATCGGGCAGCGATGGCACCTTCATGGGACAGCTACGTCTGTTCGCCGGAAACTTTGCGCCGACTGGATTCGCATTTGCCGACGGGCAGTTGCTGTCAGTCGGCGACTACCCTGAATTGTTTTCTGTGCTAGGAAGCACTTATGGCGGCGATGGTGCTGAGACATTTGCGCTGCCCGATCTGCGCGGCCGCGTGCCGATCGATGTTGGCAGCGGTCCAGGGCTTACAAGTCGGACTCTCGGCTCGATCAGCGGGGCGGAAGCGGTGGCGCTGAGCGTCGCCAATTTGCCGTCGCATGCGCATGCCGTCAGCGTACCCGGTGATTTCAGCCTTAACGGAGTTGTGGATGCGGCCGACTATGTGCTGTGGCGCGACGGCCTGGGCACGACCTATACGCAAAGCGATTACAACTTGTGGCAAGCCCACTTCGGAGAAAGGCTGCAATCTGGCTCGGGAGCCGACGACGAACAGTTTCCCGCAGTGCCGGAACCCGCAACTGCGGTGATAGTCCTTACGGAGTTGTCGCTAGTCCTAACCTACGATTGCAGGCGTAGCCACGGATCTTAGGGCGCGAATTCATGCAATCGAAATTCATTTCGGTCGCTTGAGAGGCAATTCGCTATGCCGCCAAGCGGATCGGCGTCGGTTGTTCCGCGCCCGTCGGCACAATTTCGAACAGTGCCTGCCGGATGAAATTATTCGGAGCGTGAGTGATTTCGGAGAGGCGCTGGATGTCGTGGGTGACTTCGAGGATGTGGCGGCGGGCGCTGGCGGCGACCATGATTTTGGGATGGGACGTCGCCTGGCGGTTTTCGACCGTGTCGTCGTAGAGCTCTTCGTAGAGTTTTTCACCGGGGCGGAGGCCTGTGATTTCAATTTCGATGTCTTCGCCCACGCGCAGGCCCGAGAGGCGGATCATGTCGTGGGCAAGGTCGAGGATGCGGACCGGTTCGCCCATGTCAAGGACGAAGATTTCGCCACCCTTCCCCATCGCGCCGGCCTGCAGCACGAGCTGGGCGGCTTCGGGGATCATCATGAAGTAGCGGATCACGCCAGGATGAGTGACCGTGACCGGGCCGCCGCGGGCGATCTGCTCGCGGAAGATCGGCACGACGCTGCCGGCCGAGTCGAGCACGTTGCCGAAGCGGACCGTCACGAAGCGGCAGCGCGACGCGGCCGAACGGGCCTGGACGTATTGCTCGGCGAGCCGCTTGCAGCAGCCCATCACGCTGGTGGGATTCACGGCCTTGTCCGTCGAGATCATAACGAGCGCCGAAACCTGATGATCTTCGGCAAGATCGACGAGGTTGCGGGTGGCGACGACGATGTTCTTGATCGCTTCGCCGCAGTGGGACTCCATCAGCGGCACGTGCTTGTAGGCGGCGGCGTGGAAGATGACGTCCGGCCGCGTTTCGGCGAGTAGCGCATCGAGGCGGGCGGCGTCAGTGATGTCGGCCAACCGGGCGACGATCTCGGTGTCGCGCGATTCGTGGGCCAGGCGCTGGAGCTCCTGTTCGAGGAAGAACTGCGGCGACTCGGCGCGGTCGACCGCGATCAGCTGCTTGGGTTCGAGACGGACCAGTTGCCGGCAGATTTCGGAGCCGATGCTGCCGGCGCTGCCGGTAACCATCACGACCTGGCCGGTGAGCCAATCGCGCAGCGACTCGAGGTCGAGCTCGACGGCCGGGCGGCAGAGGAGGTCCTCGATGGCGACGGGGCGCGGATGGACGGCCACGCGCTCGGCGAGTAGTTGTTCAAAGCTCGGCAGCACTTTGACGCGGAAGTTGGCGGTGCGGGCGGTTTCAATGAGCCGGCGGACTTGCGTGCCCGGCAGTTCGCCGGCCGTGAGCAGCACTTCTTCAACGCCGAGCCGTTCGACGAGCGACGGTAAGTCTTCGCACGTGCCTACGACGGGGACGCCGCCAATTTGCAGCCCTTGAACGCCGGGCGAATCATCGACGAAGCCGACGACGCGGTAGTTGAGGGCTGCGTTCGTGCGGATCGTGCGGAGCAGCGCTTCGCCGGAGTCGTTCGCGCCGACGATCAACGAAGGCACGCCGCGCTGAGAGCCAAGGAACCAGATGCCGTCGTCGCGGAGGATCCGCGGCAGGGCGCGGGCGGCGCCGATCACCACCAGCGTGAGGCCCCAATCGATGAGCAGCATGCTGCGGGGGATTTGCAGCATCGGCAGCGCAAAGGCGTCGAAGAGCGTGAGCGCGACTGTGCTGGCAGTGATCGCTTTGCCGAGCAGCAGCAGATCGTGAAACGTGACGTATCGGGTCCAGCCTTCGTAGACGCGGTACCAGGCGAAAAGAATCCATTTGAGAGCCACCGCGATGCCGAGCGTGCTCATCAGTACGGGCCAATAGCGAGTGTCCTCTTCGCCGGCGAAGCGGAGCAGGTAGGCACCGCAATACGTGGCGGCGAACAGCGGGATGAACACGGAGGCGGTGGCGAGAGAGCCGACGCCAGCGCGCGGTGCGCGAGCCGCGAGCGTCGATTCTTGATCGCAGTTAGACGAAACTATTTGACCGGCCATTGGATGGGAAGAGTGAGTTGAGAAAAGAGAAGAAAGTAGCTTCAGACTAGATGAGACAGTCGTTCAGCGAAGTTGAGGAGTGAGTGTGGCGGTGACTTTGTTGGGGTCGTGAGTGATCACGCGTTGCTTGCTGAGCTTGTCCACGGCGGCGGTGAGGGCTTTGTCGTCCGGCCGGCGCGAGAGGCACCAGCGGAGATGGGGCTCGGCCTCGGCGTACTTGCCCGCCGACTGCAGGGCAAAGCCGAGTGTGCGGCGGACTTCGTAGAGATGCGGATCGTGAATATACGCCTGGTTGAGGCAGGCCAACGCCCGGTCCTGCTGACCGACGTCGGAATACATCTGCGCCTGGAAGAGCCAGAGGTAAGCGGGGCGGAATTCGCGGCCCTTGCCGGCGTCGCGCTCGGTGACCGATTGGGCATAAACCACGAGATTGCGGAGGTCGACTTCCGTGCCGAGTTCGCGGTACTTCGCCCAGATCGCACGCAGCGTGCGCCAATCGGGGTGCAGCTCGTCGATGACGACTTCTGCGGCCACGCGTCCAGCGAGCAGTCCGACAATCCGCAACTGGTGGTCGCCGGGCGTGCCGAAGCAGCGAGCGAAGTAACGGATTCCGGCCTCCTGATCGCCGTCGATCATCGCCTGCTTGCCGGCCTCGAACGCGACTTCCCCATCGTAGGGACGCACGCGCTCGGCCTGAGCGATGCAGGCCACCGACTGCTGCGGTGTGCCGCCGGCCAGGAAGCCGAGATTGGCGAGGAAGACGTAACCGTCACCTTCGAGCGGGCTCAGCGCGATGGCTCGCCGGGCGTGGGCTTGCGCCCGGAAGAGGAGGCCGATCTTGGTACCAAAGGCGCGCTCCAGCCACTCTCGCTGGGCGGCGAGCGAATCGAAGTGCGAGGCGAAGGCGGCGTCGCGGATTTGCGACGCCATGAGGGCGTTGTCCGACTTGTGCTGATCGCGCTCAAACTGACGCGCGTAAAGAGCGGCCAGCCGCAGGTGGGCGGCGGCGAACGAAGGATCCCAGGCGAGCGTGTCGCGAAGATGGCGTTCGGTCGACTCGTCGAGGGGCTCCAGGATGGCCAGCTCGGAGGCGGTCGGCTTCTTCGCGCCTGGCAGCGAAGGATCGCCGAAGATGCGTGCGCGGGCCACCGTGTCACACTGATAGCGCTCCCAATGGACGGCGGCGATGCCCGGGCCGACGAGGGTGTGGACGGTCCAGCTGGCGGCGAGCGCGACGGCGACCGTGCACTCGATCCAGCGGGCGCGGGGCCAGACGAAGACCGCATGTCGCGGAGTCTTTGATTCACTGGCGAGTTGAGACAGACGCAGCACCGCGGCGGCGAGCGCGATCGTGAGCGACAGGCACGCAGGGACATACCAGACGAAATCGACCGCGGAATGGACGAGGCTGGCAGCGATGCCGGCGACGGCCGCGCCGTAGCAGAGCTGGCCGGCGGGGTCGCGGATGCGGATCAAGCCGGCAAAGCACCAGCAGCCAACCAAAGCGAGTCCGAGGGCGAGCAGCACGGCGCCGACGAGGCCATTTTCGGTAACGATTTGCAGATAACCGTTCTCGGCGTGTGTGTAGTATTTGGTCGTCGGCTCGGTGAGATAGACGGGACAGATGGCGAGGTGGCTGCCGACGCCGGAGCCGAACAGGCCGCCGTGTTCGATGGCGCTCACGTTGGCGGCCCAGACGCGTCGGCGGGCGTCGCCGGTGTCGAGCGACTCCACCGAGCCGCTGACGAAATCGTCGAGCCGGCGGGTGAGTTGGTCGTAGCCGTAAAGCGAGAGCAGACCGAGCATCAGGAGTACTACGGCGGCGAAACCGGCAAGGTATTTAGAATCGATGAGCTTCCAACGCCAATAGACGGCGCTCACGGTGAGGGCCGCCGCGGTGAGCGCCATCGCGCCGCCGCGCGATAAAGAAAGCATGATCGCCAGGAGCACGATCACGAGGCCGGTAAACAGCAGCGCGGTTCGGAGCCAGGCGGTCGATTGGGAGGGCTGTCCGCGGCGGCCGTGGTTGGCGGACTGCGCGCGGAGCGAGGCCACGAGCCAGCGAACCAGCGGGCCGACGCCGAGCACGAGGAAGCCGGCGAAGTGGTTGCGGTTCATGAAGCTTCCCAACGCCGCATCGTCGGTCGTGCGAAAGGGATGCACATAGAACCAGAAAAACTTTCCGTTCGACGCGAACAACTGGACGAGGCCGAAGGTGGCCATCAGCACGGCAGCGATGGCGATCGTATAGAGGAGCTTTTCGACGTCGGCCGTAGATTCGATCCGCTGGCAGAGCACGGTGAAGAGCAGTGCGTACGAGACGAGCATCGCCAAAGCGAGCGTGGTTTCGCGGGGCGTGAGCGAGAGCGTGTTCCAATTGCCGAAGGTTGGGCCGTGGGTTCCGGCGGTCCACATCGGCAGCAGCTCGGCGGTACGCGGGGCGAGGCGAGCGAGCCAGTCGTGCGGCAGCGGCACAAGTTGAAGCCCGACGAGTGAGAGTGCGAGAAATAGAATCCCGAAGGCCCAGGTGCGGGTCCAATTGGCTTGAGGCAATACACATTGCCGAGCGAACCAGGCAATTGATGTAAACGCCACGAGCGAGACGAACACCAGCCGGCCAAGGTCGTGGCGACCGCCGAAGACGAACGGGGCAACGCAAATCGTGGCTGCCAGGCCGGCGTCGACGACAATCATCAATCGGGCCGCGAGCGCTTCGGTCCACCGTGTCGGGCCGGCTTGCGGGCCGAAGGACCAGGCGGTGGTGGGTCGCGATTGGTTCATGAGTGCTTCGCGATGAGACGTCGCTCAGGCCGCTTTTCGTTGTTCCAAGTGCTCGGGCTCTTCGTTGTCGGCGTCGTCGATGATGTCGGACATGCGGAGCGTGATCGGCTCTTCGAAGGAGTTTTCGGCGGCGATTTCAGCCGCGCCTTCTGCCGATTCGTCGCTCTCTTGATCGTGTCCGTAGCCGTAGCCGTCGCCATAACCGTAGGCATAGCCGTAGCGGCCGTTGGCGGCGGACGACAAGCCGTTGGCGACAATGCCGAGGACGGCGCTGCCGGTGGCGGCGAAACTTTCGCAAGCGCGGACCACGAGGCGGCGGTGATTTTTCTCCGGGCGAACGACCAGGATCGCGCCGTCGACCAATCGGCCGACGATCTGGGCGTCGCTTACCGCGAGCACTGGCGGGCAGTCGACTAGCACGCGGTCGTAGCAGCTTTCGGCCCAGGCCAGCAGCTCGCTGAAGCGCGGGTCGCTGAGCAGCTCCGATGGATTTGGTTGACGGGCGCCGGCCGGCAGCACATCCAGATTGGCGAGCTCGGTATGCCGCAGGAGCCGCGCGGCGATTTCGGATGCCGGTTCATCGGCGAGCAGCACTTCGGCGACGCCCGGCAGCTTGCGGAGGTCAAACCGCGCGGTCATGCCGGGCTTGCGAAGGTCGGCGTCGATCACCAGCGTGCGTTTGCCGGCTTGAGCAAAGGAGACGGCGAGATTGGCGCTGACGGTGGTCTTGCCGTCGCCCGGCTCGGCGCTGGAGATGAGGATTCGATTGCAGTCGCCGGCGCTGAGGGTGAGCGCCGTGCGGAGTGTGCGGAAAGCCTCGGCCTCGACGGCCCGCGGCTGGACGTGCGTGTGGAGCGAGCTGAGTCCGGCGCCGCCGAGCTGCTGGAGCTCGCGGACCATCGCCAGGACGGGCACCGACAGCTGGGCCATCATTTCTTCCGGCGAAGTGAAGCGGTCATCGAGCACATCCTGGACGTACACAATCAGCGCCCCGATGCCGAACCCGCCAAAGAGCGCGAGCACCAGGACGTTGCGCAGCTGCGGCGAGACGGGAATTTCATCGGGGAGCGGCTCGCGGACAACGGTGGCCTGGATCGGGGCCTGGAGTTGCCGCAGGTCGATCCGCCCAATCCGGTCGACCAGGGTGTCCTTGTATCGTTCCTTGCGCATGACCTCGCGTTCGAGCGACTCGAGCCGCACAACGTCGCCGCTTTCCTGAGCGGCCTGATTGCGGGCGGCGTCGAACGACTTGGCAAGCTGCTCTTCTTTACGCTTTGCCTGGACGACCGATTGCGCGAGCATCGATTCGATCAGCGGTCCGAGCTCCTGGCTGCCGAACGAGGACATGCGGTTGCCGGAATTGGTGCGGTAGCTGGCCAGGAAGGCTTCGGTCGAGCGAACGCGCTCGTTGAGCTCGGCGATTTTGGGGTGGGCCGGGCCGTAAAACTGCGAAAGGGATTTGAGTTCCTGCTGCGCGTCGAAGAGCTTTTGCTGGTTGTCGCGGATGAGCTGCAGGTCTTCGGTGGAGAGGCCAAGAGCGGAGACCATCATTTGCTTGCCGACGGTTTCTTCGAGGCTGGCCAGACAAGGCTGCAGGTCGCCGCCGCTGGCGATGGCTTGTTGGATCGCTTCATGCTGCCGCTCCATGTTGAGTCGGTCTTCCTGGGCCTTGGTCAAGGCTTCGCTCAGTTGGAGGGCCCGCTGAATCGTGGGGTGGACGATGCCGTCGTCTTTGCGAATCGTGAGCGAACCGACGCGCTGGCGATTTTGTTGCAACTCCTGCTGCTTGACCTCGATATCGCGCTCGACCGACCGAAGCTCCTGGGTGAGGCCGGCAAGTACTTCGCTGGCGGTGCCTTTGTGGGTGCCGTCGACGAAGCCCAGGTACGACTGCACGACGGCGCTCACGACGCCGGCCGCCGCCTCGGGCGAACGGGAGCGGTAAGTGACCTGGATGAAATTGGTCTTCCGCGTCGTGGTGGCCGAAAGGTGCTTTGCGATCTCTTCGCTCCAGAACTGCGGCGGCGTGTTGAGTAAGTCGACACGGTGTTCGGGCAGCAAGTGTTCGAGGGCGGCCTGGATGACGACGGGGCTGGTCACCAGCTCCTGGTGCGTGGCCATCGTGTTGTCGAGCGTCTGCTGTTCGCTGACCATCGCCAGGTTGTCGCCAGAACGCTGGATGATGAGCAGCTTGGCGGTCGAAGCGTAGTAACGCGGGGCGAGGGCGTAGTAGGCGGCGCCGGCGATCGTGGCGAGGCAGAGCGTGGTGATGATCGTGTTCTTGCGGTACCGCGCGATCCGCAGCCAATGGAACATCGTGAACACGAGGTCCGAAGACGATCCGGCGTCGGCGCCATCGGCGTCGAGGGGCAGGTTCGCGTTGTCTGGATTGGCTGGCATGCAGTGTGGCAAAGGGTCAATTGCGGTTGGCTAGAAGGCGACCAGGTTGCCGCCCACGTTCACGCCGACGCGGAACAGCGACATCATCGTGTCGACGCAGATGGTGGTCATCGTCCGCTCGACGCTCACCAGGTCGCCCGGGGCCAGGCGCAGGTTCTCGTTGCCGTTCGACTTGGCTTCGCGGATGCTGACTTCGATGACCGCCGGCTCGGGGGCGTCCGGCAGGCGGCGAATCACGTAGACCTTGTCGGCCACGGGCGACGACACGCCGCCGGCTAGCGCGATGGCGTCCATCACGGTCACGTCCTGATGGCGGGGCAGCTCGAACTGGTTGGGAGTCCTGACCAGGCCCGTGACGTGGATGTACTGCTTCTCCTGCGGCAGGACCATCACCACGTCTCGGTCGCCGAGCGTGTAGTTCGGGTGCGTCTGGCCCGGGGCCTGGGCGAGATCGATCCGCGTGGTCTGCGGCGGTGCGGTGGGATTGTATGAGGCGAGCACCACGCCATCCGGGCTGCCTTGCGGCGCCGATGGGCCACCGGCGAAGATCGGCTGCGTGCTGTAGCGGACGACGTCGACCTTGGTGCCGGCTTCGTCGGTGAGCCCGCCCGCGGCGGCGATCGCCCGCGCGAGGTCGCTCGAGCCCTTCGAGAGTTCTTTGACGCCGGGCTCTGCCACGGCGCCGAGCACGGTGATGCGGTTCACCGCCGGCGTGAGAATCTGCACCGTCACGCTGGGGCGGACGAAGATGCCGCGATCGATCGCCGCGCGGGCAATTCGCTGTTCGGCGGCGAACGGCTCCAGGCCGACTACCGGCACCGGTCCGATCGGCGGCGCGTCGACGGTGCCTTCGTTGGTCACGCGAACCTGGATCGGCTCTTTTTCCAGTTCGCCTCCACTCCCGCTCAAGAGCGTGACCTCCAAGAGATCACCGGGGCTGATGATGTTCGTGCCGGTGCCGGGACCGATCATGCCGGCGATGTCCATGTACGGCGTGGGATTGGCGGGCGGCACGTTGAGCGCGGCGGGCATCGATTCGGCGGTGAAATGGGTGGAAGTGCAACCGACGACAAGGGTCGCCGTTATCAATGCGAGGATCATCGGCCAAATACCGCGCAGCACCGATCCCCAGGCGTGGCGAAGCGCAAATTGTTCGCGACAGCACGACATGATTTGCGGCTTATGTGCGAGAGAACATCGTCCCCGTCGGCGTCGGTTGGCGCCGGGAAGGGAGTCGGTTCGTCAGAACGCGGGAACAGGCAGGCGGTTAGTACACAAAAACCAGCAGTGAAGGCAAGGCAATTTGGCCGACGGGGGGTGCGTTGCGTCCGAACCGTAGAGTCGCCCGATTAGTGCTGGCAGACGCGCAGAGTTCATGGCGAACGGCTTTGAACTTGGCGTGCGCGTCGAGAGTCGATACCCTACTCGCCCCTCCTGGGCGCGGGGTCGACGTGCGCCGCCGCTACCGTCGCGGAAATTGCTGTTCGATGAGCCAAATCCCGATTCTCCAATCGCTCTCGGGAGTCGTGCTGCCAAAGCTGGCAGTCGCCCGGGCAGCGCATGAAGCGGCGGCCGCAGTGGCAATCAAGCTAATTGGCGCGGGACTGGCGCTCGCGCTGCAAATCGTGTTGGCGCGAACGCTTGAGCAGGCCGGGTATGGGACTTATGCCTACGTGCTCGCCTGGGTGCAAGTCGCACTCATTCTCTCTCAAGCCGGCTTTGCCACGGCGGCGCTAAAGTACATTGCCGAATATCGAGCGCGCGGAGAAGAGTCGCTCGTCGCCGGTTTCCGGCGGCGGAGCGTCCAACTCACGCTGCTGCAGTCCTGTGCTTTGGCGCTGCTGCTGGCCGGTGGGGCGGCCGTCTGGCACCGTTCCGATTCCGTAGCCGCTACGCAGAATTTCTTGATTGCGGCGCTGGCGGTGCCGGTGCTCTCGCTCTTCTTCCTGGGGGGCGCCATTGTGCGGGGATCGGGTCACGCCATCTCCAGCATGCTGGGGTCGCTCGCCCAGCCGTTGCTATTGCTTATCGCATTGCTGCCGATTTTTGCGCTGCATCGCGGCCCCATCTCCGTCAATGCGGCACTGCTTATGTATCTGATCGCCTCGGCCGGCGGGCTGCTCGTTGTCTACTCGCAGTGGCGCTGCTTCGCGGGCGTTCAGAATCCAACGATTCGATGCGACTATCGGACGCGCGAATGGTTCGGCACAGCCTCGATGCTGACGTCCGGAGCGCTGTTGATGTATCTGCAAGGACGAACCGGCGTGCTGATGTCGGGACTATTTTTGGACGCACGTTCGGCCGGGACGTATGCCGCCATGGAACGGTTGGCCGATGTCGCACTGCTGGGCGTGATCGCGGTGAACATGCTGGTCGCGCCCCAGTTTTCCAGCCTGCACGCCAAGGGCCGGCGCAGCGAACTCCGCCGGCACGCGCGGTTTGCGGCCTGGGTATCCACCGGCTTTATGCTGTGCGTTGTACTGCCGCTGGTCGTTTTCGGAAAGCAAATTCTGCGGTTATTCGGCGACGAATTTGTCGCGGGATATCCCGTGCTCGTGGTGCTGCTCGTCGGACTCGCGGCCAATGCGATCTCTGGGTCGGCGGATCACTTGCTGAACATGACGGGGCATCAACGGACGTCATTAAAGGTCCTTGCGGCAGGACTGTCCGTCAACCTGATGCTAAGTGTGTGGCTGATTCCGCGGTATGGAATCTTCGGGACGGCATTAGCAAACGCCGGCGCCATCACGTTCTGGAGCGTCGGAATGGTGTGGGCGGTCAGGGCGAGGCTGGGTATCTGGTCGAATGTGGGGCGAGTTGATTCCACAGCCTTCGTGTAGCCGATGCCGCGGCAAACATGGGAGATACAGTCGTGACGAGTGCAACATCGCAAGGCCCGCAACTGAGCGTGCTGGTGCTCACGCGAAACCGATTGGAAGCGCTGCGAGATTGCATCCGCAGTATCCTTGGCCAAAGTCTAGCCGACTTTGAAGTCGTCGTCCTGGACGATGCGTCGGACGGTACGGACACCGCTGCCGCTGTGAAACGCGAGTTCGGCGATGAGCGAGTCCGGGCCTTCCGAGTGCCTGAGCAACTGGGGGTGTCCGGCGGCCGGAACTCTCTCATGCAGCAGGCGCGGGGCGAAGTGCTCGTTTCGATCGACGACGACGCCGTGTTCACAAAAGACGATGCGTTGGCGAAAGTCGAGGACTGCTTCGCCCAGGATGATTCGGTCGGCGCGGTGGCATTTCACGTCACCAATGTCGTGAACGCGACGCGCACGCCGACGGTGCCGTTCTCACGCGCCGCGATCGCGCGCGATCCGCAGATTATCGCCCGCAGGGCGGCCGTCTCTTCGTTTCGCGGCTGCGGTCACGCGATTCGCAAACGCGTCGTCGATCGGCTCGGCGGATATCGCAGCGACATGTTCTTCGGCGAGGAAGAGCTGGATTTGGCCTACCGCATTATTCAGGCCGGGGCGCGGATCGTGTACGAGCCGGAGATCGAAGTCGAACATTTCCCGATGCCGAGCCAGGTCGGCCGGGCGAACGGCCAGACGTCTGTGGAGCTGTATTACCATGTTCGCAACCGCGCGTACCTTGCCTACCGCTACCTGCCTTGGCGGTACGCGATTCCCTACCTCGCGGTCTGGATGGCGCATTATTCGCTGCGGAGCATCCGCGGCGACGGAGTCTGGAACCTTGTTCGCGGCGTTTGGGCGACGCCGAGCTATTTGCGCGGCGTCACGCGCGAAGTGCTGGACCGCAACGCGCTGGCGTACCTGACACGGCATGGCGGCCGATTGTGGTACTAGCGGCTTGAGGTACGAGCGCCAACGGCGCCAGGAGAACATGTTCGATGCAAGCTCGGCCGCCGATCCGCCGACCGACCTCCCCCGCTCGACTCTCGGCGGGCGATCGGATGGTGATCCTCACCATGTTCCTTTTGCCAATCCCTACTTTTCTGGGTGAGGCAGCGGCGCGCGCGGCCGACACGGTTCGGTTCGGCACGGCCTCCGGCCGATTGCTGCTTTCGCCGCAAGTGAAGTGCGGCCGGCACGTGCTGCTAACTTCGGCTCTACTGCTGGCGATGTTTGGCTTTGCGATGCTGTCGATGGTGTTCGGGATCAGTCACACGCTGCGGGATGTGCTCGACGTGCTCCGCGTGGCGGCATTTCTGATCGTTTTCCATTTCGGCGCCTCACTGGTCCGGCGCAGCTCGGCCAATGCCGCCGGAGTGACCATGTCCTGCCTGAAGTTGTTGCTTTCGATCGGCGCGCTAAACGCGGCGTTTACGGCGGCGCAGTACTTCCTGCCCGATGCCACGCGGCCTCTGCAAACACTGTTCGCTGTCAGCGATCGGCACATGGATTTGCTCGACGAACAAGGCAGAGCGTTCGGCTTTTTCCTGAACCCCAACACGAACGCGATCATGTTGCTGTTGCTGGCGCTGCCGAGCGTGGCGCTATTTCGCATGACGTCGCGGCCGTTCTATCTGGCGCTGGGGGGCGCCGTGCTGGCGACCATCCTGTTGACCGGATCGCGGACGGGGTTGATGCTTACAGCCCTGGCGATTGTTGTACTTTGTGTGGCGTCGCGGCGGTTTACTTATTTGGCTGCTCTCGCGGCAGTCGGCTGGGGTGCGTACGAGTCGTTGGATTATCTCGTCCGCACGGACATCGCGCGACAGTGGTTCCCCTATCTATCGGAGCTGCTCTTTAAGCTGCACGGAGCGCTGCATGGCGACGGATTCGACGTGACGACGATCAACTCGTTCAATTCCCGGCTGGTTCACTGGGAACGCACGATGGACTGGTACTTTTCCAGTCCGCTCTTCGGCTGCGGGCCGCTCCGCGAAGAATTGCCCAGCTTCGCCGACAACTACTATGTGTACTTGCTGTCGCGCTACGGGCAGGTGGGGCTGGGATTGTATATCGCCTATTCGCTCTACGTCGCAGGCCTTTCGGCGTGGGCGATCTTGCGCCGCCGCGCACCTTGTCGAGACTGGGCGATGCTGACGCTGACTTCGGTCGTCGTGGTGAATGCGGCCAATTACACGCTCGACGCCTTCATGATCGTCCCGGTCGGCGCGATTTGCCTGCTGTATTCGGGCAACATGGCTTCGCTGATGGATTTGTCGGCCCCGGCGCGGGGGTTGCCTCGGCGGTCGCCCGCGATCAGGCGACGCCCGCGGGCAATTCCAAAAGTGGTTGCAGCGCCCAAACCAGCGACGACGCTGTCAGCGTGTCCAACTGCGTGACCTCGCGGAGCAGCCGGCATTGGCTGTTTCTCCGTTGATAGCTATAGTTCGCGGCCGCTCATTTCTGGTATCCAGCGGCGATGCGAACGGGTCAAACAATGAAAGTCTGGCTGCTACACATTGGCGAAGACCTGCCCGTTGACGGTCCGCAGCGGCTGTTTCGGTACGGGTATCTAGCGAATGCGTTGCAGGCACACGGGCACAGCGTGTTGCGCTGGGCGCCGACGTTCCGTCACACCACGCGGGAACAGCGGTTCACCACGGATCGGCGCGTCGAGCTGACGCCGCACTATTCGATTCAATTCGTCCACGCTCCGGGATATCGGCGGACAGCCAGCCTGGCCCGGCTGCGTCACTGCCATATCCTCGGCAAACGCTTTGGCGAGTTGGTCCGCCGCGAGTCACCCCCGGACCTGATCGTGGCGGCGATCCCGTCGCTGGAATGGGCCGACGCGGCAACGGCTTACGGCCGAGTTCATGATGTTCCGACGGTGGTCGACGTGCGCGATCTCTGGCCGGATGTGTTTCCGAGCGCGCTGCCATATGGGACGCGTTCGCTCAGTTCGCTGTTCTTGCACTCTTATCGCCGAATGGCGCGGCGGGCCTGCAGCCGAGCCGATGCGCTTTGCGCCGTTTCCGAGACGTACCTCTCCTGGGCGCTCAAGCACGCCGGTCGCACGCGGCGCGTCGGCGACCTGGCCGTGCCGCTTGGCTTCGAGCCGGCAGATTTGCCGGAGGACGCGTTGCATGGGCGGATCACGGAGCTCGTGGAGAGAGGGATCGATCCGCGGAGGCCGATTTGCTTTTTCGCGGGCGGGTTCGAGCGGCACCATGATTTCGATGCAATCGTTGGCGCGGCGCGAATGCTGGCGGCGCGGGACACAGACAATGTGCAGTTTGTGCTCTGTGGCGGCGGCTCGAAATTGACCGCCATCCGCCGCCAAACCGCCGGGATGGCGAACTTTCATCTGCTGGGCCATGTCGATGCCGCCATGCTACGGGCAGTCGCGTCGATTTCAGTCATCGGTCTTTGCGCCTATGCGCCAGGTGCGATGATGAGCCTCGGCAACAAGCCCTATGAGTACATGGCAGGCCGATTGGCACTCGTCTCCAGCCTGCCCGGCGAGCTGGCCCAATTGCTCGATCGGCACAACTGCGGGCTCACCTATCGGGCGGGCGACGGCGATTCGCTGGCGGGTTGCATCGCCGAACTCCTGCAACATCCCGAGCGGCTCGCCGCGATGCGCGACAATGCGCGCGCCACTTGGGCCAGTCACTATCGCAGTCGCGACGTGTACGACTGGTTCGTCGCTGGGCTGACGAGTGTAGCTCGCACGATGGTGAAAGCCGCATGACGCCGTCGACTGGAATCTATCGATACTGCTGCAAGCCGATCGTCGATCGGATTGTCGCTGCCTTGCTACTGGTGCTCTTCGCGCCGCTGCTGGCGGTGATTGCCGCTGCCGTCCGCATGCAGTTGGGGAATCCCGTGCTGTTCACGCAGACGAGGATCGGCAAATCGGGCGGCAGATTTCATTTGATCAAGTTTCGCACGATGATCGATGCGACGGACGATCAAGGCCGGCCGCTGTCGGATGGCGCGCGGCTGACGCGATTTGGGCGGTGGCTGCGAAGCACGAGTCTCGACGAGCTGCCGGAACTTTGGAACGTGTTGCGGGGCGAGATGAGCCTGATCGGGCCGCGGCCGCTTCTGGTGGAATACCTGCCGCTTTACACTGCCACCGAAGCGCGCCGGCACGAGGTGCAGCCGGGCCTCACCGGCTGGGCACAAGTCAACGGCCGCAACGCGATCAGCTGGGAGCGAAAGTTCGAGCTGGATGTTTGGTATGTCGATCACTGCAACTTGCTTGTCGACGCGCGGATTCTGCTGCTGACGGTGCTTCGCGTGTTGTGGCGCAACGGCATCTGCGAAGCTGGGGCCGCTACGGCCCAGCCGCTCACCCAGTGTCGACCCGGGGTCGTCGTATTGGGGGCGGGTGGTCATGCTTCGGTTGTCGTGGCGACTTTGCAGGCGGCGGGAATTCCAGTCGAAGCGGCCTACGACGACAATCCGTCCAAGCAGGGCCAGCAGCTGCTCGGTGTCGACATTCGCGGCCCACTGTCGCTCGTCGAGCCGAATCAGCAAACGCGGGCTTTGATCGCGCTCGGCGATTCGCGGCTGCGGCGCGACGTCGCGGAGTATCACGCGCTCGACTGGGTCCGCGTCGTCCATCCGCGGGCGACAGTGCATGAATCTGCAACACTCGGCGCCGGATCGATCGTCTGTGCCAGCGCGACGATCCAACCGAATTGTGCGATCGGCCGGCACGCCATCGTCAATACATCCGCGTCGATCGATCACGACTGCCGGATCGGCGATTTTGCTCACATTGGCCCTGGCGCGGTGCTGGCCGGGGGCGTGACGGTCGGGGCGCACACGCTCTTGGGTGTGGGCAGCTGCGTCGCACCGGGAGTCGCGGTCGGCTCGCATAGCGTCGTGGGCGCCGGCGCGGTGGTAATCGGCGACTTGCCGGACCATGTGGTCGCGGTTGGCTGCCCGGCACGCGTGATTCGCCGCAACTACGTTGAGAGAGTAGCGTCATGAAGAGCGGCCCGAATCGAATCTATCTTTCGCCGCCTCACATGTCCCGCCGGGAGCGCGAGCTGCTGCTCGACGCGTTCGATTCCAACTGGGTCGCACCGTTGGGGCCGCACGTAGATGCGTTTGAAAGCGAGTTCGCCGCGAAGCTGGGCGTATCGCATGCCGTGGCACTCTCCAGCGGGACTGCGGCGTTGCACCTTGCGCTGTTGGCCGCCGGCGTCCGGCCGGGCGACGACGTGCTCACGTCGACTTTTACTTTCGTGGCCACGGCCAATGCGATTCGCTATGTCGGAGCGAATCCCGTGTTCATCGACAGCGAACGATCGAGCTGGAACGTCGATCCAAATCTGCTGGAGGACGAACTACGTCATGCGGCCGCGTGCAATCGGCTGCCCAAGGCGGCCGTGGTCGTCGATATCTGCGGTCAATGCGCCGACTGGGCGCCGATCGCATCCCTGTGCCGGAAGTATGGCGTGACGACGATCGAAGACGCGGCCGAGTCCCTGGGCGCTGCCTATGGCGATAGGCCTGCCGGCACGCTGGCCGATGTCGGCTGCTTCTCGTTCAACGGCAACAAGATCATCACCACCAGCGGCGGCGGAATGCTGGTGACTGAAAATCCGCAATGGGCGGCACAGGCCCGCCACCTGGCGACGCAGGCCCGTGATCCGGCGCCCCACTACGAACATTCGCAAATCGGCTACAACTACCGGCTCAGCAATCTGCTTGCCGCGATCGGCCGCGGGCAATTGGAACAGCTCGACGAGCGAGTCGCACGACGGCGGGCGATCTGCGACCACTATCAGCAATCGCTCCACGACGTACCCGGTTTGAAATTCATGCCCGAGCCGAGCTTCGGCCGGGCGAGCCGCTGGCTGACTTGTTTGCTAATCAGTCCGACTGTGCACCAAATCTCGCCGATCGAAATCTGCGCGCGGATGAACGAGGACAATATCGAAGTGCGTCCGATCTGGAAGCCGATGCATCAGCAGCCGGCCTACCAAAACTGCCGTGTGCGCGGCGGCGCGGTAGCGGACGATCTATTTTGCCGAGGCTTGTGCCTGCCCAGTGGTTCGAACCTGACCACGGCGGATCTGCAGCGAGTCACGGATTCGCTGCGACGACTCCTTAAGAGCCCGTCCGCGAAAGCTGCGTAAGCTGGCGGCTCACTGGGCTTACTGGCCGATCAGCGTGAATACGAAGTCGGTCGCCTCCGTGTCGAGCGTGACGTCGTCGTCGATCCGTCGGACCACCACGTCGTCGAAGCCAAATGCGCGATTGGTGAAGCCGTCGCCGGCAACTTGCGCGATGGCCACTGCGGCGCGGATCGACTTGTCTTGCGGCGAATCTTGGAACTCCGCCCGGTCGAAGCCCCCTTCGGTGGCGTAGGCCGCGGCGTGCCGGAAGCCGGACGCCACATTCAGGTAACCGGTGCCTTGCATCGAGGCACGACTGGCGCGGCTCAAGAATGCGTCATTTCCCGCGGTGTCGTAGAACAGCGCCTGGTCGATGCCACCGGCAATCGCATAGGCGACTGCCTGGCCGAAACCGGTGGCAACGTTCATGAAACCGGTGCCTTGCAGTACGGCGCGGCCGGCCCGCGAAGTGAATACATCGTTGCCTGCCGAGTCGTAAAACACCGCGCGATCGTTGCCGCCATTGATTGCGTAGGCGAGGGCGTCGTCGAAGCCGGTTGCCAGGTTGAAGTAGCCGTTGCCCTGCAAGAGGGCACGGTTCGGGCGGCAGGTGAATTCGTCGTTGGACGCCGAGTCGTAGAACGTGGCGCGATCGTAACCACCCGCGATCGCGTACGCCAAGGCCTGGTCGAACCCGTACGCGGCGTTCGTGTAAGCGGCCCCTTGCAGAACGGCGCGGTCGGGCCGGCCCGTGAAAGCATCGTCGCCGGCGGAGTCGTAGAAGTAGGCCAGGTCGGTGCCGCTTGTGGCATAAGCGGCCACAAACTCGAAGCGATCTGCCATGTTCAAATAGCCGGCGCCCTGCAGCGCTGCGCGATCGGGCCGGGAGGAGAACGCGTCGTCCCCCGCGGAATCGTGGAAGGCGGCCCGGTCGTAGCCGCCCGCGCTCGAGTAGGCGGCCACATAGTCGAAGTCCGCGGCCGTGTTTTCATAGCCGGGGCCTCGCAGCGTGACGGCCTCGGGACGAGCGACCAACTCGTCGTTGTTGATCGAGTCGTACATCGCGGCAATGTCTCTGCCGCCGCCGCCGATGACCACGACATTCTCCACTGCAATCGCCGCGACCGCGTAGCCGGCGCCCTGAACTTGTGCATCTCCGGCACGGAGCGTCGCCGTTTCGTTTGCAGTGGTGCCGGTGATCGTGATCGAATCTTGGCCAGCGCCGGCATCGATCTGGATCATGCCAACGCTCGCGGCATCGATCTCGTACGCCACGCCGTTGACGACGATCTGGTGCGTTGCGCCGGCAGTAAACGAAAGCGTGTCGTCGCCGTCGGTGCCCGAGATCAGCAAGTTGCCGCCCTCCAGGTCGACGAGATTTGTGAGCCGGAAGTCGACGCCGTCGCTCAGGCCGCTCACGCGGAGGAACAGCTGCTCACCGGCGGTCACTTGTCGGTCGACGCGCTGGCAATCCGCGTCGAGCGTGCCGCTGGCGACCTGCTGCAGGTTCGTGTCGAACCAGGCTATCTCGACCTGGCATTGGGCGGAATAGAAAGCTTCGGCGGTCAGGTAGCCGGCCTGTTGGGCGGTGACGCAGTACCAGCTTTCGCCGCTCACCCCGACGCCCAGTTGCCGTTGCTGCGACACAGTGCCCCAATCGACGAACGTGAACGACGAGTCGGCGGTGACGCTCAGTTCAAAATGACCGACGCCGCCAGCTGTCGCCAGGCCCACCGTATATGACTGCCCGGCGACGATATTGATCGTGTAGGTGAGCCCGTCGTCGCTCGCCACGCCGTCGCCTGCCCATTTGGCGTCGAGATAGTGGGTCGTGGCGGCGGCAAATGTGACGGTGCCCGATGCAGCCGCGGTGAAGCGGAAATAGTCGACGTCACTACGGCTGCCGATCGTGCCTTGGACGTCCATGCCACTCGCACCGATTGTTCCCAAGTCGAAGGCCGACTCCACCGTCGAGCCAAATTCATCGTCCGGCATGAGGGCATCCAGCGCCGCGCCGACATTGAGCCGCTTATAGGTGGCATTGGTTGCAGCGTCGAACACATCGTCGGCCGTCGCCATCATGTGGTCGTAGATGGTGTCCTGCGTGATATTCGTGTAGCCGACGAACTGCATCGCTTCGCGGATCAGCACGCTCGCGCCGGCCACGTAGGGCGCGGCCATGCTCGTGCCGCTGAAGCTGGCCCAGTCGTCGGTCTGGCCGTTCTGATTGCCGACGTAGTCGGGCACCGTGCTACGAATGGTGCGGCCTGGCGCGGCGATGGCCCGCTCGTGCCGCTGGCTGAAATAGCTGAGCGACCCGTTGTCGTCGACCGCCATCACCGGCACGACGCTCGAACTCGCGGCCGGGTAGCTGAGGCCTGGCGTTTTGTAGGTTGTGAAGCTGTTGCCGGCCGAGACGGCGACGAAAATTCCGTCAGATTTCAACTGGGCAAACTCATCTTCGAGCATCGACCAGCTCGGCACGGTGGCCGCGTTCCATGCCGTGCCGAGCGAAAGATTCACCGCCGTGATCGGATAGGCGAAGGCGTTGCGATTGGTGTGGACCCAGCGGAGGGCCTTCTCGACCCAGCCGAAGTAACCCGCCCCTTGATCATTGAAGACGCGCAATCCGACGAGGTCGACGCCCGGCGCGACGCCTTCGTCTCCAGTCGGCCCCATCGTCGCGCCGACGATTCCCGCGACGTGAGTGCCATGGGCTCCTGATGGGCCGTCGTCGTAGGGATTGGCGTCGTTTTCTTCAGAGAAGTCCCAGCCGCCCACGACGCGATAATCGCCGCCGAAGCCGCCGCCCAAGTTCGGATGGTCCCAGGCGATGCCGCTGTCGATCACGGCAACCGTCTGGCCGTAACCCAACAGGCCATACTCGTTGCGGGCCTGGGTGAGGCCGGTCAATTGGTTCGCCGCGGCGAGCGTTTGTTCGAGGTCGCCGACTTGCGCGTCGACGTCAAAGTTCGCACTCGTGTCGTACCAGAAGTCCGGTTCCGAGAGCTGGTGATGTTCGAAACCGCCTCCCAGCAGTCCGCCCACGGGCTCTGCGGAAAACATTTGCCGCGATTCGAGTGTTTCGACGACCGTTCTCCGCGCGACGGCGCGGCGCGCCGCCCCGCGGCGCGAGCGTTGCGAACTCATTTGCTGCCCATCCCCGCTGCTGACTTTGCCCCAACATGCGTCTTGCGACGCACGCCGGGCGACCCGATTGACCCAACGTCAGCAGTCCCAATGAAAAGACCTGGCGGCCGATCGCAAAAAAACCCTGATCGAGCCGCGAAAAGTCGTCTGGCCGGGCGTGCATGACAATTCCTGCAGCGCCCGGCTCTGGGAAACCGTAGGTCACGCGAAGTGCGCGTCGACCAGCGGGCGGCAAGCCAAGAAAAATCGTGTCGACGAATGGCAACACGTCATGCGGAGCGGTTGCGAAATCGCCACCCGCGACTTGCCCCGTAAACACCCGACCGATATTCTCGGTCAAGGACTTCCATGCGCACTCTGATCAAAAATGCGACCGTCGTCTTCCCGGGCGAATCCGACCGACTGTCAGTACTCATCGACGGCGCACAAATCGTCGACATCGACCCCGCGGCGCAGGTCCGCATTGACGAAACCGTCGATGCGTCTGGGCTGCACTTGATCCCGGGCGTAATCGACGACCAGGTCCATTTCCGCGAGCCAGGGCTCACGCATAAGGAAGACCTAGCCACGGCGAGCCGCGCTTGCGCCAAGGGGGGCGTCACGACATTCCTGGAAATGCCGAACACCGTGCCGCCGGCAATCACGCAGGCCCGGTTGGAAGAAAAGCTTGCGCTCGCGGCTCAGAAGTCGATCGTCAACTATGGATTCTACATCGGGGCCACGTGCGACAATGTTGAAGAATTGAAAGCCGCCCAGCGCACGCCCGGGATCAAGATTTTCATCGGCTCGAGCACGGGCGATTTGCTGGTCGACGAGCAGACGGCGCTGGAGCGGATCTTCGCCGAGACGGCGCTTCCGATTACTGCCCATTGCGAAGATGAGGCGACGGTCCGCGCGAACGCGGCCAAATATGCCGGTTCGAACGACGTGGCGAACCACTCACGCGTTCGCGATCATGCTGCCGCACTGATCGCCACGCGGCGGGCGATCGACCTCGCGTTTCGGCACAACCATCGGTTCCATGTGCTGCACGTTTCAACCGGGGCTGAAACGGAGCTGTTCGCAGATCATCGCAATCTCATTACGGCAGAAGCTTGTCCTCATCATCTCTTTTTCAACAGCGACGACTACGCCCGGCTCGGCACGCTGGTGCAGATGAATCCGTCGCTCAAGACGGCGGATGACAACCGTCAGCTGTGGCAGGCGCTTCTCGATGGGCGAATCCAAGTCATCGCCACCGACCATGCTCCGCACACGCTGGAGGAAAAGCAGCGCCCCTACCCTGCCTCGCCGTCCGGATTGCCGGCCGTCGAGAATTCACTTGCGCTGCTGCTCAATGAAGTGCATGGCGGCCGCTGCACGCCGGAGCAGGTCGTTTGCTGGATGTGCGATGCACCGGCCCGCGTGTGGGACATTGTGGGCAAGGGGCGGATTGAAGTCGGTTACGATGCGGACCTGGTGCTGGTGGACCTCGAAAAGACAACGGAAGTCCGCAACGAAGATCAGCTTACCAAGTGTGGCTGGAGCCCCTGGCACGGCGTCACGCTCACCGGCTCTCCGGTGCGGACGTTTGTGATGGGCCGCGAGGTGTATCGCGACGGCAAGATTGTGGCTGAGCATCGTGGCAGCGAAGCGGTTTTCGACCACGCTCGCGGTGGTTATTGGGCCACCGCATGAGCGCGACGCCAGCCAAGTATGCGATTGTAACCGGCGGGGCCAACGGGCTCGGCCGGGAATTCTGCCTTCACCTGGCGGCCGGCGGTTATGCGATCGCCATCGTCGACATCGACGTCACCGGTGCCGAGGAAACGGCTCGACTCGTGACTGAGAACGGCGGCGTCCCCCGGGTCGAAATTTCCGACGTCACGTCCGCCGACGCCTGGACCGAATTGCGCCAGCGCCTGCAAGAAGCCTGGCCGCGGTTGGATTTGCTCGTCAACAACGCCGGAATGTATGCGGCCGGCAACATTGGCTCGCTGGATCTCGCCGCGGCGGAGCGGTTGGTGCGGCTCAATCTGATGAGCGTGCTGTACGGATGCCACACGATGACACCGTGGCTCGCCGAAAGTGCAAAGGCGGGCGCAACGCGGCCCCGGATCATAAACGTCGCTTCGAGCTTCGCCTTCCTGTGCCCGCCCGGAATGGCGCCGTACAATCTGTCCAAGGCGGCCGTTGTCGCCCTGTCGGAAACATTGTGCGGCGAATTGAAGCCGCGCCATGTGGGCGTTACCGTCGTCTGCCCCGGACCGATGCCGACACGGTTTGTCGAGAGCGCGTCGTTCGAGAGCGACGCCTTTCGCCGGATGACCGAGTCGTACGTGAAGAATTCGACGCTCGATCCCGCGGCGGTCGCGGCCAGTGCGCTGGCAGCTTCAGAGCGGGGCGAACTATACGTCGTGATGGGAACAGACCAGCGCTGGTACTGGCGCGCCAAGCGCTGGCTGCCGAGAACGCTGCTGAGCCGCGTGGCCCGCCGCGTCCGCAAAGACCTCAAGGGGATTGATGAGTGATGATCGATGATTGATGATCTAGGTCGCCGATCATCAATCATCATTCAACCTTCATCGATCGTTCTCTCATGCTCCACCTGCAATCTGAAACGTCCGCTCGTTGGCTAGCACAGGTCGATGCCGATTTAGACGAAATCCTCATCGACCACGCTCATTGCGAAAAGAAGGCGGCTGGCACGGCGCTGAATCTCATCTTCCACTACGTCGAGGATCAGGGGCTGTGCCGCGAGATGGCATTCATCGTCAATGAGGAGCTGGAGCATTTTCAGATGGTGATTGATCTACTCAATCGCCGCGGGGTGCGGTTTCGCCGGCTGAAGCCGTCGAGTTACGGACGCGAGCTCAACGACCTGGTGCGTAAGCAGGAACCGCAAAAGGCGGTCGATCGGTTACTCGTGGCGGGATTGATCGAAGCGCGGTCCTGCGAGCGGTTCCACGTGCTGGCTGAGCATGTGCAGGATGCCGAGCTCAAGTCGTTCTACGGTGGGCTGTTCGAGTCCGAAGCCCGTCACCACACGACGTACACCCGGCTCGCCAAGCAATTCGCGCCGGAGGAAGTCGTGATGGCCCGCCTGGGCGAGCTAGCCGCGCTGGAGGCCGCGATCATCGACCGCGGCGAAGAATTGCCGCGGATGCATAGTTAGCAGGGAGAACGGGGCAAGGAGCAGGGAGCAAGGAGTCAAGCGGCGGGATCTTCTCTGTGCTCACTGTTCTCACCACGCCGGGCCGCGGAGGTCGATGTCGCCCTTGGGCCAGTGTTTTGCGGCCGGGTAACGCATCACTACGTCGTCCCAGAAGGGATTGGCCGTCGGGTCGTCGGCGAGCGAGTTGATGATCCGGTTGGTGACGACTCCGGCGCCGAGCTTCTCGTAAAAGCCGCGGACGCTGTTTGACGTTTGAAATAGCGCGTGCCGATACGGTCCATGATCGACCAGGTCGAACGCGGCCCGCACGACCGCTTGCCCCAGCTTCTGGCCGCGGGCGTCGGGGTCGGTGCAGACGTGGACCAGGCCGAGGACAGTGAGGTCGCCCTCGCTGGTGCCGATCGTATGCGGCAGCGCGGCCGCATGGGCGACCGGCCGGCCGTCCTCGCGGATGACGAACGACCGCGGAAACATGGCCTCGGGGCCGCGGTAGCTGGGCCAGTCGTCGATCAACCGCGCGATGCGGACCTCGAGGCTGCGCTTCGTAAAAACTTTGTTCAATAGCTCCGCGATCGAGCGGACGTCGGAGTCGGAAATGTGGCGGCGATCCAACGTTTCGACGTGCATGGGACGGACCTGACCTTCGGCTTCACCTGTTATCCTGCGACTATCTGGGAAAGTAAAGCACGCGAGGGGGCCCGAGTTGGCAGTTCGCCGCCGGATCGATTAGGCTGGGAATCCGGCGGCAACGGCGGTCGTGCCTGTCGTAGCAGATAATCGGCATCAGAGGAGTCTTTCCACCATGGCGAAACGCAGATCGGACCCAAACATGTCGCCCAGTCGCCGGGAATTCGTACTGGGCGGCTCGGCTCTTTCCGTTGCGGCACTGGCCGCGTTTTCGGCGCTCGACGCTGCGAAAGCCGAAACTGAAGCGTCCGTAGCGCCGCAGGGCGAGCCGCTCATCCGGCCCGGCCAGACCATTTTGTTCCAGGGCGATTCGATCACGGACGCCGGCCGCGACAAAGGCGACGCTGCCGCAAACTCGGCGGCCGCGATCGGCACAGGCTATGCCTGGTTCGTGGCGTCGCAGCTGTTGGTGGACCGACCCGACGACGGTCTCAAGTTTTACAACCGCGGCTTCAGCGGCAACAAAGTCTATCAGCTCGCCGAACGTTGGCAGACCGATTGTCTCGATCTGAAGCCGGATGTGCTGAGCGTTCTCATTGGCGTAAACGACTACTGGCACCTGCTCAAGCACGGCTACGACGGCACGCTGGAAAAGTATGAGGGCGACTTCAAGGCGCTGCTGACGCGGACGCAGACGGCCCTGCCCGATGTAAAGCTCGTCGTCTGCGAGCCATTCGTGCTCAAAGTAGGGGCCGTCGACGACAGCTGGTTCCCGGCATTCGACGGCTACCGCGCGGCGGCGAAGCGGGTTGCCGAATCGGCGGGCGCCGTATTCGTGCCTTTTCAGACGATGTTCGACCGGGCCGTGAAGATTGCGCCGCCGGAACGCTGGGCGGCGGACGGTGTCCATCCGACTGGTGATGGCGCGGCGCTAATGGCCCATTGGTGGCTGCGGGCAGTGGGGGCGTAAGCGGTGGGAAGTTAACTGTTTACCGTTGTGCCAACGAAAACGGAGAAACAACCCGAACGGCTTCACCGATTCAGAGTCTCACGGTGCGTTTTCTTCGATCCACCGTTCCACGACGCTTCGAAATTCCGTCGCTTGGCGCACAAGCTCAGACGCCTCTGCGTCCGACGTCAACTGCGTGGTCGTAGTTGACCTGGTTGCGCTTCTGGCGGCAAGTGTCGAAGTAATCGATCGTCGCCTGGTGCTCCACGCCCAAGATCAAGCCCATGGCCTCGAATGTAATTGCATGGTCGCCGCCTTTGGAGGTTGACACGCGATACCCCGCGCAAGCCAGTACCGTCTTAGCCAGCTGCTGGACGGCGTTGTACGCAATGGCAAAGCGGCGATCGGGCGACAGCTGGGCGATGCCCGCGTCGGCGAGGTCACGGTCGACGACGGCTTGCAGTTCCGCGAGTTCGTCCGGACTTGTCTGATGCCGGTGGAGCCGCCGGGCTTTGAGTAGCTTCTGCAAACTCACGCGGATCTCCCAGCAGGAAGAGCTTGTCGCCCGCCACGACGCTGCGGGCAAAATGCTGCCCCGCACGGAGTCTAGCGAGAAACTCATCGCGCGGAAAGACACTTGGGTTCACTGGCCTGCCCAGGTGCAGCTGGGCCTTCTTCAGCGGCCGCGCGAGCTCCGCAAGATTTGCGTCGCCAATCACCAACAGATCGACGTCACTCTCGGCGACTTCTTCGCCGCGGGCCAAAGAGCCGTAGACGATCGCCCAATCGATCTGTCTCGCCAGTGTCGCCAGGGATCTTCGCACCACGTCGGCAACACCGACTGTCTTGGCGATCAAGCCGGTGAGCTCCGGCAACAGCGGGCAATCGACGTTGGGCCGGTAGTAGGTCCGATTGGCCTCCTGCCGAGTTTCCAGAACGCCGGCGACGGCCAACCGCGCGACCTCGCGCTGCAAGCTGGAGGGAGTCCGCCGCAAGTGCGCCGCCAGATCGCTCAAATACCACCACCGCTCGGGATGCATGAGCGTGGCGGCGAGGACTTCCTGCCGGACGGCGGGGAGCAAGGCGTCGATGGAAGATGATTTACGCATACTGCGTAAAGTATTACGCATTTTGCGTCCAAGTCAAATCCTACGTTTCGAGCCAAGCCGCGTATGATTCCCTTAGAATTGGATTTGACATCCAAGATGTATCTGGTAGGGGAAGTTGCAGCGCGTCGCTGACCGACAGCCAACCACTTCGCAATCCGAAGCTAGAAATGCCGCCTCGGCTCGTTTTCCAGCGGAAAGTATTCTGCTTCTCGCATTCGATAGCAAGACCTAACACCGCGCGAACGTCCTGAGAAACATACTTGCAGACTTTCTCGTGATCTCCGGCTTGCCAAAGCTTTGGAGCATCACAACCATCGACACCATCAAGCTTTCCTTGAAGTCCCATCCCGATACACGCGTTCGCAAGACTTACAGGAAACCCTTTTTCGCAAACAACATGAAACATCAAATCACAATGTAGCAAAGCCTGCCGTTTGCACTGATCCAAAAGGGCAGACTCTTCCGCGAGAATATCGTAGTCGAAACCGAGGCCATTCCATGTCAAGGGAGTAAAACCGGCTTCAATTTGGGCTTCAATATAGCGCACAAAATCGGCAACATCGGCGCTAGTCATCTGATTTAGGGGAGCATCGTCGGCGCCTTTGCTGTACCAGACGCGAGCATCGCCACACGAATCTGACATCGACGCGATGCAGCAAATACCGAGCGGTCGGTGTGGTCGCCAATTGAAGTCGGCCCCCGGAACGTCCTTCGCAGTTTCGATGTCAAATGCGATGTAGTTCCTGACCATCTCGACGTACTCCCTTGTACCGGACAATCCCACGCGATCTGTGAGCTAGAGAATCATAGCGCCCCCACCACCAAATCCCCTACCTCGCTCGTCGTGTGCCCCATCTTGCCCGCCGCCTGGCTCTTCATCTTCGTGGCGGTGACTTTCATGATCGCGTCCATCACCTTCTTTCCCGACTTGTCGTAGCCGAGTTGCGCGAGCAGCATGCTCACGGCGTTGATGGCGGCGATGGGGTTGATCTTGCCGGTGCCGGTGTACTTGGGGGCGCTGCCGCCCATCGGCTCGAACATGCTCACGCCGCCCTTGTCGGGGTTGATGTTGCCGCCCGCCGCGACGCCCATGCCGCCCTGGATGATGCCCGAGAGATCGGTGATGATGTCGCCGAACATGTTGGTGGTCACGATCACGTCGTAGAACTCGGGGTTCTTGACGATCCACATGCAGCAGGCGTCGACGTGGTTGTAATCCTTCTCGATGTCCGGATATTCGGCGCCAACTTCCTGGAACGTCCGCCACCAGAGATCGTGGCCGGTGGTGAGAACGTTCGTCTTGGCGACCAGCGTGAGCTTCTTGCCTTTGGGGTTGTTGCGCTTCTTGGTTAGCTCGAAGGCGTAGCGGATCGCGCGCTCGCAACCCTTGCGGGTGTAGATCGCGGTCTGCGTGGCGACTTCGTTCGGCGTGCCCTTGTGCATGAAGCCGCCGGCGCCGCAGTAGAGGTCTTCGGTGTTCTCGCGGACGACAATGAAGTCGATGTCCTCCGGGTTCTTGCCCTTGATCGGACATTCGACACCAGGGAAGAGCTTCACCGGGCGGAGGTTGATGTACTGGTCGAGGCCGAAGCGCAGATCGAGCAGCAGCTTGCGTTCGAGGATGCCGGGCTTCACGTCGGGGTGACCGACCGCGCCCAGGAGAATCGCGTCGAATTTGCGAAGCTGGTCGAGGCCGTCTGCGGGGAGAGCTTCGCCCGTCTTGAGGTAGCGATCGCCGCCCCAATCGAGATGGGTGAGGTCGAACTTGAGTCCGTCCTGCCTGGCAACGGCCTCGAGCACCTTCAAGCCCTCGGCCGCCACTTCCGGGCCCGTGCCGTCGCCACCGATTACTGCAATCTTCTTCGCTTCGCTCATGTTGATTCACAATTCCTTGAAAATGGGATGAACCACGGAGGTACGGAGCTCACAGGGAGGACAGAAAACAAATTTGAACAGGAGGAAACGGAGGGAACGAAAGTATTAAAAGAATACTTCTTCCTCCGTTTTCTCTGTTTGCTCCTGTTCAATTGCCTTTTCTTCTCCGTGCGCTCCGTGTCGTCGTGGTTATTTGGTTTGTCGCCACACCGGGTCCTGGAACGAGTCTTCGCTCTTGGGCCAGCGGGTGAGGGTTACTTTTTGACGGGTGTAGAACTGGATGCTTTCTTTGCCTTGGATGTGCAGGTCGCCGAAGAACGAGCGGTTCCAGCCGGTGAAGGGGAACCAGGCCATCGGGGCCGGCACGCCGACGTTGATGCCGATCATGCCCGCGTTGAAGCGGCGGCTGAACTCGCGGGCCGCATAACCGCTGCGCGTGAAGATCGACGCGCCGTTGCCGAACTCGCAACCCGCGCCGATGGCGAGAGCTTCATCGAGGTCGGCGGCGCGGACGACCGAGAGTACGGGGCCAAAAATCTCTTCCTGGTAGACGCGCATCGACGGTGCGACGCGATCGACGACGCTGGGGCCGATGAGAAAGCCTTCGCCGTCGAACTGGCGGCGGCCGTCGAGGGCGACCGTTGCGCCGTCCTTCTTGGCGATGTCGAGGTAGCCGGCGACGCGATCGCGGTGTTCGCCGCGGATAACGGGGCCCATGTCGATTTCTTCGTTGCCGTCGGAGGGGCCGACGCGCATCTTGCCGGCGACGTCGACGAGGCCCTCGACCACGGCGTCGCCCGCCTTGCCGACGGCCACCGCGACGCTCCCTGCCATGCATCGCTGGCCGGCACAGCCGTAAGCCGACGCGACGAGGGCCTTCACCGACTGATCGAGCTCGGCGTCGGGCATGATGATGAGATGATTCTTGGCGCCGCCGGCGGACTGGACGCGCTTGCCGTTCGCGGTGCCGCGCTCGTAGATGTACTTGGCGATGGGGGTGCTGCCGACGAACGAGATCGCGGCAGTTTGCGGATGGTTGAGCAGTGCATCGACGCACTCGCGGTCGCCGTGGACAATGTTGAACACGCCATCCGGCAGGCCGGCTTCGACCAGCAGCTCGGCCGTGCGGATCGCAGAGAGGGGCACCTTTTCCGACGGCTTGAGCACAAACGTGTTGCCGCACACCAGTGCGATCGGATACATCCAGAGCGGCACCATGAACGGAAAATTGTAGGGCGTGATGCCGACGCAGACGCCGACCGGGTGCCGCACCGCTTCGGCATCCACTTCGCTGGCAATGTTGGGCAGGATGTCGCCCGTGATCAGGCTCGGGATGCCGCAGGCAAATTCGACGACCTCGATGCCGCGGTTGATTTCGGCCCGCGCTTCGGCGAGCGTCTTGCCGTGCTCGCGGGTCACCAGCGCGGCGAGCTCATCGAAATTCTCATGCAAGAGCGCCCGGAAGCGGAACATCACGCGGGCCCGCTCGATGACGGGGGTCTCGCTCCAGGCCGGTAGCGCGGCCGCGGCTGCTTCAACCACGCGGCCCGTCTCTTCCGCCGAGCAGAGGGGCACTCGGGCGATCACCTGGCCGGTGGACGGATTGAACACCTCGCCCATGCGGCCCGACTTGGCGCCGATCCATTTGCCGCCCACCAAGAGCGGCAACGTGTCAACCGATGTATGGACGGCAGTGGCCATCGCGCGAGACTCCGAAGTGGTAGAAACCCTGTGGCAAACTCACTATATTACCAGTTTCCGCTCAGGCGACCAACGGGCAGGCTCTTTCGATGCAACTGCCCGGCCAGTCGAAACGGTTCCGCCATCTTTGTTCTGGCCAGCCGAGACGGCTGGGCTATTTACGTGAGGTTCTGCGATGCCCCGAATGGTCCGTGGTGCTTTGATACAGGCGACCTTGTGCGAGCCGGTCACGTCGCCGGTCGAAAAGATCAAGCAGGCGATGATCGACAAGCACGTCGGTCTAATTGCCGACGCTGCCGGCAAGGGTGCGGAGGTCGTGTGCCTGCAGGAGCTGTTCTACGGTCCGTACTTTTGCGCCGAGCAGGATGCGAAGTGGTACACGCTCACCGAGAAGGTTCCCGAGGGGCCGACCACGAAGCTGATGATGGAGCTGGCGAAGAAGCACAAGCTGGTGATCGTCGTCCCGATGTACGAGGAGGACCTGCCAGGGGTCTATTACAACTCGGCCGCCGTGATCAACGCCACGGGCGAGTATTTGGGCAAGTTTCGCAAGATTCACATCCCGCACTGCAACCCGGGCTTCTGGGAGAAGTTCTATTTCCGGCCCGGCAACCTCGGTTACCCGATCTTCGACACGAAGATCGGCAAGGTGGGCGTCTACATTTGCTATGACCGCCACTTCCCGGACGGCGCACGGTGCCTGGGCCTCGCGGGTGCGGAGATCGTGTTCAATCCGTCGGCGACCGTGGCGGGCCTCAGCGAATACCTGTGGAAGCTGGAGCAGCCGGCGCATGCGGTGGCGAATCAGTACTTCGTCGGCGCGATCAATCGGCCGGGTTGGGAAGAGCCCTGGCGGATCGGCGAATTCTACGGCCAGAGCTATTTTGTCGATCCGCGGGGCCAGTTCATCGCTCAATCGACCAAGCGGACGGAAGACGACATCGTGATCGCCGACATGGATTTCGACATGATCCGCGAGGTGCGGAACGTGTGGCAATTCTTCCGCGACCGCCGGCCGGAGACGTACGGGGCGATCACGGCGCTGTAACAATGCGACCAAATTAGCCGGGCCGCTACGCGGGCCGGGACGTGGCCGCTAAACATGACCAGCGAAAATGGGAGCACCGGCGAGGCGTAGCTCGCCGGCTATTGGCTTTGCGTGAGACGCACTGCCCAAACGCCGACGATTGCCCCGAGCACGCTCCCCGCGATCACGTCACCGACAAAGTGGTAATTCATTGCCACCAGTGCGACGAGCATCGGCAGGCCGATAAGCACGTATAGCCAGCGTCCTTGCGGCAGCATTAGCCAGAATACGGAGAGGAATCCCACGATCCGCGCCGAGTGTCCGGACGGGAAACTGCCCACGTCGTCGCCGACTTCGAACGGATGAAAACCGTACGCGCCGGTGCCGATGAGCGACGGATTGTTGTCGTGCCACGTCTCCGGCCAGTAGCGGCCACAAAGGTCTCCCAGCGATTCACGAAACTGATCGGCGACGATCAAGCTCGCACACGCCAGGAACAACGCTGCCTGCCACCTTTGCCACGTTCCAAACGCCCGCCGCATCGCGAGCACCACTAAGAGTAACGGCGCCCAGCTTTGTACCAACGGAGGCGGCTCGGTGAGCCAGCGAAACGTGTCGAACTTGGCAATCTCGTGGCGGTGGACGAAAAAGGCGACTGGGCGGTCGACGAAGTAGTAGCAGATGACAACGGCGACGGCGCAAATGGAGATCGTAAAGAGCATCCGATTCAGGAGCCGTCGATAGTCAGTCACGCACTTTTGCCTCTTGTCAATTTCATCAGCACCACATAGACCACAAACGAAATCCCGAAGCTGATGAACCAGGCGTAGTTGTAGAGGTCGCTCCAGAACGTCGGCAGCGAGGCCTTCCAGCTTTCGGAAACGGCCGCCAGGAAACCTGGGACACAGGGGAAGATGCCCAGGATCAAGGCGATGAGCGCAGCGAGATTGAAGCCGCCGCTGTACCAATAGGGGCCGTCCTTTTTATAGAGGCCGGCGAGGTCGAGTCGGGTGCGGCGGATGACGAAATAGTCCGCGATCAGGACTCCGCCGACCGCTCCCAAGAGCGCCGAATAGGCGACGAGCCATTTGAAGATGTAGCCGGTCGGATCCGCGAGCAACTTCCACGGCTGCATCAGGATGCCGCAGATTCCGGTGATCAGGCCGCCGGTGCGGAACGAAATCCAGCGCGGAGCGAGATGAGCGAAGTCGTTGGCGGGGCTCACGACGTTGGCGGCGATGTTCGTGGCCAGTGTGGCGATGCACAGCGACAGCATGGCGATGGCCAGCACGATTGGGTTCTGAAACTTCGCCAGCACGACGATCGGATCCCAAATCGTTTGGCCGTAGATGACGGCGGTCGCGCTCGTGACGGCGATGCCGATGAACGAGAACAGCGCCATCGTGGTTGGCAGCCCGAGCGCCTGTCCGAGCGCCTGGTCGCGCTGCGAAAAGGCGTAGCGGCTGAAGTCGGGGATGTTGAGCGACAACGTGGCCCAGAAGCCGACGTTTGCCGTGAGCGAGGCGACGAAGAATGGCCAGAACTGCCCCGCCTTCGGTCCGCCGGGCGCGAACTTCGAGGGTTGAGCGAGCATCTCGCCGAAGCCGCCGGCTGCATAGTACGCCCATGCGAGCAATACGAGCCCGAGGCCGATCAACAGCGGCGCTTTGATGTTTAAGAGGATGCGGATCGATTCGATACCCTTGTAGATCACCCACATGTTGATCGCCCAAAAGAACAGGAAGCAGGCAATCTCGATCCAGTTGATGCCCAGCAGTCCGATATCGACCGGCGGTCGCCACTCTGCGTTGAACTCATTCTGGACGAATGTCGTCACGATCGAATAAATCGCCGCGCCGCCGATCCACGTCTGAATGCCGAACCAGCCGCAGGCCACCAGCGCCCGCAACAGGGCCGGCACGTTGGCCCCCAGCAAACCGAACGAGGGGCGGCAGTAGACGGGAAACGGAATGCCGTATTTCGTCCCTGCGTGGGCATTGAGCACCATCGGCACGAGCACGATCACGTTGCCGAGGAAGATCGTGAGGATCGCCTGCCACCAGTTCATGCCCTCTTCGATCATGCCGGAGGCGAGCATGTAAGTTGGCACGCAGGCCGACATCGAAATCCAGAGCACCGCCATGTCGCGTGTGCTCCATCGCCGGCCCGAACGCGGTACCGGCGCCATGTCGTGGCTGTAGTACGGCGAGGCAGAGAGATCTGCGGTCAGTTCTACAATGCCGTCGGAGGCGATTGCTGGGGAACCGCTAGCGGCGGGACTTGGGGTGCGTGATTCACTCATAAAGTTGCTCGCGTTTCCCGCCCACCAACAGTATGCGCAGCCGGACCGCGCTTGGCCAAACTGCTACAGTACAGGCACTGTGCTGGCCCCAGTCAATGTCAGTCGGTAGAATCGGGGCGCACTCGTATCCAGGCCGGGCCCCACCGCGGAGTCTCCCCTATGTCCACCATCGCGCGACCTCAGCTGCCGATCATCGACCACCAGCCGGAACCGTACACCGGCCCCTCGCGCGACGAAGTACTCGCCCTGCGGCATCAATATCTCTCGCCGGGGCTGATTACGTACTACCGCGAGCCCCTGATGATCGTCGAGGGCCACATGCAATACGTGTGGGACGAAATGGGCAAGCGGTATCTCGATTGCTTTGCCGGCATCGTAACGATCAGCGTTGGCCACTGCCACCCGAAGATCGTCGAACGCGTCCGCGAGCAGACCGGCAAGCTGCAGCACACGACGACGATTTACCTCCATCCGGGGATCGTGCAGATGGCGGAGAAGCTGGCGGAAAAGATGCCGGCCGGCCTCACGCGGAGCTACTTCACCAACAGCGGCAGCGAAGCGAATGAGATCGCCATCCTCTCGGCTCGCGAGTTCACTGGCCACCAGGATGTGATCGCCCTCCGCAACGGCTACCACGGCGGCACATCGCTGCCGATGGGCCTCACCGCCGAGGGCACTTGGAAATTCAAGACGAACAATGCGACGAACATCCACCACACGCTGGCCGGTTACTGCTACCGCTGCCCGTTCGGCCTGGAGTACCCCAGCTGCGGCGTGAAGTGTGCGTACGACATCAAGAACGTGATCCAGTTTGAGACGCCCGGCGAAATTGCCTGCTTCATCGGCGAGCCGATCCAAGGCGTCGGCGGCACCGTGACACCGCCGAAGGAATTCTTCGGCATCGTCTACGACATCGTCCGTGAACATGGCGGATTGTGCATCGCCGACGAAGTGCAAGGCGGATTCGGTCGCACGGGTCACCATTACTGGTCGCACCAGAATTGGGACGTCGTGCCCGACATGATCACGATGGCCAAGGGCATCGGCAACGGTGCACCGCTCGGCGGCATGACGACCACCGCTCGCATCTCGGAAGTGATGAAGAACCGCATCCACTTCAACACCTTCGGCGGCAATCCGATCAGCATGACGCAGGGCCTGGCGACGCTGGAAGTGATCGACGAGGAGAATATCCAGCAGAACGCGCTCGAAGTTGGCACGCATCTCAAATCCGCGCTGCACGATCTGGAAGACAGGCATCCGCTCATTGGCGAAGTTCGCGGCCTCGGCTTGATGCTCGGCGTGGAGCTAGTCCGCCACCGCCAGACCAAGGAGCCGGCGAACACGGAGGCAGCCGACGTGATGGAAAAGATGAAGCACCGCGGCGTAATAGTCGGCAAAGGCGGCCTCTTCGGCAACACGCTCCGCATCAAGCCGCCGATGTGCATTACCAAGGACGACGCCGACTATCTGGTCGCCATGCTCGACGAAGTGTTGAGCGACGTGGAAGCTGCGGCGAAGCAGAAGTGATTGGGCCTGGCGAAGTAGCTTCCGAATTCGCGCCGTGTGTGACTATCGCTGGCACGTTACAAGCGAGTGCAAGCTAGGGGAAGTTCGCTTGTCGCAAAACGATCGTAGAACTGCCTTGCCCGGCCAGCTATAACAGTGGTTTCGGCAGGTTGCGAATCCACGCGGAGTACTTTGGCCATGGCCTTGAAGGTGAAGTCGGCGGACGGTTGCAAGTTTGATTTGGTGGCCCTTGGGGAGTCGATGATCCGGCTCTCGCCGCCCGGGCATGGGCGTATCGAATTTGCGCCGGCCCTCGAGGTCTGGGTCGGCGGCGGCGAATACAACGTGGCCTATGCTCTCTCGCGCTTGGGCTTGCGGACCGGCTGGGTCGGCGGCCTCAACACATCGCCGATGGGCGCGATTATTGCCAACCACGCCCGCGCCGTCGGCATGGACATTTCCCACGCGGTCACTAAGAAATACGACGGCGTCGGCAAGGTCGATCGCATTGGGCTCAACTTCACTGAAGTCGGTCACTCGAAGCGGGCCTCGGTGACACTCTACGACCGCGGCCACACGGCAACCGCTGGCATGAAACCCGGTGATGTCGATTGGAAGAAACTCTTTGTCGAGCAAGGGGTTCGCTGGCTCCACACCGGCGGCATCTTTGCGGCCCTTTCCGATGGCACTCGCAAGCTCGTCGCCGAAGCGGTGAAAGCTGCTCACGAGGCAGGCACGATCGTCAGCTATGACCTCAACTTCCGCTCGAAGCTCTGGTCCTCGAAGGAAGCGATCGAGACGACCAAGCCGCTCGTGCCGTACATCGACTGCCTGATCGGCAACGAAGAAGACTTCCAGAAAGTACTTGGCTACGAGGTGGAAGGTGTCGACGTCGAAAAAGGGGAGCTGGACACGACGGCGTTTAAGAGCATGGTCAACCGCGTGGTCAAGGACTTTCCGAACATCAATGTCGTCGGCACGACGCTCCGCGGCGTGAAGACGGCCCTGGTGAACGATTGGTCGGCGATCATGTGGCACGACGGAACGTTCTACGACGGCCCGCAGTTCCCGGACCTTGAGATCGAAGATCGCGTCGGCGGCGGCGACGGCTTTGCCTCGGGCTTCACCTACGGCTTCCTCACCGGCAAATTGCCACAAGAATGTGTCGACCTCGGCGTAGCCCACGGCGCGCTCCTCATGACTACGCGGGGCGATTCGAGCCAAATCACACTGGATGAGCTGCTCCACACCGCAGGCGGAGGCTCAGCGAGGATCAAACGGTAGAATCGTCGCTGGATGTTCGATGCTGGATGCTCGATAAGGCGCGCTGTGCTTGCTCCATCCAGCATCGAGAATCTGGCATCCAGCGTCCTCCCCCATGATCAACCTCGACAAAAACCTGACGCCTCAAGATCTTCTGCCGAAGCTACAGCGCTTCTGGCAGCGATCGGCTGAGTGCATCGAGGCGATCGAGGTCAGCTGCCCGCCCGGTTCGGCGTCGCCGGTATTCACGGTGAAGGGCCGCTACACCGCTCGCGGCTGGACCGAATGGACACAGGGCTTTCAATACGGCTCGATGCTGCTCCACTTCGATGCGACCGGTGACGAGCGCTATCTCGAACTCGGGCGCGAGCGGACGGTCCGTGTGATGGCGCCGCATCTCACGCACATCGGCGTGCACGACCATGGCTTCAACAACGTCAGCACTTATGGCAACCTTTGGCGACTGATCCAGGAAGGCCGCATCGACGTCGACTTGTGGGAAGAGCGGTACTACGAGCTCGCACTCAAGGCGAGCGGTGCCGTGCAGGCCGCCCGCTGGTCGAAGACGCGCGACGGCAGCGGTTACATCTATTCTTTTAACGGCCCGCAGTCGCTGTTTGTGGACACGATTCGTTCGTTGCGGGCGCTGGCCTTGGCCCACCAGCTTGACCATGCGCTCGTGGGCGAGCGCGATGAAAAAATCAGCCTGCTGCAGCGGCTGGTGGAACACGCCAACAACACGGCCCGACACAACATCTGGTACGGCGAAGACCGCGATGCGTACGACGTCCTCGGCCGAACGGCCCACGAATCGATCTTCAACACGAACAACGGCGACTACCGCTGCCCTTCATCGCAGCAGGGCTACTCGCCGTTCAGCACCTGGACCCGCGGCCTGGCCTGGGCGATGCTCGGCTTTGCGGAACAACTCGAATGGCTGCGCACGCGCGACGACGAGGAACTCGCCCACATCGGCGGCCGCACCGCCATTGAGAGCGTCTTCTTGAAGGCTGCCCGTGCCACTTGCGACTTTTACATCACCCACACGCCGATTGACGGCGTCCCCTACTGGGACACCGGCGCTCCCGGCCTTGCGCGGCTGGGCGAATATCTCGACGAGCCGGCCGATCCTCACAACGACCTCGAACCGGTCGATAGCTCTGCCGCGGCCATTGCCTGCCAGGCCCTGCTGCGGCTCGGCCACTATCTGGTTCACGAGCGGGGCGAAACGAAGGCTGGCGTCCGCTACGTCGAGGCCGGACTTACCACGCTGCGCACCCTGCTCGACGAGCCGTACCTGTCGACAGACGTGGCACATCAAGGTCTGATCCTAAACTCGGTCTACCACCGGCCGAACGGCTGGGACTATGTGCCGCCGAGCCGCAACGTCCCCTGCGGCGAATCGAGCATGTGGGGCGACTACCATGCCCGTGAAGCCGCGCTGTATGTTCAGCGGCTGGCGGAAAACTCGCCGTACTACACCTTCTTTGGCCCAACCGACGGCGAAGACTAACGTAGACTTGACGCCATGGCAAAGAACGAAAAGCGTGTCGCGCTCGTGACCGGCGGCGGCCGCGGCATTGGCCGTGGCATCGCCGAGTGCCTGGCCGCGAGCGGTTTCGATTTGGCGATCAATGGAGTGCGCGACGCCGCGCAGGTCGCCGACACCATCTCCGCGCTCGAAAAGCGCGGCGCCGCTGTCGAGTATTGCCAGGGCAACGTCGCCGAAGCGGCCGACCGCGTCCGCATGCTCGATGCGGTCCGCGCGCGATTCGGACGGCTCGAAGTGCTGGTGAACAACGCCGGCGTCGCACCGGAAGTTCGGGCTGACATCCTCGACGCCACCGAGGAGAGCTTCGACCGCCTGGTCGCGATCAACCTCAAGGGTCCTTACTTTCTCACGCAATTGGCCGCTCGCTGGATGATCGACCAACAACGGGCCGACGCGAGTTTTCGCGGCGTGGTCGTCAATATCTCGTCCGTGAGCGCCACCGAAGCGTCGATCAATCGCGGCGACTACTGCATCAGCAAAGCCGGCGTCGCCATGGCCACGCAGCTCTGGGCCCATCGGCTCGCCGAGTTCGGCATCGCGGTGTACGAAGTTCGACCTGGCCTGATCACGACCGATATGACAGCCCCGGTCAAAGAAAAGTACGACCAGATGTTTGCCGAGGGCCTCACGGTCGAAAAACGCTGGGGCGAGCCGCACGACATCGGCCGCGCCGTCGCCATGCTGGCCCGCGGCGAACTGACTTACGCCACGGGAAACGTGTTCCGCATCGACGGCGGTCTGACGCTGCGCCGGCTCTGAGCGTCAGTCCCATTTCCGACGGCCCAACACAAACAAGACGCCGCCGAGTCCGGAAAGCAGGCACGTGGCAGGCTCGGGCACGATCCCGTCGGCTCGCGTGTTGGTCAGCGAGAATGTGAGGTCGTTGTAGTTGAAGTCGCCGCCGCCCAGGATGTCTTCAAACGCCACGTACGTCTCGTCGGCAAACTGCTCTTCGTCGACAAGCGCATGGATGATGCCGTCCGGGTTGCGGTCGGCCGGGCCGGTGAAGAAGTTGCTCCCGTCTTCCATCACGTTCATGCGGAAGAGCAGCTCGGTGCCGGCCGTGAAGCTGCCCAAGTTCACCTGAGCGCCGACCGGAGTCGTTTGATTCGTAAACAACAGTCCCAAGGCATTGTCCGGGCTGTCCAGATACAGTTCGTTCGTGTAGCCGGCAGAGTGGCCTCGGAATGTGGCGACGACTTCGCCGTCGGTGTCCACAATCACGGTCGCGCCAAACAGCGGGGCCGCGAAAGAAGCGGACTTTTTGAGCGCTGAGCCGACCGAAATCGCGGCCAGAAAGGCCAGGAAACAGAGTTTGGAAAGCGTCATGAGGTCAACCTGAGAAGTGTGTTTCGCCTGGACGGTAGAGACTGGCCCGACCGCGAGGTAGGATAGGTACCCTGCTAACCAATGTCAATTCATGCAGCCGAAACACGTAAGATTTCGGAGCAAATGCCGACTCAGACGTGACAGATTGGCACCCCATACGGGAAGGGATTTTGATGCACGAAGTGCTGGAGCAAGTTGGCGTCTTGCGATTGGTGCCGATGGTGGTGATGGATGACGCGGCCCATGCCGATGGCTTCGGCGATGCGCTGGCGGCAGGCGGCCTTCTCGTCGCCGAGATCACCTTCCGAACCGAGGCAGCCGAGGAATCGATCCGCCGCCTGGCTAGGCGGGGTGACTTGCTGGTGGGTGCCGGCACCGTGCTCACGCCGCAGCAAGCCGATCGCGCAATTGACGCCGGGGCGGCATTTCTCGTCGCGCCGGGAACCAACCCGCGGGTAATCGATCACTGCCTGTTGCGGAGCGTGCCGATCGTCCCCGGCGTGGCGACACCGACCGACATCGAGCTGGCCATGTCATTCGGTCTCGACACGGTGAAGTTCTTTCCTGCCGAGAACCTGGGGGGCACGGCGACGCTCAAGGCGCTCTCCGGCCCGTACGCCGACATGATGTTCCTGCCCACCGGCGGCATTACACCCGAACTCCTGCCCAGCTATTTGAACTTGCCTTACGTGCTGGCCTGCGGCGGCTCCTGGCTGGCTCCGCGCGAAGCGCTCGCCAAGGGAGACTTCACCACGATCAAGGCGCGAATTGCGGAGGCGGCGAGGCTGTTGGCAAGCGTCCCACGTTGACCGCGAACTCGACCCGCCGGGCCGGTTCATCGCATACCTTTGCACGAATCTCGTATGTGGCACCGCCTGCAACCGGCGATCTCGCTTTTGCTGCTGGCTCCGTTGGTGGCCGAGTATCTGTTGGGCAGCCTCAGCTTCCACGAGCTCTGGCTTTTTCCGATCATGACGCCGATGTATGGCGGAGGGGCGCTCTTGATCCGCGAGGCCGCGCGACAAAATGGCCGCGGCTGGCCGACGATTCTTACGTTGGGGTTGGCCTACGCGTTCGTCGAAGAGGGCCTCGCCACGCAATCGCTCTTCAATCCGCACTACCTGGGTCTACACTTGCTCGACTACGGTTATGTCTGGCAGCTGGGCATCGGTGCGCCGTGGACAGTGTACGTTCTGCTGCTCCACGTCGTCTGGAGCATTGCGGTTCCGATTTCCCTGGTGGAATGGCTCTTTCCCACGCAGCGGACGACGGCCTGGCTGAAGACGTTCGGTTTGGCCGTGAGCCTGATTGTCTTTGTGTTGGGTGTCACTCTGGTGGCCTTTGGAACGCGCCAGAAGGAAGAGTTCGTTGCCTCGACCACGCAATTGACCGTCACGGCATTGATCGCGCTCGGGCTGACTGTCGCGGCCTTTGTTGTTTTTCGTCCTGCGGCGACGCATCCGGTCGACTCGTCAACAACGGCCAGCTGGAACCCGTGGGCGTTGGCGGTGCTTTCCTTCGTCGCCGGATCGGTATTTCAGCTCGTCACGCAACTGGGCGGCGGCTATTTCTCACCTTGGGTCGCCGTGCCGATTCAATTGGCACTACCGCTCGCGGTGATTGCCGCGGTCCATGCCGCAAGGTCATCCGGCCTGGGGACCGACTCGATCGCCGATGCCCTGATGCTCGGGGCCCTGTTGGCCTACTGCTGGCTGGGATTTTTCCTCACGGTCCGCATGCACGGCCGCAACTCCGTCCCCGGTCAATTCTTCCCGTTCGCAATCGTCGTGGCGCTGCTCGCCTGGAGATACACACGCCGTCCAACCACCTCCACCGACTAGCCGCTGCCTTCCCCGCACTTTCCGCTCACCCACTCACCAAGCGCTTCATGTCGCGGACGGCTTGCTCGAGGCCGACCATAATCGCGCGAGCAATGATGCTGTGGCCGATGTTTAGCTCGCGCATTTCGGCAATGGTCGCGACTGGCTTCACATTGCGATAGGTGAGGCCATGTCCGGCATGCAGCAGAATGCCCGCCGAGCGAATCTGCTTGCCGGCCTTGATCAGCGTGGCCAGTTCTGGTTCCGCTTCATGCTTTGCCGAGGCAAAGGCATAGGCGCCGGTGTGCAGTTCGATCGCGTCGACGCCCAGTTCCGCCCCGGCGGCCAGCTGCCTTTCGTCCGGGTCAAGAAACAGGCTCACCTTGATGCCTGCCCCCTTGAGGCGTTTCACCGCCTCTTCGACGCGCTTCCGCCCGCCGGCGACATCGAGCCCTCCCTCGGTGGTCACTTCTTCGCGCCGCTCCGGAACGAGCGTCGCCTGGTAGGGGCTGGTTTCGCAGGCAATCGCCAGCACGTCGTCGGCACAGGCAAGTTCCAAGTTAATCGGCACCGCTACCGACTCGACCAGCACGCGCAAATCGCGCTCCTGAATATGACGCCGATCCTCGCGCAAGTGGACCGTGATCGCATCCGCCCCGCCGAGTTCCGCCAAAGTTGCAGCCCACACAGGGTCGGGCTCATTCGTCTTACGCGCCTCGCGGACTGTGGCCACGTGGTCAATGTTTACTCCCAACAAAGGCACGGTGATGATCCTCTCCTGTTCGTTGCATTACTCTGGTGTAGAGTACCCAGTACCGAACACTCAGTACGTACACGCCGGGTCGGTCTACACGGTCCAAAGCGCCAAACCCGCTTTCAGGCCGCACGATCGAATCGCCTTACCACCTTGAGCCTGATGCGTGGAACCGCTGGTGGGTCTCGAATTGGCCGTCGGCATCGGCGTCGGTGTCAAGGTACCATGCCTGCTCGCGCCAGTGATAGTAGAGTCGATGACGCGCGAGGCCCGGCGCAGGTTCGGTCGCGAGCGGCCGGCCGATCGCGGAGATGGCCGTCGAGAGCGAATTTCGCGGCGCCTTGGGCGGATCGTGGTCCGGGGCAAAACGCTGCCCCAGCGCGAAGCTCGCCATCCCGGCCAGAATCACCAAGGCCATCGGCCGCCACGTGAACGGGTCGACCGCAGGATGGGAGCCCGACCAATCGCCATCCGATGCCGGATCGGGGTAGGCTTCCATCTCTGCCAGGTGCCGGCGAATGCGCGCTGCCGCCGACGGCGCCGCACTCGGCGGCGACTGGATCAAATAGCTCACCTGCCAGCGGTCGGTCAGCGCGCTGAAGTCTTCCGATTGATAGATTCGCGCTTCGATTCCTTCGCCGGCGAGTTCGTCGACCAGAAATCCCGCCTCGGCCAGATTGGCCACTCGCGCGACATTGATCCAGCGCGCGGGCGCATTGCGATCCAGGGGCGAGCCGCAGTGGGGACACGCTGAGCGGCTCCCGCGCAGGTCGCGGTCTTCGGTTGGTCGGGCACATTCTGGACAAAGGTCGGCCGTTCGCATGGCAGCACTTCCTCAATCAGTTCGCCCTCAATGAGTCGTCTCGCCCGGCGTCCCATGCGGTCGCCAACGAGTTTACCGTCCCTATCGATTATGCGGAGTTTATGCGCGTAAGGCCAGCAATTCCGGCCTTTTGTCGTGCCGCGTCACGTCGGGACCGACATCTCGCCCATCCGGCCTCGGGCGCAAGACAAGGCGTGAGCTACATTTTCGCGGTACCCCCAACTCATTTATGAACCATGCGAACCAGGCATTGCCTGGTCCCGGATGCTGGTCCTTATTCCAGCACACAATACGAGCACGAGCGAACGACAACAGTGATTCATCCAATGAGCAACACCGCCATGAAATGCACCGAACTGGCCCAACAAATCGAACTAATCCAGCCGAACGCTTCGCCTCAGGACGTTGCCCGGCTGTGCCTGCTATTGACCAATGAAGTCGACAACCTCGACCTGCTCCGCGAACGCACGGCTTTGCAGGACGCCTGGAAGCAGATGGGGCTGCAGCTCCAGCTGGCCACGGATCAGCATGCCGCGATGACCCAGGAGCTTGAGGATCTGGCCGCTTCGGATCCCGACCATTTTACCCAGGACCAAATCTGGATCCTGATCCGCGCGATCAAGGTCCAGAGCCAGGTGCTGCAGATGTACGTCGGCCACCCTTGGCTGGACGTGTAAGTAAGGGGTGAGGATTCGGGAGCCGGGAGTCAGGAAGGCCATCGGTTGCCTTGCTGACTCCCGGTTCCTGACCCCTGTCTCCCCCACCCAACATTGACACAAATCAAGCCGCCAGCTAGCTTGGCGGCAGAATCAACGCGGTATTTCCGGCTTTTCGCACTAGTGCAGGACGTGAACAGATCGGTCGCGCAATGAACCGCGGCCCGTCTGCCCACGCGATCTTTTCGGCCGACCTGCTCCGGCGCGACTCGTCCGGTTTTTGTTCCTGAGGCTGTCCGTCGGTCGAGCCGAGATCGGTCTATGGTGGAGTCGCATCCGCCAGAGCCCAGCGAAGTCGATGAGTCCCGCCTGGCCACCTGCCAGCGGCGGATCGGCTATCAGTTCAAGGACCTCGCCATTCTCGAGGCCGCGCTGACGCACGCTTCCGGTGCCGATCATCGCTTGTCCTCGAACGAGCGGCTCGAATTCCTCGGCGACGCGATCCTCGGCAAGATCGTCTGCGAGGAGTTGTTTCATCAGTTTCCGCAGTTCCTGGAAGGCGATCTCACCAAGCTCAAGTCGATCGTCGTGAGCCGCCAGACTTGCGCGAAGATCAGCCAAGTACTCGGGCTGCGGGAATTTCTCGTACTGGGCAAAGGGATGACGGTTCATCCCGCCGTGCCTCAGTCGGTGCTCTCCGACGTGCTCGAATCGCTGATCGCCGCGATTTATCTCGACGGCGGCATCGAGCCCACTCAGGAATTCGTGCTCGCCTACTTCGGTCCCGAGATCGAATCGGCCGCGTCCGGCGACACGGGTGGCAACTACAAATCGCTGCTGCAGCAGTTTTCGCAGCGCGAGCATGGAGTCACGCCCACGTATCACTTGCTCGATGAAAAAGGCCCCGACCACAGCAAGTGCTTCAAGATGACCGCGCAGATCGGCCCGACCCGCTTTCCACCCGCCTGGGGGCGGAGCAAAAAGGAATCGGAACAGCGCGCCGCTCAAAACGCCATTTGCAAGCTCCGCGGCGAACCGCTCCCCTTTCCTTCCGAAGAGTCGCCCGAACCTGCTTGAGCCGGCGGCCGATTGGCAGACGGGAAATACCGCCTCTGACGATTGCGCCAATTCTCGATGCGGCGTTTTGGGGCGATTGTCCGGCCGGGCCCGCGTCGGCTGCCCCGGCCCGTCGGCCAAGCTAGATTTTCTTGTTGGCAGATCCTGTTGTTCCCCGTGTTTTTCGAGCGACGTGCCATGTCCGCCGGCTCCCCTCGCGCTTTGATCGTCGACCAGGACCCCGCCGTCCAGCGGCTCACGGTCGCTGCGCTGGCGACGCACGGCTTCGCCTGCGAGTCGGCGGACGACTCGACAGGGGCGCTCGAAAAGCTCTCGGCTGTCAGCTACGACGTCGCCATCGTCGATCTCAAAATTCCCGTCACCAGCGGCAAGCCGCTGGCGCTGGAACTCGTTGATACCAAGAACCGCCCGCTGGTGGTCGTGCACACGGATGTGATCGACCCGAAGCTCGCCCACGAGCTGATCGAGCGGGGCGTCGACGGCGTGATGTTCAAACCGGTCGACGTGGCTGCGCTGGCGACCAAGGTTCGCGCGCTGGTCGACGGCCGCAAGCAATCGCAGCAAGCCGAGGCGGAAATTCCCGGCCCGGGCCTGCCCAAGCCGACGCTCCCACCGAGCGGCCACCGCGTGAGCCTCGCGCAGCTCAACGAAAAGCTCCGCGAAATTTCCAGCGTGCTGCCGATCTCGACCTCTGCGCTCGACGTGTACGTGATGACGCAGAATCTCGAATGGGACCTGTCGCAGATCGCTGCTGCCGTCCAGCGCGACGCTTCGCTCACGACCGAAGTCTTACGAATGGCCAATAGCGCGTATTTCAATCCGCCCGGCCGGCACATCGTCGAGCTGGAAGAAGCGGTGATGCGGATTGGCCAGAAGCACGTCGGGGAGCTGGCGATCTCCGTGAACGCGCTCTCGACCGTGACTCCCTCGAAGGTGCCCTGGCTCGACCTGGAACTGTCGTGGAATCGCAGCATGGCTGCCGGCATCGCGCTGGAACTGATGGTCGACCAGGGCGGTCACTCAGGGCTCTCTGACGGCCTGTTCTTGAGCGCGATCATGCATCCTTTGGGCCGGATCGTGCTCGGCATGCTGTTCCCCAAGCAATACGCCAAGATGGTGGCCGCCTGCGACCAATCGGGCGCGGCGCTGCAGGAAATCGAGCGGCAGATGTTTCCGGCCACGCACACCGACGTGATGGCGCAGTTGCTGGCCGACTGGAAGATCGCGCCCGAGGTGTTTATCCCGCTCAAGTTTTCGCTGGACGACTACTCGTCGATCGTCCGCTTGCTCGAGCCGATGCGGACCAAGGCCCTGCTGGTGAAAGTGGCGATTTTCCTGGGCCGGCTGGCGGTCGGGCACTGGCAAAGCTGGGACTTCGTTCGTTTTCCACCCGATGCCGTCCTGGAACGGCTCCGCATCCAGAACATCGACCAACTGGTCGAACAGATTCGCATCGACGTCGCGCGGTTGGCCGAGTTCCACCCCAGCGGGCAAGCCTCGCGCAAGAAAACGGTCCGCAAGATCGAGCGGCATCCCGCGGCGTATTGCAGCTTCTCCGAGCACCCGGCCGATCTAGTCAAAGAGTTTTTGCCATCCGTCGGGATCGATCCGCAGCCCCACGCCGCGAACGACCCGGGATTGTTCGACGAGCCGCTGGTGGCCAATTGCCTGGGCGCCGACCCGGCGAACTTCGCCGCTCAGCATCCCGGCAACGTTGCGCTCGTCTTTGCCGACGAAACGCGCTGCGAAGCCTTTGCGGGAGTCGCCCCGACCATCGGCCTGCCCAACAGCTTCCAACGGCTGCAAGAGAAAGTGCGCTCGCACGTGATCGAAAAGCTGCACGAGCCAGTCGCCGGCGGGATGTAGCGCGCGACTGCGGCGGCAAAAAACGCTGCCGCGTCGCAACGGAAGGAAGGGGGACGCCTCAGGGCGCCGCTGCAATAACTCGTTGGGGAAATACTCCCCTTCCGCTTCCGCCTGCCGCCTGCCGCCTAAGCCCGACCGGCCCGAAAACACCGTCCGCCCAATCTAGTTGCCCGGGCCGGCGGGCTCGATTCTTCAATTCACTTCAAAGTGCTCAACTGGCTTCGTGCATGAAGTCATCGGGAATCGGCCGCTCACCGATTCTGCCAATTTCGTCCGCCGTGCGGCGGTGTCCCACCGTCGGCCAAGCCGCTACCTCTTTCAACTCCGGCATGATCTCGATCAATTGACCAATCAGCACTTTTGCCAGCCGGTGCTCCGCTTCGCTGCGCGCCTGCGCCCGTAGCGCCCGCGCGGTCTTCATCACCCGTAGCATTTGCGCTCGCATCATCACGCGTGGCGACAGCGCATCCTGCGGATCGGCAAGCAGTTCTTCCAGCGGCACATCCAGCACTGACTGCCAGCGATAAAGTTCCGAGAGCATCATGTCGGCGTCGGCCTCTTCCTGAGCCCGCACTTCGCCGACTGTCATGCCCAGGCGTTGCGCGACGCAGCGGATGGACAACCCCTGCCGCCGCCGGGCCTCGCCGACTTGCTGCAAAATGCGGGCATTCTTGCCGAGTGATTTTCGTGTCGACTCGCTCCGGTCGCTCCGGCCCGCGATAGTCTCGTCGCGCTCCTCCTCGTCGAGGCGACCGTTGCCGCCGACCACGTTGCTTCCTCCCACCGAGCGGTCGACGTATTCCAGTTTGCGCTCGAGCGGCGTCGGGCTGTGCGTCGCGGCGGCGCCGTTTGATCCCGCTTGTCCGTTCGTGGAGACAGGAGTTGCGAAGCGGTCGTGCCCGTTTGCACCGGCGCTGTAATCGTTTGCAACAAGTTCGTTCGCAGTACGGCCATTGCCATGCGGACGACCGTTTTCCGTATTCAACCCATCGAGCGATGCGTGTCCGTTCCGTTGCTCGTGTTCCACGGCAGGGCCTCCAATTAAATCTCAGCTGCAAATCCAGAGAAGAGTTCCGAGTGCTACCCGCTGGCCCTATCGGGAATCACTGCAAAACGTTGCCGGAGCGCTATGCTTCCCCTGCCGAGAGTTTGCCGCGCCGCGTGCCGACGCCGCAAATCCGTCCATGCCGCAAGCTGCTCCGCCTATCTACTCAAAAGGTGTTCGTCCACAGTTGAAAAAAGGAATAACGCGAACCGACTGAAAGGTACCACGGCGCCGGCGGAGTCAGCCGCGACCGCTTTTCATTCTGCCACAGAATTTCGATCCTGCCTCGCGCGGCGCAACATCGAGTGCTAGTGACTCAGACTATTGCGATCGAGATCGAGCCGCGTTCCGTCGGCGTGAATGGGAAAAGCGGAGTTGCCTCCTAACTGGCTGCCGCCCCAATCGAGCAGCCGCGCACTCCGTTCAGACGGTATCGACATTACCAGCCGAAACAGCACTCGACAACTGGGGGACGCCGGAATCACGAAAGAAATTTTCCGTGCCAATCCGCGACGATTTTTGTGGGTCAAAAACGGCCGACCAAAACCATTTGCTAGCCGCCAGGATGCCCCATCCGCCGTGCCATCGACGGAGGTAACTGCCTACGTCTCAATAGGCCGGTTGAGCCGGCAAACTGTCACTCGAACGACCAGCGCGTTGTGCCGCCGGCAGTGTGTTAAGAAATGGTGCATCGCGGCACGGCTCCTTTCCGAACTGCCCCAGCGACGAGGGTGTCGCACTGACACCGGTGCCGCCGCGGCCGTCGCAGGTGCAGTGAGCGTGCAGGTGCTTCAGCCTCAATGCAGGCTCTTTTCGCCGTCGGCAAGTGCCTGTGCGGCGGTCGAAGTCCCGATCAGCTGGCCGATGGGTAGCGGTTCTGCGGGTTCATCTTCGGTATTCCGCAGGTCCATCGCCCACCAGCCGACATCCCGCCAGGCCCCCAGCTTGTGTCCCACGGACTTGTAGACCGCCACCAGCACAAATCCGACCGATTCATGCACGCCGACGCTGCCCGGGTTCGGCAGCGTGATCCCGGCGAAGGCCTTCGTATAACCCTGCAGCCGTAGCAACTCCAACAGGCTCTTGTACAACGCCTTGCCAACTCCGCGCCGGCGATACGCCTCATCGATGTAGACCGTCACGTCCACTGCCCAGCGATACGCCGCCCGCTCACGGTGCTGACATGCGTAGACATACCCGGCCACGCGGCCGTCGATTTCGCACACGAGCCAAGGGTATTGTGCGGAGATGCGCGCGATCCGCGCGCCCATTTCCTCGACCGATGGCGGCAGGAGCTCGAAGGAAATCGCCGTCGACGACACGTTCGGCGCGTAGATCGCCTGAATGGCGGCGGCGTCGCGTGGCTCAGCAAAGCGAATCGTGGCACTCATATCGGATCGAGTCTCGGGCAAAACCTGCGACAAGCGCTTCAGCCAATGCGACCTAACTTGCGAAAGGCCATGAGGAACAATAGCCCCCATACGAAATCGATGGAAGCAAAACCAAGCACCGGCCCGGTCACGCGACCTTGCCAGTAGAGCACCGCCACGGCCGCCACAAAACTCCATTTGGCAAACACGGCGACCAGCATCAGAGGCCGGTATCGCAGCGGATCGGACGCGATCACCAAATACGCCAGTTGCCAGGCGAGAGTCACTCCCAGAAAACCATAGTAGTTTTCCGGATGCGTGATTGCCGGCGGGTAATCGCGGGCGACCCGGGCTTCCAGGAAATAGGGCGGCACGATCACCAACAGGCCATAGATGCCGGCAATCAAAAAGATACGTCGCGCGCTAGTCATTGCGGAAACGGCGCCGGGGCCTCGCCCGACGCGGCCTGTATCTGGAAATGGGGAAACAATAAGTGGCGAGCGCTGGGCCATCGCAACTCATTGATCGAATTTCAGCGGCGAGTTTTGATCCCCTTGAATCTATAGTACAAAGCCTGAGGAGATACAGCGCGCCAGGTTCAGAGTTCGAACCAAACCGCGCCTAAGCTTACGCCACGCTGGACTGCCACAAATGAACGTAATCGCGCCTATCAGAGAGTCGATCTCTAGGGCTCGGTGAGGCAGCCCGATTTCGATGACAGGAGAGGATTCGTGCCTTAAGTCGTGCTTGGTCCGCGTGGATCGGGATTCTTAGGGTCGGCGAAAGTCCGCCACCGGCGGCACAGGAGAATGGCACTGCGGCAGCAGCTGATCGTTCACGAATGCCGGAATTTAGCCTGGGATCGTGCCGCAGGCACGAAAACCTCGCCCAAATTAGTCAAACCCCCAACCCGAAAGTAGCGCCAGTCCCCAGAATTCGTCTGGACATTTCGCTAGCATTTCGCATAATATTTGGCGGTTGGTTCGATGATCTTGTTAGCGTCGCCGACGCGCTGCGTCGGGTTCTTGATGCTCAGTCAGCCGTCCCTCCTGGTAGGCCGCCATTCCGGCCGCTTTCGCTTCAGCCCCGAAAGTCAAAGGGCGGGCTGTTTGTTCTTCCATGCACAGGAGATTTTACGGTGGGGAAGAAATTGTATTGTGGCAATTTGGCCTTTGGTGTCACGAGTTCGGATCTGGACCAACTGTTCTCGCAATTTGGGACGGTGCAAAGCGCCGAAGTGATCAACGATCGCGACACTGGCCGCAGCAAGGGTTTTGGGTTTGTCGAGATGGGCAGTGAAGCCGAAGCCCAAGCGGCGATCGAAGGCATCAACGGCACCGAGCACGATGGCCGCACGCTCACGGTGAACGAAGCTCGCCCGAAGGAAAATCGTGGCGGCGGCGGCGGTGGCCGCGGCGGCTACGGCGGTGGTGGCGGCGGTGGCCGTGGTGGTTACGGTGGCGGCGGCGGTGGCCGCGGCGGACGATATTAGTCTATTTGGCGCTAGCCATCGATCTGTGAGGACACGACTCACTGAAAGATACAAAGCACTGCCCTGCGAATTTGCGGGGCAGTGCTTTTTTGTTTGAGAAGTTTTTGTTTGAGTAGAGTCTGTCATTGCCGCGATCTAACGTGTGTTGATGTGTGAATAAGAATTCCTCGAACTGTTCACCGAAACCGAATGCCGCAACTACTTCCGGCATTGTGGCTACCGCTATAGTTAAGGGAAGACGACACTAGAATACCGCCGCCAAGCCCTTCCCGGCGTTGAGCGTCCCGTCCGCATCTCAAAGCTCTCGCACAGCCTTCTCCGGACCGTGCCGCTTCCGTCATCACGTCGTCATCCTGAGTCTCCTCGTCCTCCAAGGCCCTTGAGACTCTCATAGCACATGGATCAGCTTCTGGGGAGCAGGCTACAATCACGGCCTGGCGTTCGACCTATAGCCATCGGGATGACGGCTGTGCCAGCGCCACGCCGACGCTACAGTCTTCTCTATTCCCTCGTATTTCGGGCTCCATCCCAGTATTCGCTTTAGCTTATCTGGATCCGCAACCAGTGCCGGTGGATCTCCGGGTCGACGTGCAGTAATCTCGCACGGAATTGACCTTCCAACTACTGCTTCGCAGGCACGGATGACCTCCATCACCGAATGGCCGTGTCCTGTACCAACATTATAGACTTCACGAGTTTGAGGATTTGTCGCCTCAATTGCCAGCGAGTGGGCCTTTGCCAAATCATCCACATGAATGTAGTCGCGAATACATGTCCCATCTTCGGTTGGATAGTCGTCACCAAAAACCTTGATTTTGTCGCGTTGTCCAAGTGCCACTTGGAGTACGAGCGGAATGAGATGATTCTCTGGATGATGGTCTTCGCCAAAGCTTCCGTCCGGCGATCCACCTGCCGCATTGAAGTATCGAAGTATCGTGTAGCCTAGCTCGTAAGCAGCTGCAAAGTCCGAAATCATCCACTCGACAGTCAACTTTGTTCTTGCATACGGGCTGCACGGGATTTGTGCGGCATCCTCATTCATCGGCGAGCGCGGATTGTCGCCATACGTAGCGCAAGTGCTCGAAAACAGCAGTCGACGGACACCTACAGACTTCATTGCCGTCAAAAGGCTCAAAGTTCCCGCTATATTGTTCCGGTAATGGTATTCCGGATTATCGACCGATTCGCCGACGCAAGTCGCAGCCGCAAAATGCATGACGGCTTCCGCACGGCAGCCCCGTAGCGAATCTTCAAGATGACGAGTATCCAGGATATCGCCTTGAATCAGGCAACCTTGAGGCACTGCTTCTGCGTGCCCCTGTGCGAGGTTGTCGAATGCGATTGCGGTATGCCCGATTTCGACGAGGTGCCGAAGACACGCGCTACCGACAAATCCAGCGCCTCCCGTAACCAAAATGTTCATCTGTTATTCGTCCTTCAATCTACGATGATTGCAAATCGTTCGACAACACATCGGCCTCATCAACGTGTAGGATCAAATCGACCGCGCCCATGATATCGAACGCCGCGTATGTCCGCTTGTCTATAAGTCCCGCCCGATCCATGTCGCAGTCTGCGGACGAAATCAACTTGATCGACCCACGGCAGCCAGCATTGTGCCCCGCCAGGACATCGCTGATTGAGTCGCCAACCATCCAAGACTCGCTCAAATTTAGGGAAAGCTCTTCAGCAGCCTGGAAAATCATTCCTGGTCCCGGCTTTCGATCCGGGTGCTCGACAATCGTGGGATCAGATTCCTTCGGTGCAAGGGTGCATAAGTATATTCCATCTAATTTGATGCCCGACTGCGCCAGTTGTCGCGCCATTTCATCGTGTATACGATGCAGCCCTGCCATACTCAGCATTCCACGCCCGACCACGGACTGGTTGGTGACCACAACACACTTGTAACCATTTTGTTGCAGGCGGCGAATTGCGTCAGCGGCACCGGGCAGCAGCCTGACTTTCGTTGGATCTGTCAGGTGGTGCACGTGCTCAATAATCGTGCCATCTCGATCAAGAAAGACCGCTGATCCACGTGTGAGTTTTGACCAACGATGCATGACCGTCGGAACTTCTTGCATTGCCAGTTCCAGCGACTCAAGGCTGCCGATATCCCGATGATAACCATCAAATAACCAGCCCCGCATTCTCCCGACAAAAGTCGGCAATACATCGTGCCCTAAGTCGAACGCCTGCCGATCGGCAACCTCTCGATATGCATCCGCTGACAGCACGTACACGCCTGCATTCGCAAGGTTGCTCGACGGCGTCTGTGGTTTCTCGACAAACTCAATCACCCTTTGATCTGCGTCCAATTTGGCGATGCCGCATTTCTGCGGATACTGCGTGCGAAACAGCATCATCGTGAAGGGGTCGTCATGAGACTTGTGAAAGCGGATCAGTTCACGCAAATCGACTGTCGACAAATTATCCGTATAGATGATCAAGCAATCGTCCGCGTCATCCAGCCAACGCCGATTTGCTGCTATCGTTCCTGCAGAACCAAGCAACTTGGGCTCATAAGATTCTCGGACGTGAGGCCGCCCATATTCATTCACTGACTGAAGATAAGATCTGACTTGATCCGGAAAATGGTGAGTGTTGATTAGCACGTCGCGAATCTGTGTTTCACGTATGGAAGCGATCCAATAGTCCAATAGTGGATGTCCGTGAATGGGAACCAGACATTTCGGCAAACGGTGGGTCAATGGCCGCAGTCGCGTACCAAGACCCGCCGCCAAGAGTAATGCCTTGATACGTGATTGTGATGCGCTACTCATTGAATTACATCGCGGACGACGCCCAACTGCTGCATCTGCCGATTGCAGTAATCCAGAATCTTCTCCGCGCTGTCTGCCTGATCGAGCCAATACTTGTACGACTCAATGCTCTCCTCAATTTCACGTCGGGGGCGCCACCCCAACGCCTTAAGTCGACTTACGTCGGAGCAGATGTGCCGAGTATCTCCATACCGATATTTGCCGCTCACCTTGGGCTCGTAGTCATTTCGTCTGTAAACTCTAGCGACGGCCGAAGCGAACTCCGATACGGTGATTGCCTTGTCTCCGCCAACGTGAAACTTCTGATAGTCCGCGTGCTCGTGATCAAGCACCAATAGATTCGCGTCAACTACGTCTCTGATATTCACAAAATCGCGGACCTGCTTACCGTCTTCGAAAATTGAAGGATCAACATGCTGCTGAAAACTCAAGCAGAATACGCGGCAAGCCCCGCTATAAGCGTTGTAAAAACTCTGGCGAGGACCTTGCACAATGGAATATCGCATTGCCACTGTCGGGATTTCGTACCGGCGCCCCAAATGCAGGGCAACGTTCTCCTCTGCCACCTTACTTAGGCCGTATTGATTCTGCGCGTTCGTGTAGTCTTCGCTCGTACGCTGCCAAGAGAGCCTCCCTTCGAGGCCTCTAGGCGTCTTGACTTCCCACTCGCCTCTATCAAGTTGTGCTGCACTGCGAATATCTGGCAGACACTCCTGGCCCTTTTCATCGCGATAGAGTCCCTCGCCGAGTGTCGCCTGGCTACTGGCGACAATCACCTTCCGCACCGGAAATCGCTCGCGAACAATCAATTCATAAATCCGAGCCGTCGACGTGACGTTCACATCAAAGAATCGGCTAAACACTGGCAGGTAGTCCTGAAACGCAGCTAAATGGTAGATGACGTCACATCCTGCGATCGCGCTCATCAGTGCTGCTTCGTCTCGTACATCGCCGCGCACGAACTCAATTCGCTTGTCAAGATAAGCGGGCAGGCTGTGACCGGGATGAACTGGCTCTTCGAGGCTGTCAAGCACCCGCACTTCATATCCGTGGCTTAAGAGCCCATCGGCAGTGTGAGAGCCGATGAAGCCAGCTCCGCCAGTGATCAAGACCTTCATCATTTAATTCCGTTGCAGAGAACCATCGAACGCAATTTTTGGCTAATCATGTGTCCGATTGACAAATGTAAATCTTCAATTGTCCCGTAATTGTTCGACGGTACGTTTACATGCACGTCCGCAATCGAGCCAATCTCTCCGCCACTAAAGCCAGTAAGCGCAACCAATAGAACGCCATGTTCCTTCGCCCATTGGGAAGCTGTGACGATGTTTGGAGAATTCCCAGAAGCGCTGATTACGATCGCCAAATCATTGACGCGTGCATAGCTCTCGAGCGAATAGACAAAGGATTGCTCGTAGGCAATATCGTTCCCTATGGCGGTCAACAATCCTGTGTTATCTGCAAGGCTTAACGCTCTTAGTCTGCGGTGTCCGTCGACAGCTGCCGTCTTGACCAGATCAGTCACGAAGTGACTCGCCGTAAAGGCACTTCCACCATTACCCATCGTCAAAACCAGACCATCGTTCGTCCAGACTTCGAAGATGTGCTGCGAAACAGCATCGATTGCGACGCAATCCAACTTCCCAATCAGTTCGTGCAGTTCACGCAAATAAAGTTCTGCGTTTGCGCATGTCGTTGCTACCATTGTGAGTTTTTCCATTCACATCAATCATTGGATGAGGCGCTGATGGTCACTCACAAAAATGAGCCGGCTACCTCGTCGATCCACTCCAAAATCTAATTCCTTCGGTCGCTTTAGCGCGGAACGGATTGCGTCGTGTCGCGACGGTGGCGCCATCAACAGCAAAAATCCGCCTCCTCCAGCTCCGAGCAACTTACCGCCGATTGCTCCAGCTGCTCGTGCCGAAGCATACATCTCATCCACCTGACCAGTTGTGATTCCAAATCCTAGCGACCGTTTCAACTCCCAGCCGGCGTGCATGAGACGAGCAAATTCTTCAATCTCAGGTTTTCCAGTCAACGATTCCCTAAGTTGGCCTGCCAAATCCCGCATCTCCCGAAGTATGTCCATGCGTTCTTTGGTCCCGGCGGTCTGACGCTTCAAAATCTCATCGGCGCTTCGTTCCTGACCCGTGTAAATCATTAGCACATAGCGCTTCAACTCACTAATCGTATCAGAGGTACATGGCACGGGCTCGACGTCGACGACTCCATCCGGATGAAAGCAAATATAGTTCACCCCTCCAAAGGCAGCCGCGTATTGGTCCTGCTTTCCAATTGGTTTATTTAGTACATCAATTTCTATCTGGCAGGCTTCATCAGCAAGCCGCGCATGACTAGTTACTCTGCCTTGATACGCGTACAGTGCGTTGAGTAGGCCAACAGTCAAGCTGCTACTCGACCCTAAGCCGGTTCCCGCGGGAACATCTCCCACCGTGGTGATTTCTAAATGGGGCCCCAAGCCGGTCATTCGCAATGCCTCACGGACGATTGTGTGCTCAAGCTCATCCACTGAACTCACGATTTCCGTTCGTGTGTAGGCAACGCGCGTTGTTGCGTCAAATCGCGGACTCACTGTCACATACATGTGTTTGTCGATCGCTAACGACAATACGGCTCCATACTCCCGCTGGTAAAAGGCGGGCAGATCGGTGCCTCCTCCTGCGATGCTGACACGATAGGGTGTTTGCGAGATAATCACGGCTAGTTACTGATGCCTTAGGCTATGATCGGATTGCAACTTGCTTGCCGCATTCTTGGGAAATCTGCAGCCCCAACTTGCGTCGATACATATCGAGTAGAGGTGAGAGGCAGTCTCTAATATCAAATCGTTCGAGTACGTACTCACGGCCCGCGATTGAAAGTTTTCGGCGTAGCGCGCGATCACGATGATATCGTGCGAGGGCCTCGGCCAACGCAACTGCCTCATTTGGCTCGACTAGTAGTCCGGTCTCTTCGTGAACCACTAAATCTGGGATCCCTACCAATCGTGTCGATACGACCGGCAATCCGCATGCCATGGCTTCCATCAGCATTTGCGGCAAACCGTCTACGTCGCCGTCCGCTGCCCACACGCATGGCAAACAATAAACGTCCCCAGAATGCATGAACTCCGGTATGTCTTCTTGCTGAATCGCCTTACCTGTGATGACGACTCGGTCGCCCAACTCCAATTCGTCGGCGTACTCACGAAGTTGCCCTTCCAGAGGCCCCGATCCGCCAATCGTGCAGGTAAAGTCGATGCCTTGGTCGAGTAAAAGTCGACAAGCATCAAGTAAATAGCGCAAGCCTTTTTTTTCTACAAGACGGCACGATGCAAGAATATGGAATCGGCCACTTCGAGCATCGCTTGTTGAACCGGCAGTAAACAGCGTGGGATCAATTCCACAGTAAACGACTATCAGTTTGTTCGGCTGAGCGCCGTTTTCGAGAAAAAACTGGCGGTGAAATTCTGAAATGCAAACGATGAATTCGGCCCGCGAAATCTTCTCCCAAAGTGCCACACGATCGCGGAACAAGTCGCATGCGTGACCAGTGAAGCTAAATGATTTTCCGAGCAGCCAGCAGGCATACATTCCGATCGTGGCGCCAGAATGTGCCCATTGAGAATGGACATGACTCAGATTTTCGTGTCGCAGCATTCGCGCCCAGTGGCAGGCCACAAAGAAGTGTACGATTACGGCAACGCGTGCACGCCAATTCTCGCGCTCGCCAAAGAACGCACTCAAGCATGCCGAAAAATACCGTCGCCTAAATAGCACTGGAGCAACGATTGCAGACCAGAGAGTTCCAAACCCCGGAATGGGATATATGTAACGCGTATTGGCGCGCAATTCCTTAGCCCAGTTCGAGGAGTGATAACTGCTTGGTGGTTCACGGACCGCATGCAATACATAGGGAATGCCGGCACGATCTAGTTCGTGCAATTCATTTGCCACCCAGGCGTCTCCCACGCCAAATGTTGATACATAGTGGATCATCTGGAAACTAATGCCAGCAAATGACATTTTCCGAGTTAGTCAATTCCGGCCGCGAATATCCGATTAATTGCTCGGTCCAATTCATTTGACCGGCCAACTTGTCGAGCGTTGCTTCAAATACCTCGCAACCGAAATGCTATACGAAGTGCCATCTCGGCGCTTTGGACGCCATAGTTGAATCAAGGCTAGCAGAGCGAACACCGAGATTCCACCCGCGATGATTGACGCTGAGAGCCACTCCCGCGGAATGCCAATTTCTAGAATAGCTCGGCGGACGCCGCGGACACTCACCGTCAAAGTCGCAGCTGGTTTTTATCTAGATGAGAATATCGGAGCCTTCGAGCTGACAGGGTCTTAGCCTGCTGCCAGATCGTGCAGTACTTGTACATATATTGCCTTCAAGTCACTTGTTATCAGTATGTCTGGCAGAGACGAAGTAGATTTGCTGTGCCGAGACATGCCGTTTCTCGCACCGTGGCGTCGAGGACCCAAAGACCCCCACCTGATCATCAAACTGCCAAAGCAAGATCGGATCGTGGACTTTCGACAATCTTGAATGTAACTCTCGCCAGATCCTGAAATCTATGAGATAATAGAGAGTTCTCGGGCCAGTGCTGTTGTGTCGTGAACGCGTCCAGACGCAGATGTCGAAACGAATCAGAACTGAGACAGGCAATGATTTCTCACCGGGAACGGTCTTCACTGGCTGCTTTTGTTCTTTGTGTCTTCTTGCCGTCACTTGCTCAAGGCGCTGACTACGGCGTAGTTGCCAACGGCATCTGGAGCAATCCCGCAATCTGGACTCCTGCAGGAGGGCCCCCTACGACAGGAGACAATGTCTATATTGGCACTGGATTCCCGATTCCGGCGATCGTCCCAGCTGCGGTACAGCTGGATTCTGACGAATCGACGGCGTTCGTGAATATTGGCAATGGCTCCCTGAATCTCATGGGACATGGGCTTAAAGCAAATGCGCTGCTCATGGACTCGACAAACGGTTTGGCATCATTTCAAAAGTCAGGTGGGAACACGGACTTGGGTTTGATACTGCTGTTTGGCGGAAGCACGTTTTCGGTCGACGCTGACGACCAATTAGCCTTTTCCGCCTCAGTCGATGGGGTGGGAAGCAGTCTGAGTCTGAACAGACCGCTTAGCCTGGCGGATGGCCTTGCTGTCGTCGATGGTGGAGCGGTGGCATCTACCGCTTCACTCGAATTGCTCGGCTTTGGACTGCAGATTTCTGGTGGGACCGTCAACGCGGGGGGGAATATTACGGCCGGATCGACGTTTTATGGAGTCGGAGTCACAACAGGCGGAGTGCTCAACCTAGGAGGTAATACGCTGACAGCCGGAGTCCTTTATTTGGGAGCTGGGACGTATCAGGTAGTTGGCGGGCCAGCAACACTCATTCGTGGAACTGGTGGCAACTTGCAGCTTGGTTCCATTGACGTAAATAGTGGCAATTACTTCAGTCTAGAAGCAGTGGACAGCGTTTCGACCGCAATCCGCGTCTCAGATTCCGGAAGTACGCTGGCACTAAACCGCGATGTAGCGATTTCTGATGCGATCGTCGTGCTGAACCAAGGCACTCTCGACGTCGGAACTCACACTCTGTCTTCCCCTGAACCAGTTAGTCTGTCGACTGGGGGAAGGGTGATCGGAGCCGGCGATTTGGAAGCTTCGGTGGCTAACGAAAGTGGAATCGTTGCACCGGGAAATGGTATCGGCAAGCTGAATATTGTCGGAGCGTTCCATCAGTTGGCGGGCGGTCGCTTGGAGATTGAGCTAGGAGGCACCGACAATTCGAACTCGATTCCCGAATTTGATCAATTAATTGTCGATGGCGAGGCAGCAATCGATGGTCAGCTCGTGGTGTCGCTAGTAGCGGGCTTTGTACCGGTCTTGGGAGACGAATTCTCCATCCTCACGGCAACCGGGGGCATCCAGTCAGCGTTTGGCAGCGAGTCGCTGCCAGCCTTGGCAAGCGGCTTAACCTGGCAGGTTGACCGAAACGATTCGCAGGTGTTTCTCTTACGCGTTGCCTCTGCGTTCGCTGGCGACTACAACCTGAACGGCATCGTTGATGCGGCGGATTACACAATTTGGCGTGACACGTTTGGTCAGGTCGGCCCAGATTTAGCTGCCGACGGTAATGGAAATGGTGAAATTGACTCGGGCGACTATGAAGTATGGAAGCAGAATTTTGGACTAAACAATGGTCCTGGATCTGGCGCATCGCTAAGCGCTTCAAGGGTACCAGAGCCAACTATTTTCTTGTCGCTGCCGTTCGGCCTGTTCCCAATTTCTACTTGGCGGAAAGCTAGGTGAACCCACCAAGCAGATCAAGTGATAAATTATCAAATCGACAACATGTGGATTTTGATTATCGAAAACCATTTTGATTGGTCGAATTTTTCAGGCTTACACGGCGGGCGTCATAGTCTTGAGGACTTAGCGCAAGTCGCTGAAAGCTAGATATTTAGGGTGACATTTGGCTACGAATCCGGCAGTTTCTTCTCGTAGAGCGATTCAAGGCATACGGATTGCTGCTCTCCAGGCGGGGCAGACCGTAACTCTGGCAGGAAGCAATCATAAAATGAACGCAACGCGGCCGTTCTTAGGACTGTTAGTTGGTTTTGTGTGTTTAGCATCGACTGTGAATGCAGGCGACTACGGCACTTTGACCGCCACTTATGTTGGGCAAGGTGCCGGGCACTCACTGGGAAATGGCGGGCGTTTCGACTGGCGACCGGTCTCAACAACGCCCAGCGATCCAGGCTTTAATCTTCAGTTGGCTGGTGGCACTTTATATACGTTTTGCATCGAGCTCTCAGAAGTCGTCGGGAGTTCTGTATATGACATGAACAAATTGGAGAATGCACCGAATCCAGGAAGCGGATCATTGTTTACTGCGGCGCAGGCACGCGATATTGAATTGCTGGCGGATAATTATTGGAAACTGGCGACAACTGGCACGGTGGTGCAAGCAGGGGCATTTCAGTTGGCGCTGTGGGAAATTGGTTACGGCAACTATGTGGCAGGCGCTGGGTCACCCATCGTCGGTGCCGGCGCCGCTCCGAGTAATGCGTACTATGCCACCGCAGGGGTTGTCGACTTGGCTAACACTTGGCTCCAGCAGCTGTTGAACAACGAATTGGTTGACAATCCATCCCTCAAGACAATCGCCCTTGTGCGGAATGGAAAGCAGGATCAGATCACGCAAGTTGCGGTCCCAGAAGCGTCCGCAATCATTCTATGGGGCGCTTTCGTTGGCGCCGCTGGTGTGATTTTGCATCGCAGAAAACCTTCAGCCGATCTTTTCTGAGGTCCGGACTTAATTCTTGCCGAAGTCCTCTCTGCTCATCGGCGGCGACGCGTGAGTTGCATCGTTGCTCTTCCTGCAATTCCCGTTGCGGCCAACTTGCAAGCGGCTTTTCATGCCAGTGATTGAGTAATTGCACGGAAGTGCTGCAAGTTAATTGATCCCCATCGGCGTGAGTTTCTACTCATGACGTTTGCAGATTGTTTGGCGCTGATTCGGTGAATATGGGAAAAATGTCATGGAAATTATTTGAAATTGAGAATAGACTTGCTACTCGACGGTCGATCAGCCAAGAATGAAGTAAGCGTTAGAGAATTTGTGGCACGTATAGCTATTGACGTTAAATCGTTAACGCACAATACGTTAACGCAGTCCGAGTTAGATGTAGCATCGCGAGATCGAGCGTAATAAGGTTCATTGGCACAACAACTGCCTGTGGTGCGCTTAGCAGTGTCTTAGGACATTGCTTTTACTCGCGTTGGTTTTGCTTCCTAGACGAAAATGGGATGGTGCGTACATGCGATTTCTCTGCTGTTTCGTATTATTGGCAGTTCTTGCTCCTGGTGCGGTTGCTGGGGACTACGGCACATTGAAGGCCACATATGCTGGTCAAGCAGCTGGACATTCCAAAGGCAATGGCGGCCGTTTTGATTGGACAAACGTCAGCCAGCCGGATTTGACAGGGTGGGATCCGGCATGGAAGTTGAATTTGGTCGCCGGCACGCTGTATACATTTTGCATCGAGCTACAGCAGAACATCGCGTCCGGTGCCACAACTTACGACGTCAATGCACTCACAAACGCCCCCAAACCAGGGGCCGGATCAACCATGAGTGCGACGCAGGCTAGCAATCTGGAAATCCTCATGGACCACTTCTTTCAGTCGGCATCCACTGCTGGTGTTGATGGTGTTGCCAAGGCGGCTGCCTTTCAATTGGCTGTGTGGGAGGTTGTCTTTGGTGACTATGACGCCGTCAATACCATTCTAGCCGGTCCTAGCGGTTACAATGCCACGGATCGTTCGAATGCGGACGCCTTGTTGGCACAGCTTCCAGCAAGAGGTGGAACTCTGTCCGACATTCCGACGTTGAAGTCGCTGGCTTTGGTTAGCAGCAATCCAAATGGCCGGCAGGACCAGATTTTCCAGGTTGCCGTGCCAGAACTCGCATCCCTTTCGGTTTGGTCCGTGTTAGCCTGCGCGGTGGGTGGGATTTTCCGGCGGCGTCGCGTCGGCTGAGGCCGACTACCGCATTAGATTGCATTCAAAGCCATCTCATAGAATCTCCGTCGGACAACCCGACGGAGATTCTTTTTTGCAATTGGCTCTCGGGAATTGCGGGTTTTCCAAGGACTTGAGCGAAAGGTAGGCTGAAATCACAATTAATAGTAAGCCTCGAATTCTTTGATCCTCACCTGGCTGGCGGGCGTTTAAAGCCTGATGTTGCATGACGACGGAAACGCAGAGCGAATGGAGATCGCGCTTCTGGCAAAATCGACAACTATCGCTATTTGTCGTAACATTTGTTGCGGCAATCGGGATTTGGGCCTATTGGGAAACGCTCGTCCGAATCGTGCGAACTTGGTCTGCCGACCCTGACTACTCGCACGGATATCTCGTATTGCCGCTCGCGGTCTTCTTCCTGTGGCTTCGACGTCGCGACTGCCCGATGCCACAAGTTGGCTTCCATCCGTACGGATTGGCCATCGTATTACTTGCCGGGTTACTACGCTACTTAGCAGGCCGGCTCTACCTTCCGGAACTCGATGCCTGGAGCATTCCGCTGTGGATCGGTGGGGCATGTTGGACGCTAGCAGGTTGGAGCCTATTTCGGTGGTCCCTTCCGTCCGTCGCGTTCTTGTGGTTTGCCAGCCCGATCCCTGCAACAATTGCCGTGGCTCTGAGCACACCGCTGCAACTCCTCGCGGCCCAGTTGAGCGGGGTCGCGCTCCAAATGTTCGGCCAGCCTGCAATTGTCGAGGGAACGACAATTCTGCTCGGCGATCAAACGCTGGAAGTCGAGCGAGCATGTAGCGGCCTGAGAATGTTCTATGGGATAACGGCGCTTGCTTTTGCGACGGTATTGATCACGCGTCCAAGCCGCGGCAAAGCCATTGGCATCCTCTTGGCCGTGGCCCCGGTGGCGATTGCTGTCAACGCACTACGGATAACGTCCAGCGGGCTCCTGACAAGCTACTTTACAAGTGAGACCGCCCGCCGTTTAAGCCACGACCTGTCGGGCCTGCTCGTAATTCCCGTCGCGCTTTTCCTTTTCATGGGATTGGTTTGGTTATTCGATTGGATTCCCAAAGCGTGGAATACTGGTCAGAGTTGGAACTGGCCATTGTTAGCTCCAACCATCGGAATTGGACTTTTTCTTGCGATCGCAACCGGCTGGTGGTGGTACGGACTGCAGCGAAATCGAGCACTGACGACGTTGCTGACGGCGGCCGGCCGATTCGAACAGGAGGGAGACCTTTCAAAGGCCGTTGAGTACATTGAACGATACACGCGTGCGCGACCGGAAGATTTAGATCAGCAGACTCATCTCGCGGTAACATATGCAAAGGTCGCAAGCTCCCAAGGAGAAAAACTTCGTTCTGCGGAACTCCTGCGAAACGCTTTTCGAGCGCAGCCTCAGCGACGTGATCTGGCGATTGAATCAATTGACACCGCCTCGCAATGTGGAAACTACCACTTCGCGCTTGAGTTGATCACGGAACTAGATTCTTTGTCAGGGACGAAGCATGACAGTAAACTGACGGAGAAGCGCGCTGATGTCTTACTTTCCTATCTCAATTCTCCATCCGGTGAACGCCAAAATCAGTATTCTTGGCTGGATGTGACCGAAGCGTTGCAGCGTTCAGTGGATGGCAACAACTGTCCGCTTCGACATGTCGCAGCGCTCGCGGTAATCACTCGTGGAAAACTTGTCGCGCCGTCCGAATCAGCGCGCATTGCCAAGGCAGATGGATTGATGGATCAGCTGGTTGCGAAGTACCCGAGAGATCCCGAAGCTTGGCTGATCCGTTACAAGTATGGAGAGATTTATTGGACCGATACTGAAAATCGCGATCCAGATAAAGATCTCGACCGGGCCATCGAGCTATGTCCTTCTGCTCCTCCTGAAAAGCAAGTCGAAGTCTTGTTAGTTGCTGCGGATCGCAGCAGTCGCAAACAACAAGATCGTGCAACTGCGGAGACTTTTTTGAAACAGGCGATTGCAGCGTCCCCTTTGTCCGTACGGCCGTATTTAGCACTTGCGGATCTGCACTTACAAGCAGGTGACGCCGCGGGACGCCAGTCCGCAATTAGAGTCCTCAAAGAGGGGAAATCGACCTCGGACAATCCGCCTTCAGAATTAATTCTTGCCCTAGCTCAGGCTTTAGCAATCAACGGCAATGATGCTGAAGCGGAATCGCTGATCGAGCCAATTAGGAAGATCGTATCTAGCATTGCGGATGCACCGACGCGCGGCCATCTCCTGCTTGGTATCGCTAACACCGAGTCAATTCAGTTGCGCGGAAAGGGTCATTTGGCGGAAGCTACGAATCGGCTCAGAGCGGCCCTCGATTCGGAAGAAGTCGGGCAGGCGGCAAAAAGTGGTTATGCCGAGGAGATTGAGCGATCTTGGCACAAATTGGCAGAGTTGTACATTGCGCTTCGTCAGCCAGAGCAAGCACTTGTTGCAAGATCTTCGGCGCTGCGCATGAATCCGTCTTCGCGTAGCGCCCACAATGCAGTATTTGAAGCGGCGATCGCTTCCGGCGACTTGGAATCAGCGGTGGTCGATAGCCGACATCGTACTCAACAGGAGCCCAACTCGGGAGAAGCTTGGACGGCGCTTGCAAGGGCCGAGTTTCAACAACAGCTTCGACTGCCGCCGGAACGTCGTGACTTTTCCAGTGTGGAACGGTCGATTAAGCGGGCGAGTGAACTCTCAGCCTCACTCCCCACGCTGCTCGCAGTATATGTGGACTTGCTACGTCTGCAGAATCGGCGTCCCGAGGCGATTCGATTGCTAAAGGAAAAGCTGCAAAAGGAACCTGATCAAGCCCAGATATGGCAACTGCTTGCGATTGTCGAAGTTGAAGCAGGGGACTTCGATGCTGCACGGTCAGCAATTGAGCAACTCGCAAAGCACGGAGGGAATCCGTCAACGGTCACGGCCCTCCTTGCGAATTTACTTGTCGCTACAGGCGATAGCGATGAAGCGGTGGCAGTCCTCGGTCGATCATTGGAAACACTTAAGGGCGAGGACTATGTTGAGACTGCCCTTTTGGCTGCCGCCCTTCAGAGGGGACGTGGAAAAACTGCGGAAGCCGTCGCCGTACTCGAAAAAGCGTGCCGCGTTCATCCAGCCGAGCTACGCCTTCTTGAAAGGTTGACGCAATACTCTCTCGACGACGGCGCGTCGGAGCGCGCGGACCGTTGTATAAGCCAATTGCAGCAGCTTGAGGGAGCAAGTGGATCGCTATGGAAGGCTTTTCGCGTGATGCGTCTATTGTCGTTGGGTCAACAACTCGACCAGCGTCAAAGGACTGAATTATCGACTTTAGCGCGCGAAATTGGTGATGCTCGCCCTAACTGGCCGATGGGACAGTACTTTCTCGCACAAAACGCCCTACTTGTCGGCGACAACAACGAGGCCGTTGGTCGGCTAAAGGCGGCGTGGGAACTTGGTTTGCGTGACGCTACGGTTGCAGAGCCGCTCCTAGCATTGTTGGCAACTAGCGGCCGACAGGAAGACATTGACAAATATGCCGGCGAGATGACTAAGTTGGCGTTGTCTTCACCGGAAATCTACGAACGCTTGATGCCATTGCTGCTGCATTCTAAGAGCAGGGAGTCGGCGCTTGCGCAGGCCCGTAAATGGGTCAGCGAGAATCCCAATGATCCGCAGGCCTATATGCGGCTAGGTCGTGCTTGTTGGGTCTCCGCTTTGGCTCTACCACCGGGTAGCGCAGAAAAGCGCGAAAATGAGATGGAGTCTGAAAAGTCATTTCGGGAAGCGGTTCGTCTTGCGCCAAATGACATCTCTAAATGGGCGGCCCTAATTTCCTTCTGCATACAGGCGAAGCAAGTCGATCAGGCAAAAGTTGTGCTGAGTCACTTCGAAAATGAGGCCAAGCTCGAGCCTATCGCGAAACAACTCGCTCTCGCTCAGCTTAACGACATGTTGCCACGCACTGCATATGCGATCAGGAGGTGGCGCAGCGCCGTCGATTTGGCGCTGAAGCAAGCGGATGTGCCAACGCGAGTGGCTACGCTGTCACAGGCCGCTGCATATTTTTCAAAAAGCGCCCCACGACTATCGGAACGATACTGTCGAACAGCTATTCAGGCCGATCCGAAGGCCGTAGTGCCGAAGCTCATTCTCGTTCGAATATTAGGTGCAAAAAACGACTTAGCGGCAACAAATGAATCACTAGAAATTCTTCGAGAACTGCCCGATACTCCGCCTCGTCTAGCGGACGAGAAAAGACGGCTGACGGCACGTTTGTTGGCTGGTCGAAACGAGCCGCATGACATAGACAAAGCAATCGATTTGGCAGAAGACTTAGAAACGCGCAGTGTGGAAGACAGGCTGTTGCTGGCCGAGCTTTATGGTAAAAGCGGAAGAACTGCGGCCGCGTACGGCATACTAGACGAGTTGGTGTCGACGCAGTCTGTGCAATCCGACGAGCTTGTGGCGTTTCTCAAGTTCTGGAAAGAGCACTTTCAGCCTGACAATCGATTCACTAACCGTGCACACGAAGTCCTGGTTCGACTTGGTCAGTTGCCAAAGGGCCTACCCGAACAACTACGATGGGAAATTCGCTTTGCACGCTCCTCGCCTCAGCGATCGGCGGAATCTAACGTCGACACGATATTGCGCGAAGTGTGCCGCAACTCCGTTGCAATGCAGGCGTGGAAAAATGATCAAACTTCTCAGTCCTTGATGTATGACATCCTTGGAGTGCTCCTCGATGAGGGATGTATCGAGGAAGCGCTGGCCCTTTGTCGGCGACCACCTGAGGGCATTTCTCAGAGCATTTCTGCTAGGCTGCTCGCCAATGCAATCATTTTGCGTGGTGCCGATGATGGGGCAGAAGTTGAAGCGTGTGACACGCTTCTGGATGAAGTCGTCGCAGTGAATCCGACCGACTTGTCTCTGTTGCAGGATGCAGCCGATCTCTCCTCGATTGTCGGAAATAACAAGCGTGCGGCGGACTTATACGAGCGGCTATTGGCAATTGATCCAAATCATCAGGACGCGCAGAACAATTTTGCATCGCTGCTATGCGCCGATCCTTTGAAGCGCGCCGTCGCACTCCAGACGATACAACGTGCCCTTGCGATGTATCCAGGGACAGCTTCACTCTTGAATACCGAGGGAGAGATATTAGTTCATTTGGGCCGCGCTACAGAAGCATTAAAAACGCTATCGTTGGCTGCAGAAAGTGCTGAGGCGGATCCAGCTGTATATTTGCATATGGCAATGGCCCAGGACGAATTGGGTCGTGTTGCTGACGCGGAAGAGTCACTTGTAATAGCCTCTGGGCTTGGGCTTAGTGAACGTCCCCTTTCTGTGACAGATCGGGAAGCTGCGGCGGCATTGCGACTTAAGTATTCGCTGTAAGCCTTCACGCGGTTACACCGGACGTGCTTATTATCCGTTGAATGGTTTGTCGATTTGCTGCGAGGCGATTATGGTTCGCAATTTGATGGGGCCCGCTGTGCTCAGCTTGGTGTCAATCGCAGTATTGACGATTTGGCCTGCGATTCACCAGGGAAAGTTTACCAATCGTTGGCAAATACCGGCGAAACTTGCCGCCGCCGCCGCTGCGCTGGAGAACTTCCCAAATCAAATCGGTTCTTGGGAGGCTGCAGAACCGGGTGACCGATTGTCAGAAGGCGTTATGAAGGAGTTAGGACTCGCAGGGTATGTGAGTCGCTATTATCGTCGACGCGGCTCTGACGACTTCGTCCTTTTGCTTCTGATGGTTGGGCAGCCAGGACCGCTAGTGCGACATCCTCCCGACATTTGTTTTGCCAATCAAGCAAACAATTTGCTCGGTGAGAGTAAGATTAATATCGATGGCTCCAATGAAGATCTTCATGAGGCGAGTAGCTTTCGGGTGCTTCGATATCAACACGATTCGAAGCTGCGAAATCCGTTCCGTGTTGCTTACGCATTCACAATTGACGGGAATTGGTCGGTTCCAAAGATGCCGCGCATCACCTACGGTGGCGCTTCAGTACTGTATAAAGTCCACGTACAGGCCGTAGACCCCCCGTTTGTGGAATCATCCGATAAATTGCCGCTGGATGAATTCATCAAACAATTTGTACCCGCCTTTACCCAGTATTTGGAGCGAGCGCAAATGACGGCAGAAAAGCAGACCACCAGTTGACATAGGTAGAGATGCGGGTGGAGTTTGGGTCGCACCGAGATTGCTCGACGGCGCTTGCGGCATCTTAACTATAACTTCACCAATTGACGCGCGGAATCCGCGGCTTCAGAGTCGCCAAAGCTGGCCGAGCGCTGTGGCCACGCAGCACTCTGCTCGCTGCAGGAATCGAGCACCGAAAAAAAGTATTGACGATCCTCAGCGGTGATTGGACAAGACTGCAAAATCTCGTCTGGCAGCGGTTCACCTATCAAATCGGCCCAGCAATCGCGCCTCTCGACTTGAGCTTTGGCAAAATTGAGACTAAGTGGAATCGCGGGAAAGCCCTGGCCAATTTCGCATATCCGCTCGTCGCCGATTTGCTCAAAAGCCAGATAGCGTCGATAAAGTGGCGCGTGTTGTGGGTTGACGGCTACTAACAGCTCGCCAATGCGCGTTTTGGATGCGAGCTGAATCATCAGGCGCGAAAGCTCGCAAAACAAACCAAAAAAGCGCGCAGTTCCCTGGCGCCGATCCGCAAGCGACGAAACTTCGGCGAGTCGGATGCCCGAAGCTCTACGCAGAGCGACTTCCTCCGGACAAAGCGATTCGATAGGCAGCCCGAGCGCTCCATCTCGGACAAGGCTGACCGTGCTAATTGCTTGGCCCCGCAGTTTTGCGAGAATTAGGTCGGTCGTCGACAAAAGTTGATACGGTGTTGCTCGCATTCCTGAATCATTTTTTGCACACTGTCCGGATTGCAGATACGATCGATAAATGAGCTCGAATGCCGCTTGTCGATCGTGACGTGATGATACAACGTTCAAAAGAATGTCTTCGCAGACTCTGGCACGTATGTGACCAGAGGGAGTTGATTTTTGAGATGGCGTCGCTTGCAGAAAAGTCATTTTCGTCGCGCCAAGTTGAGTATTGGACTGCTAGACAATCGCCAGGTCGGCACCGTAACCGGTAAATCGTCAGCAAAAGACCAAATTCAAAGAATTCAAACAGTGGGGATGGGCCAAGCTTGGCCTCGCACAGGGCCGATTCGGATGTCGCGGAAAGCCCGCGAAGTGATGAGGTCAACAGTAACTCTAGATCGCATTACCGCATAGTCAAACGGCAGACTCCAGCGTGGTGTTGCTTCCCGCAATGTCGACGAATTTGGTCGAATCAATTGATATCATCGACATATTCCGTCCCCTCAATGATGGAGTATCTTCGTCTTGCTGCCAAAATTCGTGTCGGTGGTGGCATGCCGAGTAGGACGAACCAGTTGAGAAGTTTGCATCGGCGAGCGACTTCGGATTTCTGGTTGGTGGGCCCTCGATTCTTGAGTCGTTCACCGGCCTGCACCTTTGAGGCAGCTGACGGCCGTTTCGGCGAGGCTGCGGCGCGGATAGCCGCTGTGTTTTTTCAGGCCTGCCGGCCTGACGAATTGCTTCGTCGCGGTCCCCTGAACCGTTGGTCCGGGTGTTCTGCTTCGCCCGCTCGCGTCGTCGGATGACGGCGCAAGCGTCGCGCCGTTCCAAGGCGTCGTACGCCTTCTATTGGTCGCAGGCGCCGTCGCCAAAGAGTGTTTGTAGTTCGGCGTCGATCTGATCCAACAGCGGCAACGCCGCCGTGCCGTCGTGCGTCGGCGAATCGATCACGCGCCGGCCGAGGGTCGTGTGCGCGTCGGGGTCGATCGCCAGTCGGAGCTTTCGACAGTCCCGCCGCTTGCCCCGGCCGTGTTGGCGAACTTTCCATTCTTCCTCGCCAAAGACGTTCAGGCCGGTGTTATCGACGACGAGTTGACCTGTCCCGCGACGGTGGCCAACGCGATGTCCATGCCCAATTTCGCGGACCGTCGACCAGGCTCGTGTGACGCGGAATCGAAGATCCACGTCCAGTAACTTGGCCATGGCGAATGATGTTCAAGAAAAAATCTGAAACTTGACGTCCGTTTGTCGCAAACGAAAATCGCGGCACGAAGTCTTTCAAGAATCTATGCAGGGGAGCCCGACATCGAGATGGTCATAAGTCGTGTTACAGCCGCGGTGTCGACGTTGCGACAGCAGTCAAAAGAAGTTCCGAACCGGGTGGTATCGAGTCAAAAATCGGTTACAAAGGAACGAGCAACGCTCCAGGCCCGATTGCTGCACACAATGCGTGAAAAGCGTTGGAAATGAATCTCAAGCGCGGTTCGCGATCCCGCTCAGCTGTCCAGTTCAAGTCGACTCCCACCGCCGCACACTGCCCAGTTTGTGACGGGCGAGAATGCTTGGTCGCGTTTACTCGTCGAGAATTCCAAGTCGGCGAGTGCACTAGTTGTGGGCATCGGTATTTGACCGCGGGAGCGGCACCGACTCACATTCAGGACTGTTACTCAGACTCTTATTTTTTTGATGGCGAATTTGGATACAACAACTACTTATCGGAGCAATCCCACTTAGTTTGCCGTGGCCGCCGATATGCCCAGATGATTGGAAGTCAGGGCAAAGCCAGGGTCTTGGACGTCGGTTCTGCGGCTGGATTTCTCTTACGCGGGTTTATTGGTGAAGGCTGGTCGGGCATCGGCATTGAACCCAATTCGACGATGGCTCACTATGCGCGGTCAGAATTGAGACTCAATGTCGAAAATACGACATTTGAAGATTTCGAAACGGACGAAGAGTTTGATGTAGTCACGATGTTTCAAGTGATTGCGCATTTCGAAGATCCTCGGTTCGCAATCGAAAAGGCTTCGAATCTATTAGTTCCCGGCGGCCTATTACTTGTCGAATCATGGAATCGCCGCAGCTTTGTCGCACGAATACTGGGCCAGAGTTGGCACGAATACAACCCTCCGACAGTGCGACATTGGTTTAGTCGGGAAGGACTGGATCGTTTGGCCAGCCAGTTTCAACTGACAAAAGTGCGATCGGGTAGAATGACTAAATGGATTTCGGCAGCCTATGCCAAGTCCATTCTGCATTACAACTGCCCAAGGAACGGACGATTCTTTTTGATTAACCACTTGGCGGAGTTGATGCCAGCAGGTCTCTCGGTTCCTTACCCCGGCGACGATTTGTTTTGGAGTATCTTTCGGAAGACTTCGTGACAAGTACCCTGGATATGACTAGAAGTTGTGGATGAGGAGTTGAAGAAGGCGGCGTACTTGGGATTGAATTTGGTTGTTACAAACCCGATTTCCCCGAGAGTACGCCACCATGCAGGAAGCTACCACAACATCTTTTGTTTTTCCATCCACGAGCCGGGATGTCTTGAGTTCGATCCTTCGGCAAGGCGTCCAAGAGATGCTCATGGCGGCGATTGAAGCGGAAGTTGCTCAGTGGATCAAGGCGCATCGACAGCCGGTCAATGCAGGCGGTCATCGGCAGCTGGTCACCATGTTTGGCGATGGCCTGCTATTGAAAATCTGATCCAGTTGTTATGAAGGTTGAGATGCCCTTTGGGCAAGGAGACCTTGATGACGACGAAGCGACGGAAGCGACACAGTCCTGAGCAGATTGTGCGTAAGCTGCGTG